>NZ_FMHT01000003.1:638000-957000 GCF_900091585.1 Micromonospora nigra | reverse complement strand
GGGGCAGTAGAACGGCCCGACGCCGGAGTCGGCCTGGCCGCAGCGGGTGTTCACGGCCTGGCTGAAGAAGACGGTGTCGGTGGGCTGGTACCGCTCGCCGAACGCCTGGGGCAGGGCGTTGGTCCAGTACGCCTGGATCGAGTTGACGTAGAGGGCGTTGCGGCAGTCGAGCTGCTCCAGCGCGTCCTCGGCGGAGCACTTCTGCTCCAGCGAGGTGTTGTCGCCCTGTTCGCCGCCGCCGTTGGTGGCGGCGTTGAGGCCGAAACCGCCGCCGACCAGGGCGACGATCACGGCGACGACGATTCCGACGATGCTGCCCCGGCCGCCGCCGATCGGGATCGGGATCCCGCCGATGCCGCCGCCGCCACCGGAACCCCGCCGGTCGTCCACCTGACCGGTGTCGATCCGCGCGTTCTCGTTCAGCTCCATGTCTACCCCGATCGCCCTGTCGTCCTCTTGTCGGTGGTTGCGGTACCGGACCGGGTCCGGACGGCGATCCGGTACCCGATGATCTTGGTTGGTAATCCGGCGGAGGGCGCGGGGCGCGCCCGGTACACTTGTCGCGTGCTGCTCTGCGAAGGCTGAACCGCCCCGCGCCGACGGGCCCCGAGCCCGCCGGCGCTTTCGCGTGCCCCGAGTCAGCCCTTCCAGACCCCGAGAGCGAGTCCTGCGAGATGATCACTGCCACCGGCCTCGAACTGCGCGCCGGCTCCCGGATCCTGCTGTCGGACACCACGCTGCGGGTGCAGCCCGGTGACCGGATCGGCCTGGTCGGGCGCAACGGTGCCGGCAAGACCACCACGCTGAAGGTCCTGGCCGGCGAGGGGCAGCCCTACGCCGGCCAGATCGACCGCCGCAGCGCGATCGGCTACCTGCCGCAGGATCCGCGCACCGGCGACCTGGAGGTCACCGGGCGGGACCGGGTCCTCTCCGCGCGGGGCCTGGACGTGCTGATGTCGCAGATGAACGACCTGGAACAGCAACTCGCCGATGGCGGTGACGAGAAGCTGGTCCGCCGCTACGGCGCCCTGGAGGACCAGTTCGCCGCGCTCGGCGGGTACGCGGCCGAGGCGGAGGCCGCCCGCATCTGCGCCAACCTCGGCCTGCCGGACCGCGCGCTCGCGCAGACCATCGGCACCCTGTCGGGCGGTCAGCGCAGGCGCATCGAGCTGGCCCGGATCCTGTTCCGCGACGCCGGCGAGAACGGCGGCGGCATCCTGCTGCTCGACGAGCCCACGAACCACCTCGACGCCGACTCGATCACCTGGTTGCGCGGCTTCCTGGCCAACCACAAGGGCGGTCTCATCGTGATCTCCCACGATGGCGCGCTGCTGGAGTCGGTGGTCAACAAGGTGTGGTTCCTCGACGCCACCCGCAGCGTGGTCGACGTGTACAACCTGGGCTGGAAGGCGTACCTGGAGGCCCGGGAGACCGACGAGCGGCGGCGTCGCCGCGAGCGGGCCAATGCCGAGAAGAAGGCCGGCGCGCTGATGGCCCAGGCCGACAAGATGCGGGCCAAGGCCACCAAGACCGTGGCCGCGCAGAACATGGCCCGCCGGGCCGAGAAGCTGATCTCCGGCCTGGAGGAGGTCCGGGTCGCCGACAAGGTGGCCAAGGTCCGCTTCCCGAACCCGGCGCCCTGCGGCCGGACCCCGCTGACCGCGAGCGGCCTGTCGAAGTCCTACGGCTCGCTGGAGATCTTCACCGACGTGGACGTGGCGGTGGACCGGGGATCCCGGGTGGCCATCCTCGGGCTCAACGGTGCCGGCAAGACCACCCTGCTGCGGATGCTGGGCGGCCTGTTGCAGCCGGACACGGGGCAGGTCAACGCCGGGCACGGGCTGCGGTTGGGCTACTACGCCCAGGAGCACGAGACCCTGGACGTGGAGCGGACGGTACTGGAGAACATGCGTGCCGCCGCCATCGAGCAGACCGACACCGATCTGCGCAAGATCCTGGGCGCCTTCCTGTTCTCGGGTGAGGACGTGGCCAAGCCGGCCGGGGTGCTCTCGGGCGGGGAGAAGACCCGGCTGGCCCTGGCCACCCTGGTCTGCTCAGGGGCGAACGTGCTGCTGCTCGACGAGCCGACGAACAACCTCGACCCGGTCAGCCGGGAGCAGGTGCTCGACGCGATCGCCCGCTACCCGGGCGCGATCGTGCTGGTCACCCACGACCCCGGCGCGGTCCTCGCGCTCAAGCCGGACCGGGCGATCCTGCTGCCCGACGGCGACGAGGACGCCTGGAGCGACGACCTGCTCGAACTGGTCGAACTCGCCTGAGCCTCCCCGGCGCGCCCGGTCGCAGCGGAAGACGAGGATCACCTATCGGGTACCCGACATCGCATAGCGTGTCGGTTGGCGAATAGTTGATATCTGGCGCATGATCGTTCGAGGCGGTCTAATAGGTGGGACCGTATCCGAACCGCACAGTCTGGGACGTGAGGACACAGCATGGCAGCCACTGGCACAGCCACCAGCACTGAGAAGGGTCGCCGGATCGTCGGAGCCGAGCGTCAGACGCTCGCCAAGGACCTCGTCAAGCGGTACACGGGGGGCGAGAGCATCCGTGCGCTCGCGGCCTCGACCGGCCGATCCTACGGGTTCATCCACCGCGTACTCACCGAGTCCGGGGTGCAGTTGCGGCAGCGTGGCGGCGCTCGGCGTCGCAAGAAGGCGTGACCCGCCTGTCGCCGTCGTGCATCAGCGCCGTGACCCGGGCCGCCCGGTGACCGCCGAGGCGACCGGGGTCCGGCTGGAATGCGACGGGCCGGTCGCGACGGTCACGTTGTGCCGGCCCGACGTGCTCAACGCGCAGACCCCGGCGATGTGGCGCGCGATGAGCGACTTCTCCCGTGACCTGCCCGGCGACGTGCGCGTGGTGGTCGTCCGGGGCGAGGGCCGGGCGTTCTCCGCCGGGCTCGACCTCTCGGTGGCGGGCGCGTCCGGGCCGGGCTCCTTCGCGGAGCTGTCCACGCTGCCCGAGCAGGAGTGCGCCGACCGGATCGCCGAACTCCAGGGCGGCTTCACCTGGCTGCACCGGCCGGACGTGATCTCGGTGGCGGCCGTGCAGGGGCACGCCATCGGAGCCGGCTTCCAGCTGGCCCTCGCCTGTGACCTGCGGGTGCTCGCCGAGGACGCGAAGCTGTCGATGGCCGAGGTGACCCTCGGGCTGGTGCCCGACCTGGCGGGCACGAAACGCCTGGTCGACCTGGTCGGCTACGCCCGCGCGCTGGAGATCTGCGCGACCGGCCGGCGGATGGACGCCGCCGAGGCGGACCGCATCGGCCTGGCCACCCTGGTGGTGCCGAACGCCGAGCTGGACGGCGCCGTGCGCGACCTCACGGCCGGACTGCTCGCCAACAACCGGAACGCCGTCGTGGAGATCAAGGCGCTGCTCGCCGGGGCCGGCACGCGATCCGCCGCCGAGCAGCAACGGGCCGAGCGCGAGGCGCAGACCCGTCGACTGCGGGATCTGGCCGGCCGGGGAGACTGACTGACCGGTAAGGGCCGTTCGGGAAGATTCGGGTTACGACCGAGGTTGTCACAGGCGTCGGGAGAATCGACGGAGACGGTCCCGTCAGCCTGACGAACCCGGAGGTGAGCGGTGTCCAACCCGATGGCCGGTGGGGGCATGGGCGGGTGGAGCATGCTCCGGTCGATGCGCCACCGCGACGAGGTCTCCACCCATCGCCTGCAACGCGGCGTCGCCCGCCGCATCGTCGCCTTCGCCCGGCCGTACCGCCGCGACATCGTCGTCTTCCTGGTCACCGTGGTGCTCGCCGCGGGCATCGGCGTGGCGACTCCGGTCCTCGCCGGCAACGTGATCAACGCGATCAACCGGGGTGGCCCGGAGGCCGCCTCGCTGGTCGTCCGGCTCGCCCTGTTCATCGCGGGGCTCGCCGTGGTCGACGCGCTGCTGTCCCTGGCGCAGCGGTGGTACTCGGCGCGCATCGGCGAGGGGATCATCCTCGACCTGCGCACCCGGGTGTACGACCACGTGCAGCGGATGCCGCTGCAGTTCTTCACCCGCACCCAGACCGGCGCCCTGGTCAGCCGACTCAACAACGACGTGCTGGGCGCGCAGCGGGCGTTCACCTCCACCCTGTCGGGTGTGGTCAGCAACGTCATCCAGTTGGTGCTCACGGCCGCCGTGATGTTCACCCTGTCGTGGCGGATCACCGCCCTGTCCCTGGTGCTGCTGCCCATCTTCATCATCCCGGCCCGCCGGGTCGGCCGACGGCTCGCCGAGATCACCCGCGAGTCGTACAACCTCGACGCCAGGATGAACGCGACGATGACCGAGCGGTTCGGGGTCGCCGGCGCGCTCCTGGTCAAGCTGTTCGGCCAGCCCGAGGTGGAGGCCCGCCGGTTCGCCGGCCGCGCCGAGCGGGTCCGCGACATCGGCATCCAGTCCGCGATGTACTCGCGTACCTTCTTCGTGGCGATGCTGCTGGTCGCGTCGCTGGCGCAGGCGCTCACCTACGGACTCGGCGGCTGGCTGGCCGTCACCGGCGACGTCAGCGCCGGCACCGTGGTCACCCTCGCCCTGCTGCTCACCCGCCTCTACGGCCCGCTCACCGCGTTGAGCAACGTCCGGGTCGACGTGATGAGCGCACTGGTCTCCTTCGACCGGGTCTTCGAGGTGCTCGACCTCCAGCCGGCGATCCAGGAGAAGACCGACGCCGTGCCGGTGCCGCGTGGGGCCGGCACGGTCGAGTTCCGCGACGTGCGGTTCCGTTACCCCACCGCCGCCGAGATCTCCCTCGCGTCGCTGGAGGAGGTCGCGACCCTCGACCGCACGGTCAACGAGCCGGTGCTCAAGGGCGTGTCGTTCCGCGTCGAGCCCGGCCAGATGGTCGCCCTGGTCGGCCCGTCCGGGGCCGGCAAGTCGACGCTGTCCATGCTGATCTCCCGGATCTACGACGTGACCGACGGCCAGGTGCTCGTCGGTGACGTGGACGTCCGCGACGCCACCCTCGACTCCCTGCGCGACGAGATCGGCGTGGTCACCCAGGACTCGCACCTCTTCCACGAGTCCATCGCGGAGAACCTGCGCTACGCCAAGCCCGACGCCACCGACGACGAGCTGTGGGCGGCCCTGGCGGGCGCGCAGGTCGCCGAGCTGGTGCGGTCGCTGCCCGACGGGCTGGCCACCACCGTCGGCGAACGCGGCTACCGCTTCTCCGGTGGCGAGAAGCAGCGCATCGCCATCGCCCGGCTGCTGCTCAAGGCCCCGTCGATCGTGATCCTCGACGAGGCCACCGCCCACCTCGACTCCGAGAGCGAGGCAGCGGTGCAACGGGCCCTGTCCGTCGCGTTGACGGGGCGTACCGCGCTGGTGATCGCGCACCGGCTGTCCACCGTCCGCGACGCCGACCAGATCCTGGTCATCGACTCCGGCCGCATCGTCGAGCGCGGCCGGCACGACGAGTTGGTGGCCGTCGGCGGCCTCTACGCCGAGCTGTACCGCACCCAGTTCGCGGTGGCCGACTCGCCGGCCCCCTACGTGGACGCCACCGGCCCCGAACCGGTGGTGATGCCGATGCGGGAGTACGTGCCCGACGAGGCGATGCCGCCGGCCGCCGCCAACTGATGCTCGAACGGCGTCGACGGTGCAGATCGGCGTGACCCGGCCGGCCGTCACGATTCCGGCGGGTGCGCACACCCGTGGACAGACCGGCCAACGCCACGCCCCCGTCGTCGGCGAACTGCCGGTCAGGCCTGTACGGCCGTCCGCAGCTCGGCGAACGCCGCGCCCAGTGTCTCCGGGGTGAAGTGGGCGTTCAGGCCGCTGGGGTTGGGCAGCACCCACAGCCGGGCGCCGCCCAGCGGCTCCGGCTGCGGGCCGAAGCCGGCCTTCGGCCGGCCGAACCCGATCCGGTACGCGGTCACCCCGACCACCGCCACCCAGCGCGGGCGGTACCGCCCCACCTTGTCGGCGAGGAGCCGCGCACCGTCGACCAGTTCGGCGGCGGTCAGCTCGTCGGCGCGGGCGCTGGCCCGGGCCACCATGTTGGTGATGCCGAGGCCGAGTGTGGGCAACTGGTCCTGTTCGCCGGGGTGCAGCAGCCGGGGGGTGAACCCGCCCCGGTGCAGCGCCGGCCAGAACCGGTTCCCCGGCCGGGCGAAGTGCCAGCCGGTCGCCGCGGACCACAGTCCCGGGTTGATGCCGACGAACAGCACGTCCAGGCCGGGTGCGACCACGTCCGGCAGGGTCCGGTGCGCGGCGGCGGCCAACTCCTCCCGGCTGGGTCGGGGGTGGCGGTTGCCGGCCGCTGTCACAGGCCGCGCAAGGCGCCGCCGTCGACCGGCACGGTGACGCCCGTCAGGTAGCTGGCGGCGGGAGAGAGGACGAACGCGGCCACCCGACCGAACTCGGCCGGCTCGCCGATGCGACGCAGCGGGATCGCGGCCTCCGCCTCGGCACGCGCCCGGTCGGGGTCGCCCGTGGCGGCGAACAGCTCCCG
The DNA here is from genome assembly GCF_900091585.1 of Micromonospora nigra. Classification (NCBI taxonomy): domain Bacteria; kingdom Bacillati; phylum Actinomycetota; class Actinomycetes; order Micromonosporales; family Micromonosporaceae; genus Micromonospora; species Micromonospora nigra. The sequence continues at coordinate 950,534 of NZ_FMHT01000003.1, read as the reverse complement.
GTTGCGGTCGGTCATGATGCGTCCGGGCAGCAGCCCGACCACGCGTACGCCCCGGGGGCCGTACTCGTCGGAGACGTCCTTGGCGACACCGGCCAGGCCGGGCCGCAGGCCGTTGGAGATGCCCAGACCGGGCACGGGGGCACGGGCGGACGTCGACAGCACCAGCCCGATCGCGCCGCCGTCGGTCAGCGCGTCCGCGACGGTGCGCACCGCACGGACGGTGCCGAGGAAGACCGTGTCGAAGGCGGCCCGCCACTGCGCGTCGTCGATGGTGGCGGCAGTGCCCGGCGGCGGGCCGCCCACCGACACCAGCGCCCCGTCGAGCCGTCCGAAGTGGTCACGGGCGGCGGCCACCAGCCGCTGTGGGGTGTCCGGATCGGCCAGGTCGGCGGCGATGCCGACGGCCCGCTGCGGGCCGCCGAGCTGCGTGGCGGCGGCGGTGACCGCGGCGGCGTCCCGGGCCGACACCACCACCCGGGCACCGTCGGCGACGAGGCACTGTGCGGTCGCGAGGCCGAGCCCCCGGGAGGCGCCGGTCAGCACGTACACCCGATCGGTCAGTCCGAGATCCATGGCCCGATCCTGCCGTAGCCGGCCCGCCGGCGCCCGCCCGGGGGCGGCCACTCAGCGGCGGGCGGAACGCAGCAGGCGTACCCGCCCGGCGAGCTGCACCGCGACGGCGCCGCCGGCCCGCCCGAGACCCGGCAGCCGGCGCGGCCGGGGGGCGGTACGGCCGTCGTAGCGGGCGGTGGCCTCGCGGGCGGCGAGTTCCTCCGCGCCCAGCGCCGGCAACTCCCCCCGGTCCCGAAGCTCGCGGGCGAGGTCCCAGCCGTCGCGCAGCGATCCGGTCGTGGGTCGGTTCGCCGCCCAGCGGGCGAACGCCGCCGACCAGCGCTGCCCGAGGCCGGCGGCGAGCAGCGGCCAGTGCCGGGCCACGTCGCCGGCCCGCTTGCGCAGCAGCGCGGCCCGCGCGGCGGCCAGCGGCGCGGAGTCGAATCCGGGCGGATCCGCGCCGCCGGCCACGAGCGCCGCCACCAGCTCCGCCTGCCGGGCGGCCAGGTCGCCGGGTGTGGGCGGGGTGGTCACGTCACCGCCGGGCGTGGGTTGGGTGCTCATGTCACCGCCGGGTGGCCGGACGCGGCGGCGAGGGCGTCCAGTTCCGCCCGCAGCGTCGCGGCGGACGGGTAGCAGCCGTCGCGTTCCAGCAGCACCGCCGGTGGGCGTTGCCGGGCGCACAGGTCGGCCAGCAGGTCGAGCACCGCACGGGGCACCGGGTCGGTGTGGGTGTCGTGGTACCGGCCGTCGTGTTCGGCGCCGCCGGCCACGTGCACGTACGCGACCCGGTCCAGCGGCAGCCGATCCAGCAGGGCCGCCGGGTCGGTGCCCCGGTTGCGGGCGTTGGCGTACACATTGGCCAGGTCCAGCAGCAGCAGCGCGCCCGTGCGGTCCAGGATCTCGGTCAGGAACGCCGCCTCGTCCAGCTCGTCGTCGGGCCAGTCGAACAACGCGGCGACGGGCTCCAGCGCGATCGGCACCGGCAGTTGCGCCTGCGCGCGGGTGACGTTGGCGCAGACCGCCCGCACCGCTTCCCGGCTGCGGGGCAGCGGCAGCAGATGCCCGGCCTCCAGGCCGCCGGCCCGGACGAAGGCGATGTGCTCGCTGACCAGCGGCGCGTCCAGCCGTCCGGCGACGGCGGCGAGGTGGGCCACCCGCGCCGGGTCGACCGGTTCCGCGCCGCCGAGTGACAGCCGCACCCCGTGCGGCACGACGGCGACGCCGCGCCGCCGTAGTTCGGCCAGTTCGGCCGGCAACGGCCCGGTGACGGCGACCGACTCGGCGACGACCTCGGTGAAGCGCAGGCCGGGCAGCGCGGCGACGAACCCGGCGATCTCGGGCCGCCAGCCGATGCCGACCCCACCCGGACCGACCACGGCTGCGCCGGCCGCTGCGCCGGTTGTGCCGGTTGCGCCGGCCGCCGCGCCGGTTGTGCCGGTCATCCGCCGCACCCGCCACCGCCGCACCCACCACCGCCGCCGTCGGAGCTGCCGCCGCCGCAGGAGCTGCCGCCTCCGCAGCCGGTTCCGGCGGACCCGCCGCCCGAGCCGAGCGCCTGGCGCTGGATCTCGGCCTGCTCGGCGAATCCCGGGTCCATGGCCCACAGCGTGGCCGTGCCGAACAACGCGACGCCCATGGCGGTCTGCGCCGCGCCGTACGTGGCGTACGCGGGCGCGGCGGCGGGGCGCAGGTAGGTGTGCTGTCGGCGCAGCTCGCGCAGTGCCCGGCCGGCGGCGCGGGTGCGCCGGGGTACCCGGTGGAACACGAGGGTGACGACAGCCAGCGGTATCAGGCTGAGGACCAGGAAACCCACGGGGCGCTGGTTCGCCAGACCGGCGAGGACGCGGAGCACCCCGAGCGCCAGGAGGCCGGTCAGCAGGAGCGCACCGACCCGGGTGGTGGCCCGCCGCCCCGCGGTCAGCAGCAGGCCGCGTTGCTCCAGGCCCGCGCGCAGCTGGTCGAGTGCGGCGCGGACGCCCGCGTCGCCGAGCAACTCGCCGGTGGTGACGTGCCGCGCCGCCGCGCGATGGACCGCCTGGTCCAGGGGGGTGAGGCCGGCGGGCGGGTAGCCCTCGGTGGTGAGTCGCCGGTCGGGGCGGACCCCGATCGTCCCGCTGCCGCGCAGCCCGCCGAGCGCGGTCCACACCGCCTGCCGGGAACCGCCGGCGAGGTAGGCGGCCTGCTGCGGGCCGAGGGTGCCGGTCTGGTCGGGGCCGGCCAGGGCGCGCACGCGGTGGACGAGGGTGCCGACGACCAGCAGGGCGGCGGCCAGCAGGTACAGCCTCAGGAACACGGGGCCCGGGACGCCCCAGGTGTCGCCGGGCGCGGCGAGGACGGACATGGGCTGCTCCTGTCGCCGGAGGGGATCGGCGGCCCCATTGTGAACCAGGGACACCAGGGCGCATCCAGCACGGCGGGGCAGCCGCCGGCCGTGGCCGGGCCGGGCGATCGGTCGTCGGCGCGGTCGCCGGTACGGCAGCGCTCAGCGGCGGCGGACCGCCTCTTCGACCAGGTCGAGCACGGGGCCCATCTCGCCGGCCGGCCGACCCATGGCCAGGTGCAGCACCAGCCCGTCGTAGGCCAGCTCAAGGAAGCGGGCGAGCACGTCGATGGTCACGTCCTCGCGGAGCACGCCGGCCTCCCGCTGGCGGATCAGCCGCTCGCGGGTGGCCTCCGCGATCGCCGCGGAACGTTCGGCCCACCGTTGGGCGAAGGCCGGGTCGGTGCGCAGCCGCCGGGACACCTCCAGTTGGCTGCCCAGCCAGCCGGTGGTGTCGGGGGAGACCGCCCGGGCGAGCAGGTCCCGCATGACCTGGACCAGACCGTTGCGGGCGACGGTCTCCACCATCGCGCCGGCGTCGTCCTCGGCGACGGCGAGGAAGAGCGAGTCCTTGTCGCGGAAGTGGTGGAAGATGGCACCCCGGGACAGGCCGGTGGCCTCCTCCAGTCGGCGTACGGTCGCGCCCTCGTAGCCGTGCCGGGCGAAACAGGCCCGTGCGGCGGTGAGGATCTCCTGCCGACGCGCGTCGAGCTGGTCCTGACTTACTCTGGGCACAGGTGGATGGTGTCAGGTGAACGCGCGTCCTGCAAACCGTACGTACGGCTTGTGATCTGTCCCGGCTCTCGCCGGGGGCGGGGTCCGGTCGTCGCCACCAGCCTGGTCCGCGGGCCGTCGGCAGCCTGATCCGTGGGTGGTCGGCCCTGTCGAGCACCCGGGCTGGTCGCGTAGGGTTCCCGAGTGCCGCTGCTCCTGTTGGACCTGGACAACACGCTGCTCGACCGGGCCGGCCCGTTCCGCGTCTGGGCGGAGCGTTTCCTGGCCGGCATCGGCGCGCCCCCGTCCGACATCGACTGGCTGCTGTCCATCGACGCCGACGGGCTGACCGACCGGTGGGACGTCGCCGACGCCATCCGCGACCGGTACGACCTGCGGATCCCCTCCATCGACCTGGTCGACGAGCTGCACGAGGGCGTGGCCGAGTTCACCCGGCTCGACCCGTTGGTCGCCTGCGCGCTGCGGATCGTCGACGAGGCCGGCTGGGTGCCGGTCGTGGTGACCAACGGTGCGGTACGCCAGCAGGACACCAAGATCCGTCGGACCGGACTCGACCGCTACGTGGCGGACTGGGTGATCTCCGAGGAGGCCGGAGTCAGCAAGCCCAACCCGCGGATCTTCGCGCTGGCCGCGCAGCGGGTCCGGCTGCCGCTGCGGGGTGCCTGGGTGGTCGGCGACAGCCCGGAGGCGGACATCGGCGGGGCGACCGCCGTCGGCCTCCCCAGCATCTGGCTGCACCGGGGGCGATCCTGGACCGACACCCGGTTCGCGCCCACGGCGGTCTGCGACGGCGTGATCGCCGCCGTCGCCGCCATCATGAGCGCCTGACGCCATCATGAGCGCCTGAGGTCGCCCCGTGGACCACGGGCGCCGGAGGTCGCGGCGACCGTGACCGTCTGATGGTGTCGCCCCCGACCGCCTGAACGCGTCGCCCCCTGACCGCCTGAGGGCGTCGCCACCGTGAGCCGTTAAATCGGTTGCCCCGTCGTGGTCGTACCGCGACGATGGGCGGCGACCGCGCCGTGGGTGTGGTCGCCGCACACGTGCTCCCGGGCGGGCGCCCGGTCGAGGAGAGGGGGTCGGTCATGACCGTCTTCGCAGGTCGCTTCCACCTGCCCCCATCAGCCTCGAACAAGGGAACACCACCGCAGTGCGCGATCACGACCTTCCGGCGCCCGAGCGCCGTACCCGCGGCAAGCGCCGCTTCGACGACGACGAACCGCAGTTCCTGAAGCGGGGTCGGGCCGCCGAGCCTGCCCCCGCCGACCCCGACGACGAGCCCGACCCGCAGACCGGCGAGCGCTGGTCCTCCTGGGGCGACGCCGTGCACGGCCCGCAGCCCCACCCGGACTGGCTGGTCACCGAACTCGCCGCGAAGGACTCCGAACTCGGTGTGCTCAAGACCGGTAAGGAGGCCGACGTCCACCTGGTGCGTCGCGGCGTACCCGGCACCGACCGTTTCTGCCTGCTCGCGGTGAAGCGGTACCGCGACGCCCAGCACCGGCTGTTCCACCGCGACGCCGGATACCTGGAGGGCCGCCGGGTCCGCCGGTCACGGGAGATGCGGGCGATGGCCGGGCGCACGTCGTTCGGCCGGCAGATGATCGCCGGCCAGTGGGCGGCGGCCGAGTTCGCCGCCCTGGCCCGACTGTGGGAGATCGGCGACCGGTACGGCACGATCCGGGTGCCCTACCCGGTGCAGTTGCGCGGCACCGAACTGATGCTGGAGTTCCTGGGTGACCCCGGGGAGGGCAGTGCCGCGCCCCGGCTGGCGCAGCTGCGACCCGACCCGGCCGACCTGCGGGACCTGTGGACGCAACTGGTCGACGCGCTGGTGGTGCTCGCCCGCGCCGGGTACGCCCACGGCGACCTGTCGCCGTACAACCTGCTGGTGCACCAGGGGCGACTGGTCATGATCGACCTGCCGCAGGTGGTCGACGTGGTGGCCAACCCCCAGGGTCACGAGTTCCTGGCCCGGGACGTGCGGGTCGTCGCCACCTGGTTCGCCTCCCGGGGGCTGCCGGCGGCCGAGGTGGACCCGGAGGCGCTGACCGGGGCGCTGCTGCGCGAGGCGGGCGTCCGCTGAGAGGGTTCCGGTAGGTGTGCCCCGGGTGGCGTCGCGCTGCCCGGGGCACCAGCGGTGCTCACTGGAGGTAACGCTCGACCGCCGGCACCTGGCGGGTGCCCTGGGCGTCCGGGTCGCCGTGGGTCTGCCGGGCGGCGCGGCGGCGCCGCAGCAGGTCCCAGCACTGGTCCAGGGATTCCTCCAGTTCGCGCAGCCGGGTGCGCGCCTCGTCGTCGGTGCCCGCCTCGTTGGCCTGCGCCTCGGCGCGCAGCCGGTGCTCCTGGTCGACCAGCTCGGAGATCCGGCTCAGGATGGTCTTGTCGTCCATGCCCTGAGCCTGGCACAGCCCCCGCCGGGTGCGCCCGGATTCGCCGGCCCCGCGACACCCCGCGCGGTCGCTTGAGTGTCGTTTCGGACACTGCTACGTTGCGCCGGTGTGGGCGGAGATCGACAGTAGTGAACGGATCGGGCCGGTCTGTCGTTCCGGCGTGACAGTGGGTGTGCGTGGTGTGGGTCGGGCCGGTGGCACCCGTGCCCCGCAGCGAAGCGGCGGGAGGCGATGCCGGTGACCGGGCCCACGGACCCCGACGACGAGGCCGGTCCCGTCGTCCGCCCGTACGCGGTGACCGGCGGACGGGCCCGGCCCGTCGTCGGTGTGTTCGACCTGATCTCCCTGGTCACGGCCACCGGGGCGGTGGCGGACGCGGAAGTCGCGTTGGGGCCCGAGCACCGGGCGATCGTGCAGCACTGCCGGCTGGCGCGGTCCGTGGCCGAGATCGCCGCCCACCTGGACCTTCCCCTGGGCACCGTGCGGGTCCTGCTCGGCGACCTGGCGGCGCGTGACCTGATCCGCGTGCAGGAGCCCTGGACCCCGGCCGGCGTACCCGACACCAGCATCTTCGAGGCGGTCATCGATGGACTACGGGCACTCTGAGCGGCCGAAGCGGCTCACCGCCGTCAAGATCCTGGTCGCGGGCGGGCTCGGTGCGGGCAAGACCACCCTGGTCGGGTCGATCAGCGAGACACCGCCCCTGCGCACCGAGGAACTGCTCACCGAGACCGGGATCGGCGTCGACGACCTGTCCGGTGTGGAGGACAAGACCACCACGACGGTGGCGATGGACTTCGGCCGCGTCACCATCGACGACGACCTCGTGCTCTACCTGTTCGGCACCCCCGGCCAGGACCGGTTCGGATTCCTGTGGGAGGAACTGGCGATCGGGGCCCTCGGGGCGGTGGTGCTGGCGGACACCCGCCGGCTGGCGGACTGCTTCCCCGCCGTCGACTTCTTCGAGGCGCGGGGCACCCCCTTCGTGGTGGCGGTCAACCGCTTCGACGACGGCGGTCGGCACGGGCTCGACGTGGTGCAGACGGCGCTCAACCTCGACCCGGACGTGCCCGTCCTGTTGTGCGACGCCCGCCGCCGGGATTCCGGCAAGGAGGTGCTGGTGACCCTGCTGGAACACGTGATGGAGATCCGCGAGGCCCAGCGGGCCTGACCACCGCGCCCCGGAACGGACAGGGCCCCTTCCCGCGCCGAGACGCGGGAAGGGGCCCCTGCGGGCGGTACGTCAGTTGGCGATCATGCGGCGCAGCACGTACTGCAGGATGCCGCCGTGCCGGTAGTAGTCGGCCTCACCGGGAGTGTCGATCCGGACCACGGCCTGGAACTCCACACCGGTGTCGGTGTTGACCGTCACCGTGCGCGGGGTGTCGCCGTCGTTGAGCGCGGTCACCCCCGTGATGGAGAAGGTCTCCGTGCCGGTCAGGCCCAACGACTCGGCGTTCTCGCCGCCGGGGAACTGCAACGGCAGCACGCCCATGCCGATGAGGTTGGAGCGGTGGATCCGCTCGTACGACTCGGCGATGACCGCCCTGACGCCCAGCAGCATGGTGCCCTTGGCAGCCCAGTCCCGCGACGAACCGGAGCCGTACTCCTTGCCGGCCAGCACGACCAGCGGGATACCCGCCTCCTGGTAGGCGACCGAGGCGTCGTAGATCGAACTCTGCTCCCCGGTCAGGTGGTTGACCGTGAAGCCGCCCTCCGGCAGGGCAGCGCCCGGCTCGGAGCCGGTGCCGGGGACCCGCAACTGGTTGCGCAGCCGGATGTTGGCGAAGGTGCCCCGGATCATCACCTCGTGGTTGCCCCGGCGCGAGCCGTACGAGTTGAACTCGTGCCGCGGCACGCCGTGCTCGGCCAGGTACTTCCCGGCGGGGGAGTCGGCCTTGATGGCACCGGCGGGGGAGATGTGGTCGGTGGTCACCGAGTCGCCCAGCTTGGCCAGCACGCGGGCGCCGGAGATGTCGGCGACCGGCTGCGGCTCCCGCTGCATGCCCTCGAAGTACGGGGGCTTGCGCACGTAGGTGGAGTCGTCCTCCCAGGCGAAGGTGTCGCCCGTCGGGGTGGGCAGCGACTGCCACCGCTCGTCGCCGGCGAACACGTCGGCGTACGCCGAGCTGAACCCGGTCGCGCCGATCGCCGAGGCGATGACGTCCTGGATCTCGGCGGTGTTCGGCCAGATCTCCCGCAGGAACACGGGGTTGCCCTCGCTGTCGGAACCGATCGGCTCGTTGGCCAGGTCGATGTCCATCGTGCCGGCCAGCGCGTACGCCACGACCAGCGGCGGGGACGCCAGGTAGTTCATCTTGACGTCCGGGTTGATCCGGCCCTCGAAGTTCCGGTTGCCGGACAGCACCGAGACGACGGCGAGGTCGGCGTCGTTGACGGCGGCGGAGACCTCCTCCGGCAGTGGGCCGGAGTTGCCGATGCAGGTGGTGCAGCCGTAGCCGACCAGGTGGAAGCCGAGCTTCTCCAGGTAGGGCGTCAGCCCGGCCCGCTCGTAGTAGTCCATGACGACCTTGGACCCGGGCGCCAGGGTGGTCTTGACCCACGGCTTGCGGGTGAGGCCCTTGTCCACCGCGTTGCGGGCCAGCAGCGCGGCACCGATCATGACCTGCGGGTTGGACGTGTTGGTGCAGGAGGTGATCGCCGCGATCACCACGGAGCCGTGGTCCAGCTCGTACTCCACGCCGTCGGCGCCGGTCACCCGGGTCGGGTTGCTGGCGCGTCCACCCGCGCCCACGGCGGCGTTGGTCAGCTCACGCGGCGCGTCGGCCGGGTCGTTGACCTCGTTGGCCGGCGCGTCGCTGGCCGGGAACGACTCGGCGCTGGCCTCGTCGGCCGGGCCGGCGGTGCCGAACGGCTTGGTCAGCTGCGGTACGCCCGCCTTGCGGTCGCGGTCGCCACCGGTCTCGTCCGCGGCGACGTAGTTGGTCAGCGCCGAGCGGAACAGCGTCTTGGCGTTACCCAGCGGCACCCGGTCCTGCGGGCGCTTCGGGCCGGCCAGCGACGGCTCGATGGTGCCGAGGTCCAGTTCGAGGCGCTCGGAGTACTCCGGCTCGTGGTCCGGGTCGTGCCACAGGCCCTGCTCCTTGGCGTACGCCTCGACGAGCGCGACCTGAGAGGCGTCGCGGCCGGTCAGCTCCAGGTAGCGGACGGTCTCGGCGTCGATGGGGAAGATCGCGACGGTGGAGCCGTACTCCGGGGACATGTTGCCGATGGTGGCCCGGTTGGCCAGCGGCACGGCGCTGACGCCGGGGCCGTAGAACTCGACGAACTTGCCGACGACGCCGTGCTTGCGCAACATCTCGGTGATGGTGAGGACCAGGTCGGTGGCGGTGGTGCCGGCCGGCATCTCGCCGGAGAGCTTGAAGCCCACCACGCGCGGGATCAGCATGCTCACCGGCTGGCCGAGCATGGCGGCCTCGGCCTCGATGCCGCCGACGCCCCAGCCCAGCACGCCGAGGCCGTTGACCATGGTGGTGTGCGAGTCGGTGCCGACGACGGTGTCCGGGTATGCCTGGCCGCCGCGCTCCATGATGGTGCGGGCCAGGTACTCGATGTTGACCTGGTGCACGATGCCGGTGCCCGGCGGCACGACCTTGAACTCGTTGAACGCGGTCTGGCCCCAGCGCAGGAACTGGTAGCGCTCCTTGTTGCGCTCGTACTCCAGCTCGACGTTGCGGGCGAAGGCGTCCTCGCGGCCGAACAGGTCGGCGATGACCGAGTGGTCGATGACCAGCTCGGCAGGGGCGAGCGGGTTGACCTTGGCGGGGTCGCCGCCGAGGTCCCGGACGGCCTCGCGCATGGTGGCCAGGTCGACCACGCAGGGTACGCCCGTGAAGTCCTGCATCAGCACCCGCGCCGGGGTGAACTGGATCTCCACGCTCGGGTCGGCGGTGGCGTCCCAGCCGCCGAGCTGGCGGATGTGGTCGGCGGTGATGTTCGCGCCGTCCTCCGTCCGCAGCAGGTTCTCCAGCAGGATCTTCAGGCTGTAGGGGAGCCGGTCGTGGCCCTCCACCTTGCTGATCTTGAAAATCTCGTAGCTCGCGTCTCCGACGCGTAGCTGGGTCTTCGCACCGAAGGTGTCGAGGCTCGCCACGTCGTACTCCTTCACACCAGCGACCGTGAGTAGTCCTGAGCAGTCTGTCGCACCGGCCGGACGGCTGCCGTGGTTAGGCAACACTTACCGCCGATTACCGCTCGTCTACAAAACCGTACGTCCGTCTTGCTATTAGCGCAACCTCGTGCCAGTGTGCGGGACGAGGAGGTGTTCAGATGATCCACCACGTACAGCTCGCCTGCCCGCCCGGCTCCGAAGGCGCGTCGCGGGCCTTCTACGTCGGCGTGCTCGGCCTGACCGAGCAGCCCAAGCCACCCGTCCTCGCCGCCCGGGGCGGCTGCTGGTTCAGCGGGTACGGCGCAGAACTGCACCTCGGCGTCGAGGACGACTTCCGGCCCGCCCGCAAGGCGCACCCCGCCCTCCTGCGGCCCGACCTGGACGCCCTAGCCGACCGGCTGATCGCCGCCGGGCACCCGGTCACCTGGGGCGACGAACTGCCCGGGCTGCGCCGGTTCCACACGCACGACGTGCACGGCAACCGCCTGGAGTTCCTCGCCCCACACCCCTGACCGACCGCCCGTCACGCGCCATCACGCCCTGCGCGCTCCTGCCGGAGCGGAACAGGACACGCTCCCACAGGGGCGGAACAGATCAGCGCGGTTCGTCGGCCGGCGACGCGGCGGCCTCCGCGTGCCGGTCGCGCAGCCGGGCCCGGATCTCCTCCGGGGTGTACGCGCGCCGCCGCCGCTCGGCCCGGGCGATCACCACACCGGACGCCGCGACGCCGGCCAGCCCGGCCAGCCCCAGCACCTTCCACCACCGCACCCGTTGCCGCATCCGCCTAGGGTAGACCCCCATGAGCGAACAGATCGCCGACGGCGGGCACGGCACCGGGATCAGCCTCGACGAGGCGGTGGAGCTGTCCCGGACCGGCGACGTGTGGGTGTTCCGTGGTCGCAGCGTGCCGGACCGGGCGATTCAGCTGACCACGAACAGCCCGGTGAACCACGTGGGCATGGCGGTGGTGCTCGACGACCTGCCGCCCCTGATGTGGCACGCCGAACTGGGCCGCTCGCTGCCGGACATGTGGACGGGCACCCACCAGCGCGGCGTGCAGCTGCACGACCTGCGCGACGCGGTCTGCGTCTGGGCCAACCGGTACGGCCAGCGGGCCTGGCTGCGCCAGCTCGACCCGCCGGTCGACGCGGAGATGGAGCGGGCGGTGCTGCGCACCATCGCCCGTCTCGACGGCACCCCGTTCCCGTCGACGGCCCAGTTGGCGTGGCGGTGGCTGCGCGGCCGGGTCCCGGCACACCGGATGCCGAAGCTGCCGGGGCGGGACCGGGCCGTCGCCGGCCCCCGGGAGCGGGCGTTGGAGACGGCGTACTGCGCCGAGGTGGTCGCGGTGACCTATGAGGAGATGGGGCTGCTGCCGGCAGGCCGTCGACCGAACTGGTACGACCCGGGGCGGTTCTGGAGCGGCGACGACCTCGGCCTCGGCGGCGACGCCCGGCTCGGTGCGGAGATCGAGGTGCGGATCCCGCCGCGCTGAGGTTTGGCCCGCGGGGCGTCCGGCAATTGTCGAGGTCGTGACTGCCTCCACCGATCTGACCACGCTGACCGACTTCCTCGACCGGTACGGCGTGGCGCTGACCGCCGGCGACCTGCCCGCGATCGCCGGCTGCTACGCGCTGCCCGGCCTGGTGGTCGCCGACACCTACAGCTTCTCGTTCACCTCGCCGGCGGCGGTTGCGCTGTCCTTCGTGGGCGCCGCACCCGACTACACGGAGCGGGAGCTGGTCGCCGCGCACGCCGAGATCGAGGACGTCCGACCGCTGGCGGCCCTGCTCACGATGGTCGCCGTGCGGTGGGAGTTCCTCGACAGCCAGGGCCGTTCGGTGCCCGGCGAGCGGTACCAGTACCTGCTGCGCGGCACCGACGACGGTCCGCGCATCTGCACCGTCGTCCGCGCCGGCTGAGGCGTCGCCGTCCGGGCGATTCCGTTCCCCGTCCGTGGCTGGCTAGGCTGGCGCGTCAGCTCGACGAGGGAGACCTTATGTCTGTGCGGTCCGACGGCGATCCCGCGGCCCGGGCGGCCACGCGGCTGGTGGCCTCGGTGCCCTGGGCGGTGGTCGGGATCGGGGTCGGGCTGCTGGTGACGTTGCTGGTCCTGGCGATGTCGGCGTTCCGGGGGTCCGAGCGGGCGGCGGCACCGGACCCGGCGCCGCCGATGGTGTTTCCCAGCCTGCCGGCCACCGCCGCGTCACCCACGCCCGCGGAGCCGAGGCGGGCGACGCCGACCGCGAGGGTGACGGCGGCACCGTCGGCCTCGACGTCCGGGCGACCCACGCCCCGGCCGTCGCCGACCACGGACCGCCCGTCGCTGTTCGGCTCCGGCTTCGGCACCGTCACCGCCCGCTACCGGACGCTCGACAGCGACCAGGACACGTTCCGCGCCGAGCTGTCCGTCCGCAACGACACCGGCGCCAGCCGTGGCTGGGAGGTGGAGCTGCGGTTCGCGGGGAACGTGGAGGGGGTACGGGTGAGCAGCTCCGCTGCCATCTCGGTGACGGTGCGGGGCGCCGGCTGGTACGTGGTGCGCGGGGGGCCGCTCGCCGCCGGGGCCAGCCAGACGGTCACCCTGCGGTTCACCGGCAGCGGTGCCGACGAGTATCCGGACCAGTGCACGGTGGAGGACGGGCAGTGTGTCCTGGGGTAGGGAACTGGCAGGGTTCTTCAGCGCACGTCCCGGCGCTTTCCGGCATTGTCCCTGATCGCTACGCTTTCCGGACGCCCCGTTGAGGAGGGACATGTCCGGCACTCGCCGAGCCCCGCGCACCGGTACCCCCCACGACCCCCAGCCGCCCCGGCAGCCCGTCGCCGTCGCGTCCTCACCCTGGATCGTCGTGCTGATCGGGGTCGGGGTGATGGTGGTCCTCCTCGTCGTCGCCGTGGGCACCTACCGGGGGCGGGGCTCCGACTTCGACCCGGCTCCGCCCGGACCCGGGTTCGTGGTGCCGCCGGTGGGCCAGGCGTCCTCGGCGGGACGTGGCGTCTCGGCCGTGCCCGGCCCCGTGCCCGGCCAACCCGGACTGTCCCCGCGCGCCACGAGCCTGCCCAGCGACCTGCCGACCGGGGAGCCGGGCTCCGGGGCCGCCGCGCCGGCCACCCCGCCCCCGGCCGGGGTGCCCTCGACCGGGGTGCCGGCGTCGTCGGAGGCGCCACCGCCACCCGCGTCGGTCGTCGGCCGATACCAGGTCCTGCAAACGTTTTCAGGTGGTTTCATCGCCGAGGTGCTGGTCCGCAACACCTCGGCGGAGCCTCGTGCGTGGACGGCGCGGCTGGACTTCCCGGGTGGCCGGCTGGTGGCGGCCTGGCTGGAGGGGGTGCCGCAGGGCAGCGTGCACCAGTCCGGCGGCAGCTTCACCTATCGCAGCGGTCCGGACCTGGCCGCGGGTGCCTCGGTGTCGTTGCGGTTCCACATCGAGGGCCCGGACCGGCATCCGGCGTCGTGCACGGTGGACGGGCGGGACTGCGCCGGCGGGTGACGGCACCCGCCCGTCCTGCAAGGTAACTGCTTTGTTGCGACTTGGTTTGCAAGGTATTGCAGAACGTTGCAGCAAGGGCTAGCGTGCGGGCCAATCAGCGACCAGAGGAAGGCCGTCGATGACACCCCCGCCGATACCGCGTAAGGCCCTGCTCGCCCTCGTTCTCCTGCTCACCCTCACCCTCGTCGGCGTTCCGGTCGCCGCACGCCAGCTCGACACCGACGAGGCCGCGCACCCGGCGCGCCCCGACCAGCTCGCCGCAGCCGGTGCCGTGCAGTGGCGCTCCGAGCCCTCGGCCGAGGCGCTGCTGCGGGCCGGCAAGAACGACCCGACGGCCGAACAGTTCTACTTCGTCCTGCCGGACCGGTTCGCCAACGGTGACCGCCGCAACGACCGCGGTGGCCTGACCGGCGGTCGGCTCAAGACCGGGTACGACCCGAAGGACAAGGGTTTCTACCAGGGCGGCGACCTCAAGGGCGTGATGGACCGCCTGGACTACATCCAGGGGCTGGGTACCACCGCCATCTGGCTCGCGCCGGTGTTCAAGAACCGGCCCGTGCAGGGCACCGGCGACGACGTCTCCGCCGGCTACCACGGTTACTGGATCACCGACTTCACCCAGGTCGACCCCCACTTCGGCAGCAAGGACGACCTGAAGAAGCTGGTCCGGCTCGCCCACCGGCGGGGCATCAAGGTCTACCTCGACGTCATCGTCAACCACACCGCCGACGTCATCAGGTACGCCGAGGACGAGTACAGCTACGTCGACAAGACCACCGCGCCGTACACCGACGCGCAGGGCCGGCCCTTCGAGGACCGCAACTACGCCGACGGCAGCCGCAGGTTCCCGACGGTCAACGAGAAGTCGTTCCCGTACACCCCGACCTTCGAGACCCCGGCCGACGCGAGGGTCAAGGTCCCGGCGTGGCTGAACGACCCGACCATGTACCACAACCGGGGCGACTCCACCTTCGCCGGGGAGAACAGCGAGTACGGCGACTTCTTCGGCCTGGACGACCTGTGGACCGAACGCCCCGAGGTGGTGCGCGGCCTGACCAAGGTGTACGCCGACTGGGTCACCTCCACCGGCGTCGACGGGTTCCGGCTGGACACCGTCAAGCACGCCAACCTGGAGTTCTGGCCGCAGTTCAGCCGGGGCATCGACCAGGCGGCGCAGCGGGCCGGCAAGAAGGACTTCTTCATGTTCGGTGAGGTCTACAGCGCCGACCCGGAGATCACCTCCACCTACGTACGGCGCGGTGGCCTGCCCGCGACGCTCGACTTCGCGTTCCAGGAGGCGGCGCGCGGGTTCACCGCCAACGACGGTTCAGCGAAGTCCCTCGCCGACGTGTACGCCCGCGACGACCTGTACTCCGCCCGGGACACCGACGCGAACCGGCTGACCACCTTCCTCGGCAACCACGACATGGGCCGGATCGGCTCCTTCATCGCCGGCGGCCCCACCGACCCGGCCACCCACCTGCGCCGCGACCAGCTCGCCCACGAGCTGATGTTCCTCACCCGCGGCCAGCCGGTCGTCTACTCCGGCGACGAGCAGGGCTTCACCGGCCCCGGCGGCGACAAGGACTCCCGGCAGACCATGTTCGCGTCGAAGACCCCCGACTACCTCGACGACGACCTGCTCGGGACCGACCGCACCCACGCCGAGGACCAGTTCGACCCGACGCACCCGCTGTACCGGGCGATCGCCGAGCTGGGCGCGCTGCGCCAGGCCCACCCGGCGCTGCGCGACGGCATCCAGGTCACCCGGCACGCCGCCGACGGCCCCGGCGTCTTCGCCTTCTCCCGGATCGACCCGGGCGACCGCACCGAGTACGTCGTCGCGGTCAACAACGCGGCGACCGAGCAGACTGTCACCGTGGACACCTGGTCGGCCGGCGCGACCTTCACCGGCGTGTACGGCAGCGGCGCCGCGCCCGTCGCGGCCGGCGACGGCAAGCTGACCGTGACCGTGCCGCCGCTGTCGGCCGTGGTCCACCGCGCCGCAACGCCGATCCCGCACGCGGACGGCAAGCCGGGCATCACCGTCACCGCCCCCACCGCCGACGAGCCGGTGGCCACCCGCGCCGCCGTCACCGCCCAGGTGACCGGCGACCCGTTGGCCACGGTCACGGTCGCCGCCCGGGTGGCCGGCGGGAGGTGGACGCTGCTCGGCAGCGCCGACAAGGCCCCGTACACGGTGCACCACGACCTGACCGGCCTGGCCGGCGGCACGAGGATCGAGTACAAGGCCGTCGTCCGGGACGGCAGGGGCCGCACCGCGACCGCCCGGTCCACCGCGAGCGTCGGCACCCCCGTGGCCGGCGGCGCGTCCCGGGACTGGGTGGTGGTGCACTACCAGCGCCCGGCCGGCGACTACGACGACTGGGGGCTGTACGCCTGGGGCGACATCGACCCCGCGTACGCCACCGAGTGGCCCGACGGGCAGCCGTTCGCCGGTGAGGACTCCTTCGGCCGGTTCGCGTGGGTCAAGCTGAAGCCGGGCGCGAAGTCGGTCGGTTTCCTGGTCGTCGACGCCGACGGCAACAAGGACGTCGACAACGACCGCACCGTCGACGTGACACGGACCGGGGAGGTGTGGGTCAAACAGGGCGACCCGGCGCTGTACCCGACCCGGCAGGAGGCCACCGGCGAACCCGACCCGCCCGTCGAGGACGGCGTCGCCGTCATCCACTACCGCCGGGCCGACAACAACTACGACGGCTGGGGCCTGCACCTGTGGGACGGCGCGGCCAACCCCACCGACTGGGCCACCCCGATGCCGCCCACCCGCGTCGACTCCTTCGGCGCCGAGTTCCGGGTGCCGTTGGCCGCCGGGGCCACGGGGCTGAGCTACATCATCCACTCCGGCGACGAGAAGGACCTGCCGCAGGACCAGCGGCTCGACTTCGCCGACGCCGGGCGGGAGGTGTGGCTGCTCGCCGCGACACCGGGACGGCTGCTGCCGTCGGTGGCCACCGGAACCGCCACCGACATCGACATCAGCCGGCAGAGGGCGCACTGGATCGACCGGTCCACGATCGCCTGGTCGGCCCGGCCCACCGACGGCCGGACGTACGCCCTGGTCTCCGCCCCGGCCGGCGGGGTCACCGTGGCTGACGGCGAGCTGGCCGGGACGTACACCTCGCTGCCGTTGACCGCGCAGCGCAACGGGCTCACCGAGGCCCAGCGCACGGCCTTCCCGCACCTGTGGACCCACGACACCTTCACCCTGGACCGGCGTGACCTGGCCCGGGTGCCCGCCGCCCTGCGCGGACAGCTGCTGGTGACCGAGCGGGCCGCCGACGGGACCCTGCTGGGGGCCACCGGGTTGCAGATCCCCGGTGTGCTCGACGACCTGTACGCCCGGGCCACCAAGGCCCGGCTCGGTGTGACGTTCTCCGGCAGGGTGCCGACGCTGTCGGTGTGGGCGCCCACCGCCCGCGCCGTGTCGCTGCAACTGTTCGACACACCCACCGCTCCGGCCCGGACGGTGTCGATGCGGCGCGACGACCGCACCGGCGTGTGGTCGGTGCGCGGATCCCGCGCCTGGGCCGGCAAGTTCTACCGCTACCAGGTCGAGGCCTGGCAGCCCGCGGCGCAGAAGATGGTCACCGCGGCGGTCACCGACCCCTACTCGGTGGCGCTGGCGGCGGACTCCACGCACAGCCAGATCGTCGACCTGACCGACCCGGAGCTGGCCCCGAAGGGCTGGTCGACGCTGCGCAAGCCGGCGGCGGTGCCCTCGGCGAAGGTGCAGATCTCCGAGCTGTCCGTGCGGGACTTCTCCATCGCCGACAACACCGTGCCGGCGCAGCGGCGGGGCACCTTCCTCGCCTTCACCGATCCGGCCACCGCCGGGATGAGCCACCTGCGCAAGCTCGGCGACGCCGGGGTCACCCACCTGCACCTGCTGCCGGCGTTCGACTTCGCCACCATTCCCGAGCGGCGGGCCGACCAGCAGCAGCCGGCCTGCGACCTGGCCGCGCTGCCGCGCGACTCCGACCGGCAGCAGGCCTGCATCGAGACGGTGAAGGACACCGACGGCTACAACTGGGGCTACGACCCGCTGCACTACACCGTCCCCGAGGGCGGCTACGCCGTCGACCCGAACGGTGCGCAGCGGACCACCGAGTTCCGGCAGATGGTCGCCGGCCTCAACGACGCGGGTCTGCGCGTGGTGATGGACGTGGTCTACAACCACACGTCGGCGGCGGGCACCGACCCGAAGTCGGTGCTCGACCAGATCGTCCCCGGCTACTACCACCGGCTGCTCGACGACGGCACCGTGGCCAACTCCACCTGCTGCGCCAACACCGCGCCCGAGCACGCGATGATGGGCAAGCTGGTGGTCGACTCGCTGGTCACCTGGGCGAAGGCGTACAAGGTCGACGGGTTCCGCTTCGACCTGATGGGCCACCACCCGAAGGCGAACATCCTCGCGGTACGCGAGGCGCTGGACTCGCTGACCGTCCGGCGTGACGGGGTGGACGGCAGGGCGATCCTGCTCTACGGCGAGGGCTGGAACTTCGGCGAGGTGGCTGACGACGCCCGGTTCGTGCAGGCCACCCAGGCCAACATGGCCGGCACCGGCATCGGCACCTTCAACGACCGGCTCCGCGACGCGGTGCGCGGCGGTGGCCCGTTCGACGGCAACCCCCGCGTGCAGGGCTTCGCGTCGGGCCTCTTCACCGACCCGAACGGTGACCCGGTCAACGGCACGACCGCCGAGCAGAAGGCCCGGCTGCTGCACCAGCACGACCTGATCAAGGTCGGGCTGACCGGGAACCTGCGCGGTTACCGGTTCGTCGACTCGGCGGGCAATCGGGTCACCGGTGCCGACGTCGACTACAACGGCTCGCCCGCCGGCTACACCGCCGCGCCGGGGGAGGCGGTCACCTACGTCGACGCGCACGACAACGAGATCCTGTTCGACGCGCTGGCGTACAAGCTGCCGCAGGACACGTCGGTGACCGATCGGGCCCGGATGCAGGTGCTGGCCCTGAGCACCGTGGTCATGGGCCAGGGCGCCGGCTTCGTCACCACCGGCACGGAGCGGTTGCGGTCGAAGTCGTTGGACCGCAACTCGTACAACTCCGGTGACTGGTTCAACCAGATCCGCTGGGACTGCGCGCAGGGCAACGGGTTCGGCATCGGCCTGCCCCCGGCGCAGGACAACCAGGACAAGTGGTCGTACGCCCGGCCGCTGCTGGCCGACGCGACGCTGGTGCCGGACTGCGCGGCGGTCGAGCTGACCGACGCCCGGTACGCCGAGCTGCTCAAGGTCCGGGCTTCCACGCCGGTGTTCGGGCTGCCCACCGCCGAACAGGTGCAGATGCGGGTCGCCTTCCCGCTCTCCGGGGTGGACGAGACCCCGGGGGTGTTGACGATGACCCTCGACGCCCGGGGGCTCGGCGGGAGGTGGAAGTCGGTGACCGTGGTGTTCAACGGCACCCCGCAGGTGGCGACGCAGCGGGTCACCGGGCTGCGGGGGGCGGACGTGTCCCTGCACCCGGTGCTGCGGGACTCCGCCGACCCGGTGCTGCGTACGGCCTCGTTCGACCGGACGAGCGGCACGTTCACCGTGCCGGCCCGCAGCGTCGCCGTGTACGTGCAGCGCTGACCCCGGAACGCGGATCGGCCCCCTCCCGCCGTGGCGGGAGGGGGCCGTCCCCGTTACCGGTGTGCTCCGTGCGGCCGGTGGCCGCCCGTCACCCGGAGGTGATCAGCCGAAGCAGTTCGGAACCGGGGTGGGACTTCCCTGGCAGTTGGTCGGCTTGTTGGCGGTGATGGCCGACTTGTCGTCCACGTCGACCACCCCGCCGAAGTTGAACACGCCGCCCGGCGGGAGGGTGGCGAAGTTGTACGCCACCTTCGTCTTCTGCAGGTCGATCTCGCCGAAGACGTTGAAGATGCCGCCGCCGCTGCCCAGCGGGCCGACGGCCCGGTTGCCGTTGATCTGGCTGTGCCGGAAGGTGGCCGCGCCGGTGCCGTTGAACACACCGGCCCCGAAGAAGCCGGCCTTGTTGTCGTCGACCTTGCTGTGTTCGATGTTGGCGATCGCGCCGAAGGCCAGCGCGATGCCGCCGCCGACACCCACCGTCGTGTTCCTGGCGACCTCGACGTGCGACAACTCGATGGTGGAGTCGTCGCCTGCCGCGGCCACCCCGCCGCCCGCGAGGACGGCCATGTTGTCGGTGATCTTCGAGTACGCGACGGTGGTGTTGCCCTCGATGTCGAGCAGGCCACCGCCGAAGCCGAGGACCTCGTTGCCGACGATCTCGGTCTTCTCGATCGACACGGTGCCGCCGTCGACGTCATCACGGAAGATGAACGCCGCGCCGTTGGCGATGCCGCCGCCGCCGATGATGGCGTCGTTGTTGTGGATCTTCGACTTGCTCACCCGCAGGACGCCGGCGTTGAAGATGCCGCCGCCGTAGAAGAAGGCGGTGTTGTCGGCGACCGTGGTGTGGTGGAGGCTGGCCTTGCCGAAGTTCGCCAGGCCGCCCCCGACGCCACCAGCCTGGTTGCCGACGATGTGCGTCTCCTCGAACGTCGCCGAGCCGCCCGGCTGGACGAGCACGCCCGCTCCGTCGTTGGGCTCCGGCTCGGCCAGAGGCGAAACCTCACCCTTGGCCTGGGCGGCCTTGAGCGCGGCCCCCTTCGGCTCGGCCTGGAGCAGCGGCAGGTACGGCTTGCCCGCCTCGGCCGCCCGAGTCGCCTCGGCCGAGTTCGAGAACCGCGACCACACCGCCTCCGGCGTGTCGCCGTTGACCGGTACTTCGACGGTCTGTCCGCCCTTGATGGTCAGGCCCTTGACGGTGAGGTGCCCGCCGCGACCGACGTTGAGGATCCGGAACCGGTCGGCTGTCGCGTCCCGGACGATCTTGGTGTCGTGTCCCTTGAGGACGACGTGCTCCTCGACCACCGGCAGGCCGTTGCCGAGGGCGTCGGACCGGGTCAGCTTGTAGGTGCAGCCCTTGGCCAGGTGCAACACTCCGCCGTGGTTCTCGTTGGCGAAGACCATCGCCTGGATCAGCTTGTCGGAGTCGCAGGGCACCTCCTTCCCGTGGTCCTTGGTGTCGTCGTACCGGCCGCGGTGGTCCCCGGCGCGGTCACCCTTGCCCTTGTGGTCCTTCGCGCCTTCACTGCCCTCCGCGCCCAGGTCCCCGTCCTTGCTGACCTGCTGCGCGGTGGACCAGCGGAGGCTTTCGCTGCCGACCGCGCCGGCACCGGTGGCGATTCCGACGGCGGCGATGCTGACCACGCCGGTGAGCCCGGCGACACCGCTGGCGAGCCAGAGCCTGCGGCGCCGCTTCGGCGCCACCTGCGACCCTTCGGCGTTGTTCTCAGTTAGGTAGTTGGACATCGGAGCTCTCTGCCCTCTCCTCGTACCAGACAGGGTCGTCACGCACAGGTGAGCGTCCCCTGCTACAAATCGGTTGTAGCTCCCAGAACCACCGTATGAGAGTGTTCCTCGCTTCGCGGGCGTATCCGAAAGAAGCCCGCATTAAGGGCGGGATCGGACTGTCCGGGCCGGGAAGCCCGATTCACGTTCCCTCGCTCCCGGACCGCCGCAGTCGGGCCAGGGCGGGCAGCCGGGCGTGATCCGGACGGACCGTCCACGACGGGTCCCGGAGCGGACCCGGTCGGCGGTGACGCCCGCTCCCGTCGCGACGGGGCTCCGGGTAACCACGTTCGGAACCCCGCCGCGCCGTCAGGACGGCGCGACGGGGTTCCTGCTATGTGGTGGTGCTGTCCGTGATGCGGACGCGTGGTGGGTCAGCCGAAGCAGCGGTTCGGGATCACCGGGCTGCCGACGCAGTTGGTCGGCCGGTTGCCGGTGACGGCCGACGTGCGGTCGATCGACACACCGTCGTTGTCCGTGAAGATGCCACCCGGTGCCTGGGGGGCGAAGTTGTAGCTGACCTTCGTCCCGACCAGCCGGATGGTGCCGGACCGGTTGAGGATGCCCCCGCCGATCGCGGTGAGTCCGACGGCCTGGTTCGCCACCACCGCACTGTCGCGGAGGACGACGTCACCGCCGACGTTGAACAGACCGCCGCTGGAGGTGACTGCCACGTTCTCGGCGATCGTGGTGTGCGTGGCGACCACGGTGCTGCCCTCGCCCACCCCCACGCCGCCGGCATCGCCGTCGGCCGCGTTCCGGGCCACGAGAACGTGTTCCAGGGTCAGCTCGCTGTCATTGAGCGCGACCACGCCGCCGACGTCCTGCCCGGCGTCGTTGTCGGTCAGCTGGCTCTGGGCGAGCGTGGTGGTGCCCCCGTCGTCGAGGACGCCGCCACCGAGGCCGGAGGTCCGGTTGTGGCTGATCGTGCTCTTCCACACCCAGACTGTGCCGCCTTCGACCGAGGTGCCGTTGGCGGGCACCCCGTTGCCGATGCCGCCGCCGCCGATCCGGGCGCTGTTGTTCGCCACCTTCGACTCTTCGACGCGCAGCACCCCGGCGTTGAAGATGCCGCCGCCGACGCCAGCGGAACTGTTGCGCTCGATGAGCGAGTGGGCGACCCGGGTCGTGCCGTAGTTGGCGATCGCGCCGCCGTGGCCACCCGCGTGGTTCTGCACCAGTTCGCTGTGCTCGATGTCGGCGGTGCCGCCCCGCAGCACGAGGATGCCCGCGCCGTCGCTCGGCCCGGCTTCGACCAGGGGCGCCACGGCAGCACCGCTCGGCGGCACGGCCGCCGCCTTGACGGGCTTGTTCGCCTTGGCCGTCTTGCTTGGCTTGGCCGCCTTGCTTGGCTTGGCGACCTTGGCCGTCTTGTTCGCCGTCCCGGTCGCCGCCCTCGCCGGCTTGGCCGGCGGCGTGGCACCCGCCGTGGCGGGCTTCGCTGCCCTGGTCGTGGCGGTGGTCGACCCGAACAGGTCGACCGCAGCCGGCGGGACCGGGGGGCCGACCAGTTCAGGACCGGTCTGACCGCCCATGACCGTCACGTTCTTCAGGGTCAGGTGACCGCTGCGCCCGACCGTGAAGATGCGGAAGTAGTCCGACACAGCCGCCCGGACGATCTTCGAGTCGTGCCCCTTGAGCGTGATCGACCGCGTGATGACCGGCAGCCCGCCGCCCTCGCCCGACCGGGTCAGCTCGTAGGTGCATCCCTTGGCCAGGTGCAGCACGTCGCCGTGTTCGCGGTTGGCCTCCACGACGGCCTGGATGAGCTTGTCACTGTTGCAGGGCACCTCCCGGCCCTTGCCGCCCTGCCGGTTGTGGTCCTTGCCGCCGCCCTGCCGGCCGTGATCCTTGCCCGACCGGTCCTTGTCGGTGTCGCCACCCCACTGGCCGTCGGCCCGGTCGTCCCCGCCCCTGGCGTCGGCGCCCTCCGCCGCGCCGGCGTCGCTGACCTGCTGCTCGGGGGTGGACGCCCGCGCGTCGGACACCCGTTGGGTCCCGCCCGACCTGTCGTCCCGGGCGGCCACGCCGCCGAGCGCCGCGAGGCCGACCACGCCGGTCAGTCCGGCGACCCCGGCGGCCATCCAGAGTTTGCGTCGTCCCCGCGCCGGCGGGCCCACTGCGGCCTCACCGGGAGGAGAAGTCGTCACGTCATCGGACATCAGAGCTTTCCGCCCTTTCCTGCTACCAGACGGGGTCGCACCCTCCGAAGATGGTGCGACCAGCTACAAATCGGTTGCAGCCTCTGACGACCACCGTATGAGAAGGTTCCTCGTAAGGAGGACGGATCCGAGGAAACTCCGCATTCTTCTCGGATCTCGCGCAGACCCCTAATCGGTATGGGTACGGGCGAAAGGGTCCGGCCGGCGCGGAGGTGCCCGACCACCCCACGCGCCCCCCGTGGCTCCAGGTGCCGGGGCGAGCGCGTCGGCCGTCACCGCCGTGCCACTGCTGGCCGTGCCACTGCTGGCCGCGCCACTGCTGGCCGTCGCGGGCGTGACGCGGCCGGGGCCCCGACCGCCGCAACCTGCCCCGGAATCGGAGTCGGCTACGGCAGTCGGGGCCCCGGCACGGCCCGCGAACGATCTGCCGGCAGGCGCGAACGGTTTCCCGGAAGGTCAGCCCGGCAGACGGGGGCCCGCCTCGCGCTGCTCGGCCAGCCAGGTCTCCACCTCGTCGGCCCGCCGGGGCAGCCCCGCGGAGAGGTTGACCGCGCCGGAGGTGGTCACCAGCACGTCGTCCTCGATCCGGATGCCGATCCCGCGCAGCTCCTCGGGAACCAGTTCGTCCTCGGGCTGGAAGTAGAGCCCCGGCTCGACGGTGAGCACGTAGCCCTCGCCGAGGGCGCCGTCCTTGTACATCTCCTTGCGGGAGTTGGAGCAGTCGTGGACGTCGATGCCGAGCATGTGCCCGAAGCCGTGCAGCGTCCAGCGCCGGTAGATCGTCGACTTCTCGTCCATCGCCTCGTCGACGCTCACCGGCAGCAGACCCAGGTCGGCCAGCCCTTCGGCGAGCACCCGCATGCAGGTCAGGTGCACGTCCTTGAACTTCACGCCCGGCCTGATGACGTCGATGCCGGCCTGCTGCGAGGCGTACACGATGTCGTAGACCTGGCGCTGCAACGGGCTGAACCGGCCGTTGACCGGCAGCACCCGCGTCACGTCGGCGGTGTAGAGGTTCCGCCCCTCCACGCCCATGTCCATCAGCAGCAGCTCACCCGGCCGGGTGGAGCCGTGGTTGTGCACCCAGTGCAGGATCGTGGCGTGCTCGCCCGCGCCCACGATCGAGCTGTAACCGACGTCGTTGCCGTCGTGCCGGGCGCGCAGCGCGAAGATCCCCTCCAGCAGCCGCTCGGAGACGCCCCGGTCGGCCGGCAGCACCCGGGCGACGTCCTCGAAGCCCCGGACGGTGGCGTCGACCGCCTCCTGGAGCTGGGCGATCTCCCACTCGTCCTTGACCAGCTTCATCTCCGAGACGGCGATCGCCAGTTCCCGGTCGCGGGCCGGCTGGCCCTCCTCGCGCGGCCCGTCCCACGGGCGCACCGCCGCATCCACCCGGGCGTCGAAACCCCGCAGGACCCGGGTACGCCCCGGAGCCAGGTCGGCCAGGGTCGCGTCCAGCTCGGTCAGGTCGGCCGTCGGCAGACCCAGCTCGGCCGACTTCTCGGCCAGGGTGTGCCGCCGGCCCACCCACAGCTCGCCGTGGCGGCTGCGGAAGAACTCGTCGGTCTGCCGGGAGGACCGTGGTCGCATGTACAGCGTGGCGTCGTGCCCCGAACCGTTGGGTCGCAGCACCAGGACGCTGTCGGGAGCGTGGTCGCCGGTCAGGTACGCGAAGTCGCTGCCGGGCCGGAACGGGTGCTCGGTGTCGTTGGCGCGTACCTTCTCGCCGCCGGTGGGAATGACCAGCGTCTCGCCCGGGAAGGCCGCCGACAGCGCGGCCCGGCGCTTGGCGTAGTTCGGCACCTCCGGCCGGGGACCGACCGGCAGGGTCGTGTCCCGCCAGCCCCGCCGCATGAAGGACAGAAACGCCTCCGGGAAGTCCGGGTCGTGGGACTCGGTGCCGTCGGTCGGCGTGCCGTCGGTGCGTTCCTCGGTCATGCTCCGCTCCCTCCGCGACGTTGCTGGTGCCGACGGTACCGCGCGATCCACCCGCCGTGCCGCCCCGGCACCTTCGGTCTCGGCGGCTACCGGCCACCGGTCCCCGCTTCCGACCGGCGGCCGGCACGGCCTGTGAAGCGGCGTGGAAAGATGACCACCATGTGCGGACTCCTGGCCTTCTTCAGTGCGCGCGGCGACGCCGCCGCCCACCGCGACAACATCGCCGGGGCGTTGGAATGCCTGCACCACCGCGGACCGGACGAAACCGGTGTCGAGGTGGTCGGCGACGCCTCCGGCCGGTACGCGGACGGGGTGTTCGCCCACAAGCGGCTGGCGATCATCGACGTGGCACTCAGTCACGAGCCGCTGCCGTACGCCGACGGGCGCTACCTGCTCACCTTCAACGGCGAGATCTACAACTACATCGAGCTGCGCGAGGAGCTGATCCGCGAGCACGGCGCGCGGTTCGCCACCAACGGCGACGGTGAGGTGATCGTCGCCGGCTTCCATCACTGGGGCGAGCAGGTGCTCACCCGGCTGCGCGGCATGTTCGCCTTCGTGATCTGGGACCGTCAGCAGCGGCGGGCGTTCGGTGCCCGCGACTACTTCGGCATCAAGCCGCTGCACTACCTGGAGACGCCGGACGGCCTCTACCTCGCCTCGGAGAAGAAGGCGCTGCTGCCCTTCGCGCACTCCAACTACCAGGGCGACGCCGGGGTGGACGCGGCCAACCTCAGCCACTACCTGACCCTGCAGTACGTGCCCGAGCCGGGCACCCTGCACCGGGACATCAGCCGGATCGGCTCGGGGGAGTACCTCACCTGGACCCCGGGCGGCCGGATCGACGTGCGGCGCTGGTACCGGCCGGTGTTCCGGCCCGCCCCGGTGCCCGACGAGCAGAAGCTCTACCACGAGATCCGGGAGACGCTGCGGGAGAGCGTGCGCATGCACATGCGCTCGGACGTGCCGGTCGGCTCGTTCCTGTCCAGCGGCATCGACTCGACGGCCGTGGTCGCCCTGGCCCGGGAGTTCAACCCGAACATCCTCACCTTCACCGTCGGCTACGACGTGCCCGGCTACTCGGAGATCGACGTCGCGCAGGAGTCGGCCCGGCACCTCGACGTGACCACCATCCCGACGAAGATCGGGCCGCAGGACATGATCGACGCGCTGCCGAAGATCGTCTGGCACCTGGACGACCCGGTGGCCGACCCGGCGCTGGTGCCGCTGTACTTCGTGGCGAAGAAGGCCGCCGAGCACGTGACGGTGGTGCTCTCCGGGGAGGGCGCCGACGAGTTCTTCGGTGGCTACACCATCTACCGCGAACCGCTGTCGCTCAGTTCCGTCAACGGGCTGCCCGACGGCGTCCAGAAGGGCCTGCGCGCGGTGTCCAGGGCGATCCCGCAGGGCGTCAAGGGCAAGAGTTTCCTGGAGCGCGGCACCACCCCGATCGAGCAGCGCTACTACGGCAACGCCCGGATGTTCACCGAGGAGGAGAAGCAGCACCTGCTGCGCCGCTACGACCCCTCGGTGCGCTACACCGACGTCACCGCGCCGATCTACGCGGAGTGCACCGAGCTGGACGACGTCACCAAGATGCAGTACGTCGACCTGTACACCTGGCTGCGCGGCGACATCCTGGTCAAGGCCGACCGCATCTCGATGGCGCACTCGCTGGAGGTGCGGGTGCCGTTCCTCGACCGGGCGGTCTTCGACGTCGCGGCGAAGATCCCGGTGGACCTGAAACTGCCGCCGCGCTCCGACGCCACCAAGTACGCGATGCGCCAGGCGTTGCAGGGCGTCGTCCCGCCGGCCATCGTCAACCGCAGGAAGCTGGGCTTCCCGACTCCCACCCGGGTCTGGCTGCGCGGCGAGATGTACGAGTGGGCCCGGCACGTGCTGACCACCTCCGGCGCCGGTGACCTGCTCGACCTGTCGTACGCGCTGCGTCTGCTGGAGGAGCACAAGCGGGAGGAGGCCGACCACTCCCGCAAGGTGTGGACGGTGCTGATCTTCTGCATCTGGCACGCCATCTTCGTGGCGAAGACCCTCGATCCGGGCATCCAGCGCAACCAGTCGGCGCTGCTGACGAAGCCGGTGGTCGGCAGCATGGTCCGCTGACCGCCGGGCGGGAACGCGTCGTCGGAACGCCCGGGGGACCGGCAGCCGCCGGGCCGGGAGCGGCGGGTCGTTCGGACCAGCGGGAACGGGGGCGGCCGGGCGGAAGCCCGACCGCCCCCGTGGCGGTGGTGGTACCGGTCAGCGGCCGGAGCAGGTGACCGTGGGAAGCGAGTTCGTGCCGGTGCTGTTGGCGACGAAGCCGAAGGTGGTCGTACCCTCCGGGGCGAGCGCGCCGTTCCACGCCGCGTTGGTCACCGTCACCGACGACCCGGAACCGCTCAACGTGCCGTTCCAGAGGCTGTTGATGGTCTGCCCGCCGGCCCAGGTCCAGTTCGCCGTCCACCCCGACCACGTCGAGTCGGTGTGGTTCATGATCGTGACCTCGCCCTGGAAGCCACCCGACCAGGTGTTGGTCACCTTGTAGACGGCCATGCAGTCACCACCGTGCGGCGGCGGGGTGGTCGGGTTCGGCGGGGGAGTGGTCGGGTTCGGCGGCGGGGTGGTGGGGTTCGGCGGCGGGGTCGTCGGGGCGGGCGAGTTGCCGCCGCCGATGCCGGTCACCTCACCGTTGCCACCGTCGAAGGTGACGTCCGAGCAGCCGAAGAAGTTCTCCTGGCTGTCCGAGCGGACCCACCGCGAGTAGATGATGTGCCGGCCGCTCTTGTTCGCCGGCAGGGCGCCGGTGAAGTAGTAGTGGCCCTCGTTGGTGCCGACCGCGCCGCGCTGCGGCGGGTTGGTCACCTGCAGGAACGGCTGCTCCTCCAGGTCGCTCCAGGCCAGCGGCCGGTTGGGCGACCAGCTGTCCTTGGTCACGTAGAAGTAGAACGTGCCCGGGTGGTGGGCCCAGTTGCTGTACCGGAACTCCATCGTGCGGCCGGCCGTCAGGTGGGTCAGCGGCCAGTCGGTGCGGGCGGCGTTGTAACCGCTGAAGCCGGTGTTGCCGCCGCTGCACAGCTGGCCGTCGGGAACGAATCCGACGGTGCGGCCGCCGGCGTCCGAGCGCAGCACGCTGAACCAGTTGTACAGCGAGTTGGCGCCGCTCTGCGCCACGGCAGCGGCACAGGCCGGGTTGTTGGGCCGGATCTCGCCGGTGGCGGTGAGGCCGTCCTTCCAGCACAGGAAGGTGCGGCTGCCCGGGGTCATCGCCGCGCCGTGGGCGGCGGCGGGCTCGGGGCTGGCGGTCACGGCGACCGCGCCCGCGAGGATGGTGGCGGCCGCTGTGAGCAGCGCGGCCGTACGGGAACGACGGTGCACGGGTTCTCCTGACTCGCGGGGACACCACGTCGGCGACCCCGCTGCGAACGCGGGAGGTGGACGACCACTCCCGCGACGACGAGCGGACACGACGGTCGCGGCGACCTGCCCCGGTGGATGGTTGACCCACCGATCGGGCGCGTACCGTCGACGGCCCGCCTGGAGCGGGCCGGATGCCCTCGCGTGGTGATGTACCCGGCGCCGACGGTGCGCAGCCCCCGCACCGCCCGGCTCCCTCATCCCACCACGCCGACCCGTGACGCGCAATAGCCGTCGCTCGATGTCCGGCGGGTCCGGGGCAACCGCCGGCGCGCGAGGACCCACGCCGTGCGGCACACCGCGCACCGGCGGGCCGGCGGGCCGCGGGTTCCTCGGCCGTTCCGGAAGGTGGGTCGCCACCCGGTGTGCCAACCTGGGGCGGTGCCGCCCGCACCGGGCGCGGCGACGCGTGCCGGCGGTGACCGGCCGAGTGAAGGGACATGCGGATGGGGTACGCGGCGGTGCTCGGCGAGGCGCTGGTCGACCTGCTCGACGGCGAGTGCGGCGGCGCGCCGGTCTACCGGCAGGCTGTCGGCGGTGGCCCGCTCAACGTCGCCGTCGGGGTGGCCCGGCTGGGCGGGCAGGTGCAGTTCCTCGGGTCGCTGGGCGACGACGTGCTGGCCGACCGGATCAGGGCGCTGCTGGCCGGCGCGGGCGTCGGGCTGGCCGGGACGGTCACGGTGACCGCGCCGACCACCCTCGCCGTGGCCACCTACGCCGGCCCCGAACCCGACTTCCGGTTCTACGGCGACCCGCCGTCCTACGGCCTGCTCACCGCCGACGACCTCGACGTCGCCCTGGTCGAGGGGGCAGACGTGCTCTACTGCGGGTCCATCGTGCTGCTCCAGCCGGCCACGTTGGCCGCGTCCCGGCGGGCCTGGTCACTGGCCGGCGGGCTGCGGGTGCTCGACCCGAACGTGCGGCCCCGGCTGCTCGACGGCCCCGAGGCTCTCGGCCGGCTCCGCGAGGTCGTGGCCGAGTTCGCCGCGGGCGCACACCTGGTGAAGCTCAGCCGGGCCGACGCCGAGCTGCTCTACCCCGGCGAGCCGGTCGAGGGGGTCGCCGCGTACCTGCGGGAGCTGGGGGCGGCCACCGTGGTGCTCACCCTCGGGGCGGACGGCGCGGTGGTCGCCCCCGCCGACGCCGACCCGGTCCGGGTGCCCGCCCCGACGGTCCGGGCGGTCGACGCCACGGGGGCGGGGGACTCGGTGATGGCCGCGCTCGTGGCCGACCTGCTGCGCGACGGCGAACCCGGCGACCCGGCGGGCTGGCACGAGCGGGTCGCCTACGCCCTGCGCGTCGCCGCCGTCGTGTGCGAGTCCCCCGGTGGGGCGGTGGCCATGCCCACCCGTGCCCACGTCCACTCCCGGTTCCCCTCCTGACCTGTCCACCCCGATACCGGTCGGCGTCGACGGAAGTGGGTGGGTCAGGCCGTGCCGTCCAGTTCCGCGTAGCCGCGTCGCGCCGCGACCAGAGCGGGACGGGCGCCGAACGGGGCCTCGGCGGCCACCCGGTCCGGCGGGGCTCCGGCGGTGTGCGCCGCCCGGATCAGCCAGGCCAGCTCGGCCAGCTCGGCGTGCTGGGTGCGAACGAACTCCGCGTCCACCACCTCGCCGTGACCCGGCACGACCACCGTGGCCGGGGTGGTCAGGCGCAGCAGCTCGGCCACCGCGTCCGGCCACCGCAACGGGTACGCGTCCTCGAAGGCCGGTGGCCCACCCTGCTCCACCAGGTCCCCGGCGACGAGCACGTCCGCGTCGGGCACCTGCACCACCAGGTCGGCGGCGGTGTGCCCGGGCCCGGGGTGGCGCAGCACCACCCGCCGTCCCCCCACGTCGAGCACCTCCTCGGTGCGCACCGTGTGCCCGGGCGCCAACAGCTCCGTCCGCGCCAGCTCGGCGGCCAGCTCGGGCTGCGTGGCGCGCATCTCCTCGTGGGCCTCCCGGCGCAGCCGGTCCGGCTCCTCGCGCACCAGTCGCGCGGCCCGCTCGTGGGCCCACACCGGCCGGGGCGGGTCACCGGCGAGCGTGGCGTTGCCGAAACAGTGGTCGAAGTGGTGGTGGGTGTTCACCAGGGTCAGCGGCTCGTCGGTGACGGCGCGCACGGCGGCGGCGAGCGCGGTGGCCTGCCCGGCCGTGGAGAGCGTGTCGACCAGCAGCGCCGCGCCGTCGCCGACGACCAGTGTGACGTTGACCCGCAGCAGCGGCTCGCGCAGCACGTGCACGCCGTCGGCGACCCGCACGAAGCGGCCGAGCTGTTCGCCGTCGCGGACCATCCGGCCGTCGGTGCCCGTCATGACGTCCGCGCCACCCGGTCGACGAACCGTTGCCGGTCGACCACCGTCCGCTCCACCCGCCCCCGCGCCACGGTCTGGTCGCCCTCGACCACCAGCACCTCGAACACCAGCCGACGGCCGGCGACCTCGACCAGCCGGGCGTGCGCGACGACCGTACGGCCGACGGCGGTCGGGGCGAGGTGGTCCAGTTCGACGCGGGTGCCGACGGTGGTCGTGCCGGCCGGTTGGTCCCGGGTCGTCGCCGCCACGGTGGCGGCCTCCGCGAGGGCGAGCAGCCGGGGCGTGCCCAGCACCGGCACGTCTCCGGAGCCCACCGCCTGCGCGGTGTCGGCGTCGGTGACGGTCAACTCGACCTGGGCGGACAGCCCGGTCGTCAGGGCGTGCGTCAGCTGCTCCGGCATGGCCACAGCGTAGGGGCTCGGTTCCGTGCCGACCACGCGCACGGCCGGATCGCCCCGGATCCGCCCCGCCGGACACCCGCCGGTGGTCCTGCGTGGGAGTGCCCGGGGTCCGCCGTTAACCTTGACCGCGATGTCTGCCGCGACCGATGCCCAGCCCCCCGTCCGGACCGACCCGCCGGCCGACCCCGACGGCGGGCGACGCCGCGTCGTCGCCATGGCGATCTGGTCGGTCGCGTTCGTCGCCGGCTGGCTCCTCATCGGCCTGCCGACCGACCCGGCCTACGCGTTCCTGTGGATCTGGGCGGGAACGATCGCCTGGAACTCCACCCGGCCGTGGCGCAGCCACCTGCGCTTCGCCCGCGACTGGGTGCCGGTGGTCCTGCTGCTGGCCGTCTACAACCTCTCCCGGGGCTTCGCCGACAACGGTGCCGTCCCGCACGCCTACGAGCTGATCGTCGCCGACCGGCTGATGTTCGGCTGGGCCACCGGCGGCGAGGTGCCCACGGTCTGGTTGCAGCAGCACCTCTACCAGCCCGAGGTGCGGTGGTGGGACGTCGCCGTCAGCTGGGTGTACTTCTCGCACTTCGTGGTGGCCCTGGCCGCCGCGGCGGTGCTGTGGATGCGCAACCGGGCGCGATGGGCGGCGTTCATGCGCCGCTGGGCGTTCCTGTGTGCCACCGGGCTGGTCACCTACTTCCTCTACCCGGCGGCACCGCCGTGGTGGGCGGCCCAGAACGGCCTGCTGGAGGAGGTCGCCCGGATCTCCACCCGGGGCTGGAAGGCCTTCGGCATGCACGGTGCCGGCAACCTGCTCAACGCCGGCCAGATCGCCTCGAACCCGGTGGCGGCGATGCCGTCGCTGCACACCGCCTTCGCGCTGTTCGTGGTGCTGTTCTTCCTGCGGCAGACGCGTCGGCGCTGGTGGCCGCTGCTGCTGTCGTACCCGCTGGCCATGACCTTCACCCTGGTCTACAGCGGCGAGCACTACGTGATCGACGTGCTGGTGGGCTGGGCGTACGTCGGAATGGCCTTCCTCTTCGTCGGCCTGGCCGAGCGCTGGTGGGCGGCCCGCCAGGCCCGGCGCACCCCGCTGCCGGCCGACGGGGAGCGGGACCCGGCCGGCGAGACCGGGACGGTGCCGGCGGGCGGGGCCGCCGAGCGGCCCACGCCCGCTGCGGACCCGGCCGTCCGCTGAGCGGCCCCGCCCGCCGGGTCAGCCGCGGCGGGCGGCGTGGGACCGGGCGGTCAGGTCGGCGGCCAGTTCCCACGCCTCCGCCAGGTCCCGGTCCCGGGCGGCGGCACCCGCGCCGCCGGCCGTGTCCGCGTGGACCGTCGCCAGCCGCAGCCACCGCTGCACCGGCCCCTGGACGACCCGCACACTCTGGATCCGGGCGTACGGCACGATCGTCAGCTGCCGGGTGAGCAGGCCGGAGCGGGCGGCGAAGACGGTGTCGGCGAGTCCGGCGCCGAGGACCGCCCGGCTGAGCGGGTTGAGCCAGCGCGCCCGGACCGGCGGCGGGGTCAGCGGCAGCTCGGTGAGGCGGACCCCCGGCAGCACCTCGCCGACGATCGCCGTGGCGGTCGCCAGGTCGCCGACCGGCAGGAGGCGGTCCGGCCGGTTGCGCTCGTCGGACTCGAGGGCGGAGTAGCCGGCCACCTCCAGCCGCAGCCGCAGCCAGCCCTTGGCCCGCCACAGCAGCGGCCAGGTCGCACCGACGGTCTGCACCCGGTCCAACGGGACGGTCTGCGCCCGGGTCTCCAGCAGACCGTTGCGCACCCGCAGCGTCCCGGCGTCGCGGGCGAGCTGGAACTGCCAGTCGTCGAGCACCCGGCGGGCCGGTTGCAGCAAGACCCCGGCCATCGCGGTCAGCGTGCTCGCCACCGCGATGAACGACCAGGAATCCTCGGACAGGAACTGCGCCACCACGAACGCCACACCGAAGGGCAACAGGAACGCCTGTGGGGTGAGCAACTGGCTGACCAGCAGGTCGACGTTGCGGACCGCGTGCAGTGGCCGGCCGGGCGGCGTCGGCTCGGCGCTGCCGGGCATGGCCTGCGGACCCGCCGGGTCCGGCGTACCCGCCGAACGGCCCGCCAGCACCAGCAGCCGCTGGCGCAGCGCACCCGCCTCGGCCACCCCCAGATATGCCAGCGGCGCCTCGGTCTTGCCCCCGCCGACCACCTCCAGCCGCAGCTCGGCCAGTCCGGTGAGCTGGGCCAGCAGCGGACGGACCACCTCGACGGCCTGGAGCCGTTCCAGCGGGATGGCCCGGGTGCGCCGCCAGAGCAGCCCCTCGTACACCCGAAGTTCGCGGCCGACCACGTGGTAGCCGGTGTTGTACCAGCTCACCACCGCGAGCACGGTCGCGCCGAGCGCCAGCACCACCACCATCGCCGCGAACCAGCCGAACCCGACCCGGTTCAGCGTCGACCAGGACAGGCCGGCGATCACCACGACCAGCGACTTGGCGCCGTGCAGCGCGGGGCTGAGCGGGTGCAGCCGCTGTCGGGGCTCGGGTGCCCCGGCGGTCGGTTCGCCGGGCACCTGGGGGTACGGGTGCCAGCCGGGATCGGGCCCGTGCGGCGGGCCGGGAGGGAAGCCCGACCCGGCCGGTGGCCATGATGGCGCCGCCGCGCCGTGCCCGGCCGGGTACGCCTGGCCGGGGTATGCCTGGCCGGGATGTACCGGTCCGGGATGTACCGGTCCGGGATGTACCGGTCCGGGATGCACCGGTCCGGGGTGCGCGGTCGGTGGGCCGGGGGGTGGGGAACCCGCGGGCGGTGGACCGGTGGGGGCCGGTGGGACGGTCGCGGGGGGCGGCGGAGGTGGGGCGGGCGGTTCCAGCCGGTGAGGTTCGGGCGCCCCCGGGTCGCTCACAGGCCCTCCGCCCGGTCCTCGCCGAGGGCGGTGAGCCGGTCGCGCAGCCGGGCGGCCTCCGCCGGACGCAGCCCCGGCACCCGGGCGTCGCTCGCGGCGGCGGCCGTG
Organism: Micromonospora nigra; assembly: GCF_900091585.1. Taxonomy (NCBI): domain Bacteria; kingdom Bacillati; phylum Actinomycetota; class Actinomycetes; order Micromonosporales; family Micromonosporaceae; genus Micromonospora; species Micromonospora nigra. Next base: position 916,303 of record NZ_FMHT01000003.1, on the reverse strand, counting down.
TGCAGTTGGACGGTGGCCAGGTCGAAGGCCCGCTCCAGCGGACCGGCGCTGACGTCGACGAACTGCATCCGCGAGTACGGCACGATGGACAGCCGGCGTATCAGCAGCCCGTGCCGCACGAGCAGGTCGTCCTCGCGCTCGGCGTACCCCCACGCGTGCACCGCGCGCACGATCGTGACCGCCCGCCAGACGGCCAGCAGCAGGGTGGCCCCGAGGGCGGCACCGAACGTCCAGTGGCCGGTGAAGGCCCACCCGACGCCGAGCCCGACTGTCAGGACGACCAGCCAGGCCGCCATCCGTAGCAGCTCCACCCAGACCAGGTCGGGCGAGATCGACTGCCACCGCACGGTGTCCGGCCACGGGGCGAGGGGATCCGGCCGCCCGGCCGGTGGTGCTGGCTGGTTGGCGGGCTCGGCACCGGTCACCGCGGAAGTCCGTCGTACGCGTTCACCCTTCGAGCGTAGGCGATCCCGGCAGTGGGACGACCTCGCGCAGGAAGGACCGCGCCTCCAGGAAGCCCCCGAGCGTGGCCCGGTGGTCGGGGCAGGCGAGCCAGGTCTTGCGCCGCTGCGGCGGGTGCAGGCGGGGATTGTTCCAGCGCAACGCCCACACGGCGGGGGCGCGGCACCCGCGGGACGAGCAGACCAGGGCATCGTCGGCGGGGTGCGGCAGGTTCATCGCCGCCAGTGTAGGACGACGGAAGGATGAGCGCCGGGCGGCCACGGGGGGAGCCGCCCGGCGACGGGTGAATGGTACACACCCGTGACCGGTTGCTGTCCACCCAGTGGTGATCGGCGATTCGGGGGTACGGGACGGCACGGCGGAAATCGGGTTCTCCCCGCCTCGGCACTCAGCCGGGCATGGGAGTCTTGACAGCGCACCACGCCGCGACGATCGATTCATGCTGTGGAGGACCGGTGGCCCAGCCGACCACACCCGACGCCCCGACGCCGAACGGCACCGTCCCGGACGCGCCGCCGCCGGTGAGCACGCCCGCGCAGGATGCGACGCTGCTCGAACGGGCGTTGTTCGAGATCAAGCGAGTCATCGTCGGGCAGGACCGGATGGTCGAGCGGATGTTCGTGGCGCTGCTCGCCCGGGGGCACTGCCTGCTGGAGGGCGTACCGGGGGTGGCGAAGACCCTCGCGGTGGAGACCCTGGCCAAGGTCGTCGGCGGATCCTTCGCCCGGGTGCAGTTCACCCCCGACCTGGTGCCGGCCGACATCATGGGCACCCGGATCTACCGGCAGTCCAGCGAGAAGTTCGACGTCGAGCTGGGGCCGGTGTTCGTCAACTTCCTGCTCGCCGACGAGATCAACCGGGCACCGGCGAAGGTGCAGTCGGCGCTGCTCGAGGTGATGAGCGAGCGGCAGGTCTCCATCGGCGGCGAGTCCCACCGGGTGCCCGACCCGTTCCTGGTGATGGCGACACAGAACCCGATCGAGCAGGAGGGCGTCTACCCGCTGCCCGAGGCGCAGCGGGACCGGTTCCTGATGAAGATCGTGGTCGGGTATCCGACGGACGCGGAGGAGCGGGAGATCGTCTACCGGATGGGCGTCGCCCCGCCCGAGCCGACCCCGGTGTTCGACACCGACGACCTGATCGCCCTGCAACGCAAGGCCGACCAGGTGTTCGTGCACAACGCCCTGGTCGACTACGCCGTACGGCTGGTGCTGGCCACCCGCTCCCCGGCCGAGCACGGGATGCCGGACGTGGCGCAGCTCATCCAGTACGGGGCCAGCCCGCGGGCCTCGCTCGGCCTGGTCCGCGCGACCCGGGCGCTGGCGCTGCTGCGCGGTCGCGACTACGCGTTGCCGCAGGACGTGCAGGACATCGCCCCGGACATCCTGCGGCACCGGCTGGTGCTCAGCTACGACGCGCTCGCCGACGACGTGCCGGCCGACCACGTGGTGCACCGGGTGATGTCGACCATCCCGCTGCCCTCGGTCGCGCCCCGGCAGCAGGCCACCCCCGCCCCGGGTGTGCCCGCCCCCGGTGCCGCCGGGTGGCCTGGGCAGCGGCCGTGACCCCAGCCACCCCTCGACCCGCCGGGGCGGCGGACTCCACCCGTTCCGGTGCCGTGCTGGCCCGCCTGCAACTGCTGGTGACCCGCAAGCTCGACGGGCTGCTCCAGGGCGACTACGCGGGGCTGCTGCCGGGGCCGGGCAGCGAGGCCGGCGAGTCGCGGGAGTACCGCCCCGGCGACGACGTACGCCGGATGGACTGGCCGGTGACCGCCCGCACGACGATGCCGCACGTGCGGCGCACCGTGGCCGACCGGGAGCTGGAGACGTGGCTGGCGGTGGACCTGTCGGCCAGCCTGGACTTCGGCACCGGGCGGTGGCTCAAGCGGGACGTGGTGGTCGCCGCCGCCACCGCCGTCACCCACCTCACCGTCCGGGGTGGTAACCGGGTGGGTGCGGTCGTCGGCAGTGGCGGAGTCGAAGCCCCGCCGGCCCGCCGCTGGCGTCCGCAGCCGCCGCCCGTCGGGCCGGGCCAACTGGTCCGGTTGCCTGCCCGGTCGGGACGGCGGGAGGCGCAGGGCCTGCTGCGGGCCATCGCCGAGACACCGCCGCGGCCCGGCCGCAGCGACCTGGGAGCGCTGGTGGACATGCTCAACCGGCCGCCCCGCCGACGCGGGGTGGCCGTGGTGATCTCCGACTTCCTCGCTCCACCGCGGCAGTGGGCCCGGCCGCTGCGCAAGCTGCGGGTCCGCCACGACCTGCTGGCGATCGAGGTGGTCGACCCGCGTGAGCTGGAACTGCCCGACGTGGGGGTGCTCCCGGTGGTGGACCCGGAGACGGGCGAGCTGCACGAGGTGCAGACCGCCGACCCGGCGCTGCGACACCGCTACGCCGCGGCCGCCGCCGCGCAGCGCGCGGAGATCGCCGCCGCGTTGCGCGCCGCCGGGGCGGCCCACCTGCGACTGCGTACGGACCGAGACTGGCTGCTGGACATGGTGCGCTTCGTGGCCGCGCAGCGGCACGCTCGTACCAGGGGGACAACGCGATGATCCGTTTTCTGCAACCGTGGTGGCTGCTGGCGGTGCTGCCGGTGCTCGCCCTGGCCGCGCTGTACGTCTGGCGGCAGCGTCACCGCCGGGCGTACGCGCTGCGGTTCACCAACGTGGAGCTGCTGCGCACCATCGTGCCGCAGGGGCTGGGCTGGCGGCGGCACGCTCCGGCGACCGCGTTCCTGCTCTGCCTGCTGGTGCTGGCCAGCGCGCTGGCCCGGCCGTCGATCGACACCCGCGAGCCGTTGGAACGGGCCACGGTCATGCTGGCCATCGACGTGTCGTTGTCCATGCAGGCCGACGACGTGGAACCGACCCGGCTGGAGGCGGCGCAGGAGGCCGCCAAGCAGTTCGTCGAGGAACTGCCGGCCAGCTACAACCTGGGGCTGGTCTCGTTCGCCAAGGCGGCGAACGTGCTGGTGCCGCCCGGCAAGGACCGGGACGCGGTCACCGGCGCGATCGACGGGTTGGCGCTGGCCGAGTCCACGGCCACCGGGGAGGCGGTGTTCACCTGCCTGGAGGCGATCCGGTCGGTGCCGGCGGACGGGGCGGCGGGGATCCCACCGGCGCGGATCGTGCTGCTCTCCGACGGGTACCGCACCTCCGGCCGCCCGGTGGAGGAGGCGGCGGCCGCCGCACAGGCGGCCAACGTGCCCGTCTCCACGATCGCGTTCGGCACCGACGGCGGCCAGGTGGACATCGGCGGGCAGTTGCAGCGGGTGCCGGTGGACCGGTTGGCGCTGGCCGACCTGGCCGAGACGACCGAGGGCTACTTCTACGAGGCGGCCTCGGTGACCGAACTCAAGCAGGTCTACCAGGACATGGGCAGCTCGATCGGCTTCCGGACGGCACCCCGCGAGATCACCCAGTGGTACGCGGGCCTGGCGCTGCTGCTGGCGCTGACGGCCGGCGGGCTGAGCCTGCTGTGGACCTCCCGCATGCTCTGACCTGGGGATGCCTGCGCCACCGGGTGGTCCGGCGTCGCACGAGAGCCACTCCGTCCTTGACCGTCGCCGTCTCCTGCCCGTCCGGGCCGGTGGCCTGACGGCTGTGGATCTCCCCGGCCGTGGCCTCTCACTCGGAGGCGGCGTGCTCGAAGTCCTCGGTCACCAACGCCATGTTGACCACACCGCCGGTCATCGACCCGGCTCCGATGGAGATCGGCACGTTCGCTCCGGGGTTGACCACGTTGCCGACCGCCCAGACGCGCGGGTGGCTCGTCCTTCCGGTGGGGTCGACGGCGATGAAGCTGCCCATCGGGTTCTCGGCGCGCTCCAGCCGCAGCGCCGCGAGGAACTCGTCATGCGGACGGAGGGTCGGTGCGATGAACACCGCATCGAGCGCGACCTGACTGCCGTCCGTCAGTCGTACACCGGTCAACCGGCCGTTGTCGCTGAGAATCTCGGCCACGGGCGTCTCGATCAGCTCCACACCCCGCGAGCGCAGACGTGCCGCGATCTCGGGGTCGAGCGGGCCGCACGCGGCGGTGAAGAACGTGAGCCGGTCGCTCCACTGACGGACCAGCTCGGCCTGATGCAGCGACACCGGCGAGGTGCCCAGCACAGCGAGACGCTGGTCGCGGACCTCCCACCCGTGGCAGTAGGGGCAGTGCAGGACGCCGACGCCCCACTGCTCACCGGTGCCAGCGATGTCAGGCAGCTCATCGGTCAGACCACTCGCGACGATCAACGCCCGAGCGGACACCGTATCGCCGCCGCCGAGTGCCACGGTCAGGCCGCCCTCGGTGTCCGCGACCTGCTCGACCGTGCCGGGACGGATGGTCACGTCGTAGGTGCCCAGCTCCTCACGCCCCCGCCGCAGCAACTCGGCCGGGTCCGTCCCCTCGTGACCCAGCGCGCCGTGCACCTGCGCCGCGAACCGGTTACGCGGCTCCTCCGCATCGACCACCAGCACGCGCCTGCGTGCCCGACCCAGGGTGAGCGCCGCCGACAGACCGGCCACACCACCACCGACCACGATCACATCCCACCGTTCACTCATGATTCCAGTGCACTGGCAAACCATGAGGCGTGCAAAGAATCCTTGCCATATCGGCAAACGGTTATGGGAGGAGGGTCGTCTGATCCACGCATCGCGCGTGTGGGGTGGGTCTAGTGGGGTGCGCTGGCGAGGAAGAAGACGACGGCGACCCAGACGGCGGCGAGGGTGAAGCCCAGCGGGGCGACGTAGCGGCTCATGGGAGGCTCCGGGGTGGCGACGGGTCGGTCCACGGGGACCGCGGGGGGTGGATCAGGACGCACACACACGAAGTCGTGACCGGGGTGGCTCCCGGGCGCACCACGCGCCGACCGTCCCGGCCGTCGGCCGGGTGGTGGGTGGTGGCGGGGAGCGAGCTGGTCAGCCCGGGCCGAGCGGCGGCTCAGCGGGGCGGACGGACGGCCCGGCCACGACTGGGAGGATCGCTATCTCGCACAGCGATCACCTCCTGTGGTCGGCGGGGCCCGGAGTGCGGGGGCGTACGCCACCCGCGAACGCCGATCATCGTACACCCGGCTGCTGATGGCTTCTCCGGCTGGCCGCCGATCCGGGTCCGCCCCGGTCAGGCACGCCTCCTGAACTGCGACAACGGCACCGGTGTTAGCGCTTACCTGCCGGTAACGCCTAGGCTCCGACCGACCGCGAGATCAGCGTGAGAGCAGAGGGGGACCCGTGGCCCGTACCGTGCTGGTGACCGGCGGCAACCGGGGAATCGGTCTGGCCGTCGCCCAGGCCTTCGCCAAGCAGGGCGACCGGGTGGCGGTGACCCACCGGTCCGGCGACGCCCCGGAGGGGGTGTTCGGGGTGCGGTGCGACGTGACCGACATGGCCTCGGTCGACGCGGCGTTCACCACCGTCGAGGCCGAACTCGGCCCGGTGGAGGTGCTGGTCGCCAACGCCGGCATCACCGACGACACGCTGCTGATGCGGATGTCGGAGGAGCAGTTCACCCGGGTGTTGGACACCAACCTGACGGGCGCGTTCCGGTGCGCCAAGCGGGCCTCGGGGAGGATGCTCCGCGCCAAGTGGGGTCGGATGATCTTCATGTCGTCGGTGGTGGGCCTGTACGGCGGTCCCGGGCAGGTCAACTACGCGGCGAGCAAGGCCGGGCTGGTCGGCGTGGCCCGGTCCGTCACCCGGGAGCTGGGCAGCCGCAACATCACGGCCAACGTGGTCGCGCCCGGCTTCATCGACACCGACATGACCGCGTCGCTGACCGAGGAGCGCCGCGCCGAGTACCGCAGGAGCATCCCCGCCGGTCGGTTCGCGGCTCCCGACGAGGTCGCGGGTGTGGTCACCTGGCTGGCCGGCGACGCCGCCGGCTACATCTCCGGCGCCGTCATCCCGGTCGACGGCGGCCTGGGCATGGGTCACTGAGGGAAGACGGAGGAACACGATGTCCGGACTGCTGGCCGGCAAGCGCCTGCTGATCACCGGTGTCATCACCGACGCCTCGATCGCCTTCGCGGTGGCGAGGCTCGCCCAGGAGAACGGCGCTCAGGTCGTGCTCACCGGCTACGGCCGGCTCTCCCTGGTGGAGCGGATCGCCAAGCGGCTGCCCCAACCCGCGCCGGTGATCGAGCTGGACGTGACCAACGCCGAACACCTGGCCGGCCTCGCCGACCGGGTACGCGAACACGTCGACGGGCTCGACGGTGTGGTGCACTCGATCGGCTTCGCCCCGCAGAACTGCCTCGGCGGTGGCTTCCTCGACGCACCCTGGGAGGACGTCGCCACGGCGTTGCAGGTCTCCACGTACTCCTACAAGTCCCTGGCGATGGCGGCGCTGCCGCTGATGGCGCCCGGCGGTGCGGTGGTGGGCCTGACCTTCGACGCCGCCAAGGCGTGGCCCGTCTACGACTGGATGGGGGTGGCCAAGGCCGGGCTGGAGTCGGCGTCGCGGTACCTGGCGCTGCACCTCGGGCCGAAGGGCATCCGCAGCAACCTGGTGGCGGCGGGGCCGCTGCGCACCATCGCCGCCAAGTCCATCCCGGGTTTCGACCAGTTCGAGGAGGTCTGGACCCGGCGTTCTCCGCTCGGCTGGAGCCTGACCGACACCGAGCCGGCGGCCCGGGCCTGCCTGGCGCTGCTGTCGGACTGGTTCCCCGCCACCACGGGTGAGATCGTGCACGTCGACGGCGGTTACCACGCCATCGGCGCCTGACGACGCCGTCCACCGACGCCCGTGGCACCGGATCCGGGGGCGTCGGTGGACGATCGCCGTCGGCGGGGAACAATGGGGGCATGGCGTACGACGCGGTGGTGCTGGTGTCCTTCGGCGGTCCTGAACGACCCGAGGACGTGATGCCGTTCCTGCAGAACGTGACCCGGGGGCGGGGCGTCCCGCCGGAGCGGCTGGCGGAGGTCGCCGAGCACTACCTGCACTTCGGCGGGGTCTCCCCGATCAACCAGCAGTGCCGCGACCTGCTCGCGGCGGTCCGGGCGGACTTCGCCGCCAACGGCATCGACCTGCCGGTCTACTGGGGGAACCGGAACTGGGACCCGATGCTCGCCGACACGGTGGCGCAGATGCGTGACGACGGGGTGACGCACGCGCTGGCGTTCGTCACCAGCGCGTTGGGCGGCTACTCCTCGTGCCGGCAGTACCAGGAGGACATCGCCGCCGCCCGCGCGGCGGTCGGCGCGGACGCGCCGGTGATCGAGAAGCTCCGCCAGTTCTGGGACCATCCGGGCTTCGTCGAGCCGCACGTGGACGCGGTACGCGCGGCGCTCGCCCAGCTCGACCCGGCGAAGCGGGACAGCACCCGCCTGGTGTTCACGGCGCACTCCATCCCGAACTCGATGGCCGCGAACGCCGGGCCGCACGGCGGCCGGTACGAGGCGCAGCTCGCCGAGACGGCCCGGCTGGTGCACGCGGCGGCGGCCCCGGACCTGCCGTACGACCTGGTGTGGCAGAGCCGCTCCGGCCCACCGCAGGTGCCGTGGCTGGAGCCGGACGTCAACGACCACCTGGCCACCCTCGCGGGGCAGGGCGTGACCGGGGTGGTGGTGAGCCCGATCGGGTTCGTCTCCGACCACCTGGAGGTGGTGTGGGATCTCGACACCGAGGCCATGGAGACCGCCAAGCAGCTCGGCCTGGACTACGCGCGGGCCGGCACCCCGGGCACCGACCCGCGATTCGTGGCGATGGTGCGGGAGCTGGTGCGGGAGCGTACCGACCCCGACGGGGCGGCCCTGCGCCGCCGGCTGGGTGAGCTGCCGATGTGGGACACCTGCCCGACGGTCTGCTGCGTGCCGACCCGCCGCCCCGCCTGACCGCCGTACCGACGGGCGGTCCCACCGGGAGCGCCGTCGGCCGCCCGGCGAACCACCTGCCGGCCCCGCCCGCACCGCCATCGGCGTATCACCTGCCCGCCCCGCCCCGCCCGCGCCGGCCGCCCTTTCGCGCCGACCCCGACACACCCCTGGGACGACACATGCATGACCGCAAGCCCGTCGAGAGTTGGCTGACCGACATGGACGGCGTGCTGGTGCACGAGGGTCAGCCCGTGCCCGGCGCTCCGGAGTTCGTCAAGCGCCTGCGCGCCTCCGGCAAGCCCTTCCTGGTGCTCACCAACAACTCGATCTACACGCCGCGCGACCTTCAGGCCCGGCTGGCCCGGATGGGCCTCGACGTGCCCGAGGAGGCGATCTGGTCGTCCGCGCTGGCCACCGCCCAGTTCCTGGCCGACCAGCGGCCGGGTGGCACGGCGTACGTGATCGGGGAGGCCGGGCTGACCACCGCCCTGCACGCGGTGGGTTACGTGCTGACCGACTTCGCCCCCGACTACGTGGTGCTGGGGGAGACCCGCACCTACAGCTTCGAGGCGATCACCAAGGCGGTGCGCCTGATCAACGACGGGGCGCGGTTCATCTGCACCAACCCCGACGTGACCGGCCCGTCGGTGGAGGGGGCGTTGCCCGCGGCCGGCTCGGTCGCGGCGATGATCTCCAAGGCGACCGGGGTGGAGCCGTACTTCGTCGGCAAGCCGAACCCGATGATGATGCGTTCGGCGCTGAACACGATCAACGCGCACTCCGAGTCCACCGCGATGATCGGTGACCGGATGGACACCGACATCCTGTGCGGCCTGGAGGCGGGCCTGGAGACGATCCTCGTGCTGACCGGGATCAGCACCCGCGCCGAGGCGGAGCGCTATCCGTACCGCCCGTCGCGGATCGTCGACTCGGTCGCGGACCTCATCGACGACCTCTGACCCCACCCGGGGCCCGGGGGTGGGGTGGGTCAGGGGCGCAGGGGAGCGTTGCAGGCGGCCACCAGGGCCTGCCGGCAGGCGGTGGTGAGGGGACGCAGGGCCGCGTCCCGCTGCTGGGCCTCGTAGTTGTTGATCGCCCCGCCGGGGGCGGCGTGGCCGGCCAGGGCGAGCACCCGGTCGAGCACGGCGGCCCGGGCGAACAGCCGGCGGGCTCGCGGGTCGAAGCCGGGCGGCAGGTCGGTGGTCCCGTCGGGGCGGCGCAGCGCGGCCAGCGCGCCGGCCAGCTCGGGCCGCCACTGTGCCACGTCGAGGCGGGTCAGCGCGGCGGTCGTGTCGGCCAGCGCGGCGGCCAGCTCGGCCTCGGCCTCGGCCGCGCCGGGCAGGGTCAGCGAGGCGGCGGGGGCGTCCGCCGGCAGCGGGTACACCCGCCACAGCACGGTCTCGAAGATGTCGCCGGAGCCGGAGATGTGTTCCCGCACCTGCGGAATCAGGCCCAGCCCGCCGGCCACCACGGCCTCGCCGGCCAGCAGCGCGGCCCCGGCGAAGTCGCCCGGCCCGGGCAGGCCACGCGGGTCGCCCGGCGCGGGGAGCACGAGCCGGATCTCGTCCGGCGAGAGCTTGGCCAGGGCGGGCAGCGCCTCGCGCAGCGGGACGTCGGTCCAGGTGCCGGGCGAGTCGGCGACGAGGTGTTCCTCGTTGCCGGCAACGGCGTCGGGAACCTCGTCGAAGGGCACGAGCCCGGCGCGCCAGGCACGCACCCAGGCAACGAACCGGCTCGACCGGCGCGGCGTGAGGATGGCCGCACCCGCAGCGGGGGTGGACATGCCGAAAGGGTACGTGGTCACCACCGTCCGTGTCTCGACTGCCGCTCTGCGACCCGCCCCACCTGCCCCGGGGCCCGGTTGTTCCCGGCGTTCCGTCCCGCCGTGGCGCCCGGTTCGTTAGCTACGCGCCTTTCGTGAGGCGACGCGGGCGGGCCCGGTGACGAACGGGCGGGAGTGGGCGGCGCGGGCGGCGCGGGCGGGCCCGGCTGCGGTGGCCCGGCTGCGGTGGGCGGCGCGTCCGACCGGTGCGAGGGCGGGGCCGGAGTTAACGTGATCGGTATGGCGGGGCGGTACGCGGACGACGTGTTGGCGGGCGACTGGCGGCGGCGGAAGGTGACCCCCGAGGTCGACGCGGAGCCGGATCTGGTGGTCGAGGACGTCGACTCGGGTTTCTGCGGTGCGGTGGTCGGCTTCGAGGCCGGCGCGGTCGTGCTGGAGGACCGGCACGGCAAGCGCCGCAACTTCCCGCTGTTGCCGGCGGCGTTCCTGCTCGACGGGCGTCCGGTGACGCTGCGCCGGCCGGCCCGCGCGCCCGTGCCGGCCGCCCGCCGCCGCACCGCCTCCGGGTCGGTCGCGGTGGACGGGGTACGCGCCCGGGTGGCCAAGGCCAGCCGGATCTGGGTGGAGGGCGTGCACGACGCCGCCCTGGTCGAGCGGATCTGGGGCGACGACCTGCGGATCGAGGGCGTCGTGGTGGAGCCGCTCGACGGCATCGACGCCCTCGACGCGCAGATCCGCGACTTCGGCCCCGGACCGGGTCGCCGCCTCGGCGTGCTGGTCGACCACCTGGTGCCCGGCTCGAAGGAGAGCCGGATCGTGGCCCGGGTGACGTCGCCGCACGTCCTGGTCACCGGGCACCCGTACGTCGACGTGTGGCAGGCGGTCCGGCCGAAGGCGCTGGGCATCGCGGCGTGGCCGGTGGTGCCGCCGGGGCGGCCGTGGAAGGAAGGGGTCTGCGCGGCGCTCGGCGTGGCCGAACCGGCGGACATGTGGCGGCTCATCCTGTCCCGGGTGGACAGTTTCGCCGACGTGGAGACCCCGCTGATCAACGCGATGGAACGGCTGATCGACTTCGTCACCGAACCGGCCTGACGCGCTCCGGTCGCCCGGCGTGGCCCGGACCGCCAGTCAGGGCTGCCGGTCCGGGCCGGGGCCGGCAAGCAAGACCGCCAGGGCCGCCGGTCAGGGTGGTGGATCAGGGCTCGTCGTCGGGGGATCGGGTGAAGACGAAGGTGGCGATGTCCAGAGCCACCGGGAAGCCCGTGCCGTCGCGCAGGACCGTCAGCACCTCGCCGTGCTCCGGGCCGCTGCGGCCCCGCCAGCGGTCGACGCCCTCCGGGGCGTACCGGCTGACCCGTTCGCCGCGCAGGTGGCCCACCAACTCGCCGGCCGCGTGGTCCCAGGTGACGTCCAGCGGGATGCCCATCCACCACCAGCGACCCGTCAGCGGGGCCACGTCGGCCGGGGGCGGGGCGTCGGCCGGCTGCCACGGCCGGGGAGCCGTCGGTTCGGCGTCCAGCACGGTGGTGAGGACCCGCTGGCCGAGCCCGCCGATGCCGCCGGTGCGGAAGCCGTACGAGTTGGCGAAGCCGACCACCCCGGTGCGGCTGGCCCGGTGCACCGTCAGGACGGCCACGTACCCGGGCATGGAGCCGCCGTGCCCGACGTACACCCGGTCGCCGTCGCGGTAGAGCTGCACGCCGAGCCCGTGCCCGCCGCGCCAGGACTCCAGGTCGTTGATCACCACGGGGGCGCACATCTCGGTGAGGGTGTCGGGGGCCAGGACCGTCGGGTCGGGGTCGGCCAGGAAGGCCGCCCAGCGGGCCAGGTCCGCCACCGTCGACCAGAGCTGCCCGGCCGGCGCCATCGCCCTGGTGTCGGTACGCGGCTCCTCGCGCATCGTGTCCCGCCACGGGTGGCGCACCCAACCCCGGGCGTACGGCTCGGTGGCCGCGTACGTGGTGCGCCGCATGCCCAGCGGTTCGAGGATCCGTTCGCGGACCAGCTCGGACCACGGTGTGCCGGTGAGCTGGTGCAGCACCCCGCCGAGCAGCCCGTACGCCAGGTTGGAGTAGTGGTAGGCGCGGTACGGCGGCAGGGCTACCTTGGCGGGGGTGACCCCGGCGAGCAGGGTGGCCAGGTCGACGCCCTCGCTGCGTTCCCACCAGGGGCCGTCGGGCTCGCGTTGCAGGCCACTGGCGTGCCCGAGCAGGTGACGCAGGGCGAGCGCGCCGGCGGCGGTGCCCGGCAGGTGCCGGTCGAGGGGGTCGTCGAGGGTCAACCGGCCGGCGTCACGTTCCTGCATGATCAGCACCGCCGTCATGGTCTTGCTGATCGAGCCGATCCGGTACTGCAGGTCGGCGTGGGGGTGTGGGTGCCCGCCCGCGGTGGCCAGGTGCGTGAGCGCGCCGTCGCGGACCACGCCGACGGCCAGCGACGGGGTGCGGCCCTCGGCCTGGGCGGTGGCGACGAGATTGTCGACCTCGCGGGCGGTGCCGGGCGACAGGGGCAACGGATCCTCCTCGATCGGGTGGCCGGGAAGCGCACCGATCATGACAGTTCGATGACACGAGCGCGGGCGTGTCACGATCGGGTGGTGGACGCCGTGTTCTGGATCGTGCTGGGTGTGGTACTGGCGGTCGCCGAGATCTTCACGGCGACGCTGTTTCTGATCATGTTCGCGGTCGGCGCGTTCGCCGCGGCGGGCGCCGCGGCGCTCGGCGCTCCCGTGGCGGTGCAGGCGGTCGTGTTCGCCGTGGTGTCGGCCCTGACGGTGCTGGCGGCCCGGCCGACGATCCAGCGGCACCGTCGCTCGGCGGTCGAGAGCGGCGAGACGCCGTTCGGGGTCGAGGCGATCGAGGGATCCACGGCCCTGGTGCTGGAGACGGTCGACGCCGACCGGGGCATGGTGAAGATCGACGGCGAGATGTGGAGCGCCCGTTCCTACGACGCCACGCAGGCTTTCGCGCCCGGTGACCGGGTGCAGGTCATCCAGGTTCGGGGAGCGGTGGCCCTGGTCTGGCGTGACGACTCCATCATTGGGCAACTTCCTGAAGTGGAAAGGTGAGCGGATGGAATTCATCCTCCCCGTCCTGTTGATAGCGCTCGCGTTGATCGGCGTCATCACGTTGGCCAAGGCGGTGCGGATCGTTCCGCAGCAGCGGCAGGACGTGGTCGAGCGGCTCGGTAAGTACAAGCGCACCCTGAATCCGGGCCTGAACCTGCTGGTGCCGTTCGTCGACGCGGTGCGAACCAAGGTCGACATGCGCGAGCAGGTGGTCAGTTTCGAACCGCAGCCGGTGATCACCTCCGACAACCTGGTCGTCTCGATCGACACGGTGCTCTACTTCAAGGTGGTCGACTCGGTGCGGGCGACCTACGAGATCGCCAACTTCCTCCAGGCGATCGAGCAGCTCACCGTCACCACGCTGCGTAACGTGATCGGTTCGCTGGATCTGGAGCGGGCGCTGACCAGCCGCGACGAGATCAACCGGCACCTGTCCGGGGTGCTGGACGAGACCACCGGCCGGTGGGGCATCAAGGTGACCCGGGTGGAGATCAAGGCGATCGAGCCGCCGCCGAGCATCCGCGACTCGATGGAGAAGCAGATGCGCGCCGAGCGGGACCGCCGGGCGGCGATTCTCACCGCCGAGGGGCACAAGCAGTCGCAGATCCTCACCGCCGAGGGTGACAAGCAGTCCGCGGTGTTGCGGGCCGACGGTGACCGGCAGGCCCGGATCCTGCAGGCCGAGGGGCAGGCGAAGGCGATCCGGACCGTGTTCGACGCGATCCACACCGCCAACCCGAGCCAGAAGGTGCTGGCCTACCAGTACCTTCAGGCCCTGCCGCAGATCGCCAACGGCACCGCCAACAAGGTGTGGATCGTGCCGGCGGAACTGACCAAGGCCCTGGAGGGCATGGGCGGTGCGCTGGGCGGGCTGAGCCAGATGGTGGGTGACTCCCCGTCGCCGCAGGCGGCCGACGACGCCAGCGCCGTCGAGCGGGAGGCGGTCGAGGCGGCCGAGGCCGCGGCGGCGGCAGCGGCGCAGATCCACGACGAGGTACGCGTGGCCGAGGCGCAGGCCAGCGGTGGCAAGCAGCCGCAGGGGTTGCCGGCCCCGGAGCCGGTGTCCCCGACGAGCCTGGTCGCCGACCCGGCGCAGGAGCGTGACCGGGCCTGACCGGCTGCCGGGGATAAATGCGAGAAGTTCTCACGAGGCGCTCCGCTGCCTGCCACCATTGGTCCTAGGACGGGTGGTTGACCAGGCAACGGGGCGCCTCGGCGCGCGTCCCGCACCGCTCTCGGACGAGCGAGGTGACGCATGAAGGATCCGGCGAAGCGGGCGCGGTCCACGGCACCGGTGACCGGCGCGCACGATCCGGCGGGACCGCTGGGCACCCGGCGTACCGGCGGCGGTTTCGGCGTGTTGCCCTTCGTTGACGACCCGGGACCGGCCGGCCCCGCCACCAACGCGAGTTGGGCGTGGTCGCTGCGCCGACTGTCCCGGGTGGCGATCTGGCTGCTGCCGGTCTACGCGCTGCTCTACGGCGCGGTGGCGATGGCCGGCGACGGCGGGGCGGTCAACTCCCCGTACCCGGCCGACGGCCGCCCGCTCCACCTGGTCGGCTGGGTGGCCGCGATCTGGCTGGGACTGCTCGCGCAGCTCGGGCTCACCGGCCTGCTCGCCGCCACCCGCAGCCGCCGGTGCGCCGCCGCCGGGCTGCTGGTCGGCATCGCCGGGACGGTGCTGATGCTGCCGTTCGCCGGCCTCGCCGAACAGACGCCGGTCTTCGGCACCACCGCCCGCACGCTGGTGCTCGTCGGAGCCGGCTGCTACTCGGTCGGCTGGCTGCTGACCGGTTGGGCGGTCGCCCGGTCCGGGATGTTCGCCATGGGCGACGGCGTCCTGCTCATGATCGCCGCGCCGCTGCTCGGCCTGGCCGGGGCGCTGATCAACCCGTTGCAGACCTTCGGCGCGATCTTCGTGCTGATCGCCGCAATCGGCATCGGTTACCGGTCGGGCCGTCTCGTCCCACGGGACATCATCCGGGACGCCGCCAACGCCAGCCTCGCCACTCCCGGCCTGCCCGGTGGCCCCCGTGCCACCGGGTGACCCACCGGCCGGGGAAGTGCTGGCAGGAGGCGTGCAATTGCTGACAAAGCTTACTTCGGAGGTGGGCGCTTGAGGTCCTTCCTGGCAGTCGTTGCGGGCATGCTCCCCCGTTCGCCGCTGGCGCGGCTGTTCACCCTGGTGCTCGCCGGTACGCTTGCCGGCCTCGTCCTGGTCGCCGCGCTGCCGGGCAACCTGGTCCTCGGGTTCGCCGCCAAGGCCGCGCTCAACAGCCACGCCGCGCTGCCGGAGGCGCTGCGCAACCCGGCCACCCCGCAACGCTCCTACCTCTATGCCAATGACGGCAAGACGCTCGTCACCACGTTCTACGAGGTGAACAGGACAGACGTCGCGCTGTCCGACATCGCCCCGGCCATGAGGCAGGCCATCGTCGCCGTGGAGGACCGCCGCTTCTACGACCACGGCGGCACGGACCTGCGCGGGATGTTCCGGGCCCTGGTGGCCAACGTCACCGGCGGCAGCACCCAGGGCGCCTCCACCCTGACCATGCAGTACGTCCGCAACGTGCTCAAGGCGGACCCGAACCGCACCGCCGAGGAACGGGCGGCGGCCACCGAGCAGACCGTAGGCCGCAAGCTCCAGGAGATCCGGTACGCCGCGGCGCTTGAGGAGCGGCTGAGCAAGGACGAGATCCTCAACCGTTACCTCAACATCGCCTACTTCGGCTCCGGCGCGTACGGTGTCGCGGCGGCCAGCCAGCGCTACTTCGGCAAGGAGCCCGCAGAGTTGACCCTGGCCGAGGCGGCACTGCTCGCCGGCCTGGTGCAGTCGCCGGAGGCGTACAACCCGATCAACGGGGACACCGACGCCGCACTGGCCCGCCGGGCCGACGTGCTCGACGCGATGGCCGACACCGGGGCGATCACGGCGGCGCAGGCCACCGAGACCAAGGCCGAGAAGCTGGCGCTGCGTCCCACCGCCCAGCCCAACGGGTGCACCGCCGTCGACGGCGACCACGACAACTGGGGCTTCTTCTGCGACTACCTGCGCCAGTGGTGGCTGGCCCGGCCAGAGTTCGGTGGGACGGTCGAGGAACGGCGGCAGGCGCTGCGCCGGGGCGGCTACACCGTCGTCACCTCGCTCGACCCGCAGGTCCAGGCCACCGCCCAGAAGCAGGCCACCGCCGTGTACGGCCACGACAGCGAGCGCGCCCTGCCGATCGCCGCGGTCGAACCCGGCACCGGCCGGATCCTCGCGATGGCGGTCAACCGGCACTTCAGCCTCGACGCCAACCCCGAAGGGCAGGCCAACTATCCGAACACCGTCAACCCGCTGATCTCCGGCGGCGACGACGTCGCCGGCTACCAGGCCGGCTCCACCTTCAAGATGTTCACCATGCTGGCCGCGCTGGAGGCCGGAAAGCCTCTGTCCACCGGGTTCGACGCCCCCAGCCGGCTGCCCACCCGGTATCCCGCCGAGGGCTACGGTAGCTGCGGCGGGCGCTGGTGCCCGGCCAACGCCACCCCGGAGTGGATGGACGGCTACCGGATGATGTGGGACGCCTTCGGGCGCTCCGTGAACACCTACTTCGTCTGGTTGGCCGAGCAGGTCGGCCCGGACAAGGTGGTGGAGATGGCACAGCGGCTCGGCATCGCCTTCCGTGCCGAGTCCGACGCCACCTTCGCGGCCGACAACGCGGCCGACTGGGGTGCGTTCACCCTCGGCGTGGCGTCCACGACCCCGCTCGACCTGGCCAACGCGTACGCCACGGTGGCCGCCGAGGGCACGTACTGCGCGCCGCTGCCGGTGGTGTCGGTCACCACGTCCGACGGCGAGCAGTTGCCCGTCGGTGAACCGGCCTGCAAGAGGGTGCTGGAGGCCGACGTGGCCCGCGCGGCCATCGACGCGGCTCGTTGCCCGGTGGGCCAGCAGTCGTCGAACCACCAGTGCAACGGTGGCACCGCCCCGGCGGTGGACCAGATCCTGGGCGGCCGTCCGGTGGCCGGCAAGACCGGCAGCTCGGAAAGCAACGCCACGGAGACCTTCGTCGGTTTCACCCCGCAGGTCGCGGTGGCCGGGATCGCCGCCAACCCGGACGACCCGAGCGACCTGGTCGGCGGAGCGGTGCAGGGGCAGGTCATCGAGGCGGTGGCCCAGGTCATCGCCACCGCCGTCGACGGCCAGGAGGAGCAGGAGTACGCCGCTCCGAGCCGCGAGCTGGTCGGCGAGCCGCGTCGGCCGGCGCCGCGCGCGGCCCGACGCGGGGCACCCCACCCGACACAGCCCGAGTACCGGCAGGAACTGCTGGACGACCTGCGCCGCTGGTTCGACGATCCTGACTGAGATCGGCGGTCGGGACGAAGGCCCGTAGCGGTCGCGCTGCGGGCCTTCGGCGCAGGAACGCCGCGACATGCGGCAGGGCGGCGCCTTCACCTGGTCCGGATACCGCAACCTGGTCGCGTGTCCGCCCCGCCGTCGGGCGAGAGGGGCACCGGCACCGGCCGCCGAACGACGGGTCCGGCAGAATCGGCGGGTGCCTGTCCACCTGATCACCGACCCCGACGACGACCGGATCGCCGACTACCGGGCGTTGACCGACGTCGAGCTGCGCACCCGCTGGGAACCGCCGCACGGCCTGTTCATCGCCGAGGGGGAGCTGGTGCTGCGCCGGGCGCTGCGGGCCGGGTACCCGGCCCGGTCGTACCTGGTGGACGCCAAGCGGGTCGACCAGCTCGCCGACCTCGACACCGGCGACGTGCCCGTCTACGCCGCCGCTCCCGACGTGCTCCAGCGGGCCACCGGCTTCCACGTGCACCGGGGGGTGCTGGCGTCGTTCCGGCGCACGCCGCTGCCCAGCGCCGCCGAGGTGCTCGCCGCCGCCGGCCGGGTGGTCGTCCTCGAGGACGTCAACAACCACACCAACCTCGGCGCCATCTTCCGGGCCGTGGCCGGGCTGGGGGTGGACGCGGTGCTGCTCTCGCCCACCTGCGCCGACCCGCTGTACCGGCGCAGCGTACGGGTCAGCATGGGCGAGGTCTTCGCCGTCCCGTACGCGAAGCTGGAGCCCTGGCCCGACGGGCTGGCCGAGGTGCGCGCGGCCGGCTTCACGGTGCTGGCCCTGACCCCGGCACCCGACGCGGTGCCGATCCAGCGGCTCGACCGGGCGCAGCGCGCCCGCGCGGCGCTGCTGCTCGGTGCGGAGGGAGCCGGCCTGACCGGGGCGGCCATGCAGGCCAGCGACGCACGCGTGGTGATTCCCATGCGCCGGGGCGTCGACTCCCTCAACGTCGCCGCCGCGACCGCCGTGGCCTGCTGGGAACTGGGGCGCGACGACCCGCTCTGACCCGGGGCCGTCGAGACCTGCGGTGACGGAGGGTAGCGTGTCGGCCGTGTTCCCTACCGTGCGTGAGGTGCTGGCGCTGGATCCCGTCCGGCACGGCGCGCCCCGCCTGGTCGCCGGGGACGCCGGCCTGGACCGGCTGGTGCGGTGGGTGCACGTGGCCGAGGTGCCCGACATCGCCACCCTGCTCGGCGGTGGTGAACTGGTGCTCACCACCGGCATCGGGCTGCCCGCCGACGACGCCGGGCTGCGGGCCTTCATCGGCGACCTGGCCGACGTGGGCGTGTCCGGGTTGGTGGTGGAGCTGGGCCGCCGCTACCTCGACGGGGTGCCGAAGGTGATGGCTGCCGCCGCGCGGCGGCGCGGGCTGCCGCTGGTCGAGCTGCGCCGGGCCACCCCGTTCGTGCGGATCACCGAGGCGGTGCACGCGCTGATCGTCGACGCCCAGCTGCACGAGCTGCGCGCCACCGAGGAGATCCACCAGCGGTTCACCGAACTGTCCGTGGAGGGCGCCGGTCCGGGCGAGGTGGTGCGGCAGGCCGCCGAGCTGTCGGGCTGCCCGCTGGTGCTGGAGAACCTGTCCCGGCAGGTGCTGGCGTACGACCCGGCGGGGGAGAACGCCGAACTGCTGCTGGATGGTTGGGAGCAGCACTCCCGGCGGATCCGGCCGTCCGGGCGCACCGCGTACGACGCGGACAGTGGGTGGCTGGTGACCACCGTCGGAGCACGCGGGCAGGACTGGGGGCGGTTGCTGCTGCGCTGGCCCGCTGGTGGTGACCCGGCCCCGGGCCAGCCGCCGACCCGGCTGACCATCCTCGTCGAGCGGGCCGCCTCCACGCTGGCGCTGGGCCGGCTGATCCGCCGCGACGCCGAAGGGCTGGAACGGCAGATCCACCGCACCCTGCTCACGGCGCTGCTGGACCACTCCCGCCCGGTCGACGAGGTGGCCCTGCGTGCCCGGGCACTCGGCGTGGTGCTGGAACGGCGGCACCTGGTCGGGGTGGTGGTGCGCCACCGCAGCGACGACCCCGGCGACGCGGGCGTGGACCCGGACGCCCCGGAGGCCGGCCCGGCCCGGCTGCGTGACCTCGCCGAGGCGGTCGGGCAGGCACTGCGCGAGGCCCGGCTGACCGGCCTGAGCAGCGCCCTCGACGACCAGGCCGTCGGGGCGTTGCTCGCGTTGCCCGACGCGGCGGCGGAGGACCGCGCGCTGGCCGCGTTCGCCACGGCGCTGCGGCGGGCCCGGCCCGACCCGCCGGCCAACGGCGTGCCGGCCCGGCCGGTGGTCGCCGACTCCGCCCTGCTGGTGGCGGCCGGCTCCGGGGTGGGCAGCCTGCGGGAGGCCCGCCGGTCGCTCATCGAGGCCCGGCAGGTCGCCGACGCGGCCCGCCGGGACCGGCGGGATCTGCCGATCTTCCGGCTGCCGCACGTCGGCCTGGCCGGGCTGCTGCACCTGCTGCGCGACGAGCCCCGGTTGCAGACGTTCGTGGAGCGGGAACTCGGGGCTCTGCTGGAGCACGACGCCCGGCACCCCCGCGAGCAGTTGCTCGGCACGCTGCGCGTGTATCTGGATCAGGGCCGCAACAAGTCCGCCGCCGCAGCGGTGGCGCACCTGTCCCGGCCGGCGTTCTACGAGCGGCTGGCGCGCATCGGCCGGATCCTCGACGTCGACCTCGACTCGGTCGACGCCTGCCTGTCCCTGCACGTGGCCCTGCTCGCCCTGGACGCCGTCCGCCACCCCTGATCGTGGCCCCGCCCCCCGTGACCTCCAGCCGGACCGGCAGGCCGCAACGGTGTCAGTGGCGGGTCGCCGGCCGGACGGGATGTCGCCGGGCCCGCCGCCGGCTGCCCTCGGTGAGCCGGTGCACCAGACCGTCGCACAGCCGGGTCAGCTCGGCGGCCCACTCCTCCGCGTCCGCGACGACGAACGGCTGCCGCAGCGCCCGGCAGGTGGCGGCGACCTCGGCCTCGTCGGGGTCCGCGGCGCGGAGCAGCACCCTCGCCCGCTCGACCGACTCGCGCAGGTCGCACTCGTCGGGGGTCAGGTCGAGGATCACCCGGTCGGTGCGGCGGTGCAGCCGGCCGGCGGCGGAGCCGAGCTGGGAACGGACCTGCCACAGGGTCGTCTTGAGCCGGTGCGCCTGGGTGGCGGTGTCGGCGTCGGGCCAGAGATGCGCGCCGAGGGTGTCGGCCCGCAACCCGTCCGGGGAGTGGGCGGCGAGCAGCAGGAGGGCGTGCAGGGCGTGCCGGGTGGGGAAGCGCACCTCCCTGCCGTCGACCTGCACCGTCGGCATCGACCGGAAACACACCCGCAGGGTGGCGAGTTCACGGATCATGTGGGCCACCGCCGGCTCGTGCGGCGCCGTCGCGCGGGCCGCGTCCCAGTGCCGGGTCGACCGGGTCCGGTCGACGAGTGCGAGCCGGGCGCGGGCATGCGCGGACCAGTAGGGCGCGTGGTACTGGTCGAACCGCCGGATCGCGTCGGTGAACAGGTCGGCGGCGCGGGCCGGGTCGACGTCGACGAACTGCTCGCCGAGCAGCATGAGGTGCCGGGCACCCTCCACCGGCGGCGTGCCGCCCTCGTCCAGCACCTCGCCGATCGTGCGGGCCGCCGCGTGCCGGTGCCCCTGCGCGCCCAGCGCCCGTCCGATCGCCACCCGGGCCCAGGTGGACCACCAGCGTTCACCCACGTCGGCGAGGACGGCGAGCGCATGCTGCCCGTCCTCGATGCTGCGCTGTGGCACCCGTGGCGCGCACACGTCGGCGCGGATGGCGTGCACGACACCCGCCACCCACTGCGAACCGGTTGCCTCCGCCGCCGTCACGGCCTGCCGGAACGACACCTCGGCCAGCTCGTGCCGGCCGCGCAGCACGTGGACGGCCCCGGTCATGACCAGCGCCAGCGGCCATTCGTACCGCTCGCCGGGGTCGCTGAGCCCCTGGAAGGCCCGGTCGGCGCGGTCCAGGTCGAGGGCCGCCTGACCGAACGCCCCGACCCAGATCTCGTACGCGGCCAGGTGCGTGTAGGCCGTGCCCAGGGCCCGGCTGTCACCGACCCGGACGGCCAGCGCCACCGCCTCCTGCGCGAGGGTGCACGCGTGGCCGAGTTCCCCGCTGGCGTAGGCACCCCATGCCTGGTTGGCCAGCGAGTGCGCGTAGGCCGGGGTGTGCGGCCCCAGGTGGGCCCGCCCCTCCTGCCAGCTGCGGGCGGCGTCCTGGACGTCGCCGACGGTGACCTGCCAGTTGCCCTCGACGTAGTGGGCGCAGCCGAGGCCGGTCCGGTCGCCGGCCCGCTGGAACCTGCCCCGGGCGGTACGCAGCAGCCGCCACGCCCGCTCGTCGCGGCTGCTGCGGGTGAACAGGGTGGCCGCGGTCACCAGTTCCAGCCAGGGACGCCCCTGGTACGGCAGGGAGAGCAGCCGGTCGAGGTGCGGGATCAACAGGGTGCTGTTGCCGGCCAGCAGCGCGGCGGCGTGCTGGTCCAGCCAGGCAGCCAGTTCCTCGTCCGAGCCGCCGGCCGCGCGTTCCAGGTCTCCGCGCGTCACGGGTGCCGTGGGAAGGGCCACCGAGCCTCCTCAATCGCGCCACCGATCGGGGTCGGGACAAGCCGGCCGGTCGGTGCCTGCATCGTACGGACTGCCCCGTCCGCCGTCACCTGACGCCGGCTGAGCTGCGGTTTGACCGTCCTTAAACGACCACACCGCACACTGCCGCCGACAGGTAACCCCGCCTGTCGGTCCGTGAAGGAACACACCCATGATCGGTACGGCCGATGGCCCTTCCGCGCGCGGTCCCCGCCGCCTTCTCCCCGAACCCCTGAACCGCCCGACCCGTCCGTGGTTCGTCCGACGGCTGGCGGCCGTCCTGGTGGCGACGCTGGTCGCCGGCCTGGCCGTGGTCGCCGGCGCCGGTGCCCCCGCCCAGGCCGCCGTCATCAGCAGCGGCGCCGGCCGGATGTTCTACTTCCTCGGCCACGGCGACATGTGTCTCGGTGTGCCGGAGCCGGCCTTCAGCAACTACGCCATTAACGCCACCGTGACGACGTGGAGCTGCGAGGGCAACCACCGGCAGAAGTGGGAGCGGATCTCCAGCGGGAAGATCGTCGCCGGCAACGGCGTCTGTCTCGGCATGCTCAACCCCAGCGCCACCGACTCCCCGGTGACCACCAGGTCCTGCAACAACACCAGCGGAATGGTGTGGAACATCTCGAGCCACCCGCAGGGCGGGCACTACTACGAGACCCGCAACAGCAACGGCGTCAAGCTGTGCCTGTCCGCCCGGTGGAACGGCTACACCTTCATCCCGCACGCCACCGGGTGCGTGAACATCTGGGACCAGCGCTTCTACCTGGACTGGCACACCAAGTTCCGGTACGTGGCGCTCGGCGACTCGTTCTCCGCCGGCAACGGGGCCGGCAACTACGTGGACACGAAGTGCTACAACTCGTGGGACAACTACGCCAACAAGCTCGACGACGCCTTCCGCGAGGCGGGCCGGACGGTCCCGTTCACCTGGTCCTTCGGGCCGTCCTGCGGCGGTGCCCAGACGGGTCTGGGCGGGCTGGTCTACTGGGCACAGACCGGCGGTGGCTACTGGACCCCGCAGGCGACCAAGGACGGCTACACCCGGTCCGCGCAGACCGGTTTCCTCAACCAGACCCTGAACCTCGCCACCGGCGGGTACGGCAGCCAGTTCAACGGCGCGGAGACGGCGGTCGCCACCATCACCATCGGCGGCAACGACCTCGGCTTCAGCGGGCTGCTCAAGGACTGCGTCCTGGATCCGTACTGGCCCCAGGACTGCACCCGTGGCAACACCGAGCAGGTGCTCACCAACGCGATGCCGACGCTGCGGACCCGGCTGAAGGACATCTACCTCGACATGGGACGCAAGGCCCCCAACGCCCAGATCCGGGTGCCGAACTACCCGCTGCCGGTGGCCACCTCCGACCCGTGGAACTGTCGGGTCGGGATCAGCGACACCGAGATCGGCATGCTGACCCGGACGCAGAACCGCCTCAACCAGACGATCCAGGACGCGGTCAACGACGCCCGGACCGTGCTCGGCACCCGGCTGCGGGTGGTCGACATCGCCACCTCCTTCCGCACCCACACGGCCTGCGCGGCCGACCCGTGGACCACGGGCAACCAGGGCTTCGACACCAACGACTGGTACCACCTCAACGCCCGTGGGCACATGGAGATGGCCCGGCTGATCCGCAACACCCTGTAGCGCCCGTCAGTCGGGAACTGCCGCAGCCGTCGGTGGGCCCGTAGCCGGTGGGCCGGCCACCTCCCCCGGTGGTCGGCCCACCGCACTCAGGTGAGGGCGTCGAGCACCTTCGCGTAGTGCGCCGGGACGTGGTTCGGGCCGCCCGGGGTGAACACGTCCGACGAGGCCGCCGCCGACCACGCGGTCGGCGGGACCGCCCCGACCAGGGCCCGTACGACGGGGGCGTCGCGCCATTCGTCCTGCTCGGCGAGCAGGCTCAGCGCCACCACCGACTCCTCCACCTCGCCGACACACTCGAACGGCTTGTGCCCGTCCACGCCCAGCAGTTCCCGGTAGCCGGGGATCTGCGTGGGGTCGGCGAGCAGGTCGCCGCCGAAGATGCGCACGATCCGCCCGCGCGGCATGAACGGCGCCATCGCCAGGAAGACGAACCGGCACTTCGGGCAGTCGCGGCACCACCGCTCGCTCGCGTCGCGCAGCTTGAACGCGGCGTTGCAGCTGGTCACGACGTCGTCATACCGGTCGATGGCGGCGAACAGGCGGGCGATGTGCAGCTCCGACAGCGAGCGCAGCAGCGAGAAGTACGGCTCGGTCAGCCCGGCGTGCTCGGCCAGCGCCGCCCGCAGCAGCCCCTCGGCCTCGACGCCCTTGGACCACTGGTGGTTGATCTCGTGCCCGTTCCAGACCAGGTTCGGGTCGGACGCGGACCGCTCGTTGGACATCACCACCGGGCCCAGCCCGTGCAGCACCGCCGTGGCGACGGCGATCAGCGAGTTGATCGCAGTGACCGGGATGTGGCCGTTGAGCGCCCCGGCCGCGTTCAGGTCGAACAGCGCCGGGTCGAGGCGACGCCGGGCGGCCAGCGCCGACAACCCGGACGCCTCGTTGACCGACACGATCACGTGGTTGGGGTTGACCGAGAACGGCACCGGGTCGAAGCCGGCCCGGCGCAGCGCCTCCAGGCTCACGATGGAGTCCTTGCCGCCGCCGACCGCCGACAGGGGCCGACGGTCCGCGTCGTCGAGCGGGGCGGCCGGCGCGACGGTGCCGGCCGGCACCTCGGGGGTCAGTTCCAGCACGTGCGGCAGCGCGTTGCGGTACGCGTACTCGGCGAGGCCCTTGGTGTAGACGGCGCTGACCAGCGCGGTGGCGGCCCCGCCGAGCGGTGCCGGCAGCACCAGCCGGGGCGGCGCGGCAGCCTTGTAGTAGCTGACCCCGGCGACCACGTGCAGCAGCTCCAGCACCCGGCCCAGGGCGGCGACCGTCGTGTCGGACGGTGGCTCGGCGGGCAGCGGCAGCGTGATCACCTCGGTGAACCGCCGCTCGCCGTCGGGGCCGGTCAGGGCGTAGTCGAACACCGCCTCACCGGTGGCGAGATCGATCGAGTAGGACGGGAAGGTGAAGGCGTCCATCCGCCGGAGCTGCTCGTTGGGCACACGCCATACTAGGCCCTGGTTCGTCCGGCCGTGTCCGGCTGGCGCACCAGGCCCGAGCACCGCGTCGAGACCCCCGAGGAGAGCCCGTGCGCCTGTCTGACCTGCGCGGCCGTACCGTCGCCGTCTGGGGTGCCGGTCGGGAGGGCCGGGCGGCGGTGACCGCGATCGCCGCGCACGGCCCGGCCGACCTGGTCGCCGTCGACGACAGCGCCAACTTCCTCAGCCTGCCCTGGGAGGGCCCCCTGGCGGAGGCGGCGCCGCTGGTCACCGGGGAGCAGGGGTACGCCCGGCTGGCCGCCGCCGACGTGGTGGTCCGCTCACCCGGGGTGCCGAACACCCACCCGTGGCTGGTCGAGCTGCGCGGGCGCGGAGCGACCGTCACCCAGGGCACCGCGCTGTGGATGGCCGACCACGCCGCCCGCACCGTCGGGGTGACCGGCAGCAAGGGCAAGTCCACGACGTCCAGCCTGATCAGCCACCTGTTCGCGGCCGTGGACCGGCCGAACGTCTTCGGCGGCAACATCGGCGTACCCACCCTCGACCTGCCCGACGCGGAGCTGTACGTGCTGGAACTGTCCAGCTACCAGTGCAGCGACCTGACCGACTCGCCGCGGATCGCCGTGGTCACCGCGCTGTTCCCCGAGCACCTCGACGCGCACGGCGGCGAGCGCGAGTACTACCGGGACAAGTTGAACCTGCTCGCCCACGGCCCGGAGACGGTCGTGGTCAACGGGTCGGATCCCCGGCTCGCCGCCGAGTTGGGCGACCGCCCGGTCGTGCGCGCGGGCCGCCCCGACACCACCCACGTGGCTCCCGGCCCGGACGGCACGCCCTGGTTCCACCTGGCCGACCGGCCGTTGTTCCCGCGCGCCGTGCTGCCGCTGGTGGGCCGGCACAACGAGGGCAACCTCTGCGTGGCCCTGGCGGTGCTCGACGCGCTCGATGTCGACGTGGTGGCCCGCCGCGACACCCTCGCCGTGGCGGTCGCCGAGTTCCAGGGCCTGGCCCACCGGCTCACCGAGATCGCCGACCCGTCCGGCCTGACCTTCGTCGACGACACCCTCGCCACCAGCCCGTACGCGGCCATGCACGCCATCGACGCGTACGACGGGCGGGCGCTGACGGTGATCGTCGGCGGCACCGACCGGGGCGTGGACTACGCGCCGCTGCGCGAGCACCTGGCCGATCGGGAGCTGACGGTGATCGGCATCCCGGACAGTGGCCCCCGCATCGTCTCCGTGCTCGACGGGTTGCCGAAGGTGCGTACCGAGACGGTCGACGACCTCGTCGACGCCGTCCGGCTGGCCCGCGAGGTCACCCCGGTCGGCGGCGTGGTGCTGCTGTCACCGGCGGCGCCCAGCTACGGTCGGTTCCGCAACTTCGAACACCGCTCCGAGGTCTTCGCCCGAGCCGTGGCCGACACCTCGGGCCGGTGACCCCGCGGCCCGCCGGGTGGCCGGCGGTCGCAGCCGAGCGTCGCCGTCAGGGCGCGCGCCGACCGGATCGCGGAGCGGATCGCCGGGAGGGAACGGCCGGGCTCGCCCACCCGGATCTGAGCAGTCGCAGGGTGCCCGCGCCGGCCAGGTAGGCCACCAGGGCGGCGACCGGCAGGCCGAGCGGTTCGGCCGCCTCCCGGGGGACGGTGCTGTTGGCGACCAGGGCGTACACCACGGCGGCGAAGGCGGCGGCGGTGAGCGCCGTGCGCAGCCACGCCCACCGGCCGGCCGGAGGCCGCGTCGTGCCGGTCCGACCGCTGGCACGGCCGCTGCCGGCCGTGCCGCCGGGCCGGCGGGTGCGGGCCTCCACGGGGCCGAACACGGCGACCAGGGCGGCGAGCACGACGAACAGCATGAGCAGCCAGGGCAGCCGCCACGCGTACCAGGCGCCGGTGCCGGCTGCCGGGGTCGGCAGCGCGCCCGCCGCGTCCAGCGCGCCGACCAGCAGGATCGCCGCCGTGAGGTGCCACAGGAAGACGGTGAGCACGACGGCGTTGACCGCGATCACCACCTGCCACGGGCCGGAACGGTGCAGCCAACGTTCGGTGCGCTGCCGCAGCAGCAGGATCAGCCCGAGCTGGGCGGTGGCCACGGCCAGCAGCGCCACGCTGGGTGGGGCGGCGTTGTCCAGCCGTTCGCCCGGCACGTTGATCATGCTGACCGGGTAGGGGCCGGGCCAGGTCAGCAGCACCGCGACGGCCAGCCCGCCGGCCAGCATCGCCGCTGCCGCCCGGCGTGACAGCGGCAACCGCCGCGACCGGATACCGCGCCCACCTGCTGCCCCGCCGGGCTCGCCGCGCCGGCCGGCGGCGCTGTCGTCCGTGGTTCCGCCGGTGCCGGCGTCGCGGCCCGCGACGCGGGCGTCGTGCCAGGCGAACCCGAGCTGGTGCACGGCGAGCCAGCCGAAGAGGTAGTTGGGCAGGGCCGCCTCGGCGGGACCGAACGCCCGGCCGAGGTCGCCCAGGGCCACCAGCGCGGCCAGCGCCACGGGCACGGCCAGGCCCCACCGCCGGTGTGCCGCGTGGGTCAGGGGGGTCAGGGGCACCATCACCAGGTAGGCGGCGAGGAACCACAGGGGAATGGTGGCGAACCAGGTCACGGTGCGCACCAGGGAGGCGTCGACCCCGACGGTGAAGGCGACCAGGGCCCCGGCGGTCAGGGTCACCAGCAGCGTCGTGGTGGGGCGCAGCAGCCGGGCGCTGCGCCCGAGCAGCCAGCCGGTGGCGTCGCCGCCCCGGGCCCGGTGTGCGGTCAGGGAGGCGGCGTTGGCGTAGCCGCCGACCAGGAAGAACACCGGCATGACCTGGACGGCCCACGTCAGCGGGTGTGCCCACGGCAGGTCGGGCAGCGCCGAGCGGCCGGTGGGCTGGCCGGCGGCGTCGTGCTCGACGGTGGCGACCAGCCAGTGGCCGAGGACCACCAGCGCGATGGCGAGCGCCCGGAGCAGGTCGACGTAGCGCTCGCGGCCGGCCGGCGTCCGCGCGGCGAGGGCGGCCAGGCGGCGCATGTTCCGAGGGTACGGCAGGCCGGCTGCCGGCGCGGCGGGGTTGCCGCCGCCGACCCCACCGGCCACGCCACCCTGGCCTCCCTCAGCAGGTGCGGGGGACCAGCCGGTCGTGCAGGGCCGCCGCGTCGGTGACCTCGGGCAGCGCGCGGGCGGCGAGCCAGGCGGCCCCGGCGGCCCCGTCACCGGCCGACCGGAGCGGGGCGGCGGGCCAGCGCCGCCCGACCTCGACCCGGACGGCGGCGGCCAGCGGCGTGTCGCCGGTGAGCAGCCCGCCACCGAGCACGAGGGGGGTGGTGTCCCCGGCGGGGCGGATCCGGGCGGCGCTGCCGGCCAGGTGTGCCGCGGCCTCGTCGACCAGCGCACCCCCGGTCGGGTCGCCGTGCCCGGCGGCGGCGACCACGATCGGGGCGAGCCGGGCCAACTCGACCGGCGCACGTCGGGTGACCGTCTGGATCAGCGTGTCGACGGTGTCCCGGGGGCGGGCCGCGAGCTGGGCGGAGCCCAGCAGTTCGGTGAGCACCCGCCGGCCCAACCCGCCGGGTTCGTCGCCCGCGTCGAGGGCAGCCAGCAGCCGACGGACGGCTTCCCGGCCGAGCCAGTAGCCGGAGCCGAGGTCACCGAGCAGCCAGCCGTGCCCGTCGGCGACGCGATCCAGCCGCAGGTCGCGGACTCCGGCGGCGATGGCTCCGGTGCCGGCGACGAGGATGGTGCCGTCGACGGCGGCGGTGCCCGAGGCGTACGCGACGAGGGCGTCGCCGTGCACCGCGTACGGGCAGCGCAGGCCGACCGAGTGCCAGGCCCGGTCGAAGGCGGCGCGCCCGTCCGGGTCGGCGAGGAGTCGACCGGCCCCGGCCAGTCCGATCGTGCCGGCCCGGACGCGGGCCGGGTCGACGTCGGTGAGCGCCTGCCGCAGGGCGGCCCCGAGTTCACCGGCCGCACGGTCGGCTCCGTGGCTGGTGGGATTGCCACCGCCGGCGCGTCCGGTGCCCAGCCGGGTGCCGTCCAGCCGCACCGCGAGCGCGCGGGTGGACGTACCCCCGACGTCGAGGCCGACCACGACGGTGTCGGACATGGCCCCACCACCTTCCGCTCGACGCACGTTCATGCTGGTGGGCATGGTGGTGTGGGGCAAGGGGCAGGCCGCGGGCGGCGACCGCGAGCCAGGTAACAGTTTGAAAACTTCGCCCACGCTCTTGACACATGGGGCCCTCCAGTAAGAACTTTTACCACTAACAGTTAACAGTCTTTTTTGAAAGGGCGACGGATGGTCGAGCACGAGGTGGACGGCGCCGCGGGGACCGCGGTGGTCGACGCCCCCACGGCCGACCGCCGGAGCGTGATCGGGGCTCCCGGCGACGGGGTGCTGGCCCGGCTCCGCGCCGAGGTGGGGGAGCTGACGGGTGCGCTGCGCCGGGTCGCCGAGCACGTGCTCAGCGACCCGGAGGCGGCGGCCCGGGCCACCATCGTCGAGCTGGCCGAACGCAGCGGCACGTCACCGGCCACCATCACCCGGTTCTGTCGGGCGCTGGGCTTCGACGGGTACGCCGACCTGCGGTTGGGCATCGCCGCCGAGACCGGCCGCGCCCGTTCCGCCGGCTGGACCGTCGACATCGGGCGGGAGATCCAGCCCGGCGACCCCCTCGAGCGGGTGCTCGACCAGATCATGGCCGCCGACACCCGGGCCATGCACGACACCGCCGCGCTGCTCGACCTCGCCGAGGTGGAACGCGCCGCGGTGGCCATCGCCGGGGCGAGCCGGGTGAACATCTTCGGCGCCAGCGGCAGCGCCCTGGTCGGCGAGGAGATGCAGTTCAGCCTGCACCGCATCGGGGTGGCCGCCTGGGCCTGGAGCGACATCCACTCCGGGCTCGCCTCCGCCGCCCTGCTGGGCCCCGGCGACGTCGCGCTCGGCATCTCGCACACCGGGCAGACCCGGGAGACCATCGAGATGCTCGCCGAGGGCGGCAGCCGGGGCGCGACCACCGTCGCGCTGACCGGCTTCCCGCGCTCGCCGCTGGCCGAACTGGCCGACGTGGTGCTGCTCACCGCCAGCCACGCCACCACCTTCCGACCCGACGCGCTGTCCGCCCGGCACCCGCAGCTCGTCGTGCTCGACCTGCTCTACATCGCCGTGGCGCAGCGCACCCACGACCGCGCCCACGCGGCCTTCCGGCGAACCGCCCAGGCCGTCGACGGACACAAGGCCGCGAAGGGGACCATCGCATGATCAGCGCCCAGGGGTACGCCCAGGCGGTCCGCCCGGTGCTCGACCGGGTCGTGGACACCTGCGGCGACGCGCTCACCGCCGCCGCCGACCTGATCGCCGCCAGCCTGCGCGCCGGTGGGGTGCTCCAGGCGTTCGGGGCCGGCCACTCCGAGGTGTTCGCCGCCGAACTGGTGGCCCGGGCCGGCGGCCTGGTGCCGGCCAACCGGCTCTCCCTGCACGATCTGGTGCTGCACGGCGACGCCCCACGCGACCTGCTCGCCGATCCCAAGCTGGAACGCGACCCCGCCATCGCCCACCAGCTCTACGCCCTCGCGGCGCCCCAGCCCCGGGACGTGTTCGTGATGGCGTCCCAGTCCGGCATCAACGGCTCGGTGGTCGAGCTGGCGGCGCTGGTCACCGGCCACGGTCATCCGCTGATCGCGGTCACCTCGGTCGAGCACACCGCGCGGGTCGCCCCCCGGCACCCGTCCGGCCGGCGGCTCGCCGACCTCGCCGACGTCGTGCTGGACAACGGCGCGCCGTACGGCGACGCACTGCTGCCGCTCGAGGGCGGCGGCGCGGTCTGTGCGGTCTCCTCGGTCACCGCGGCGCTGCTGGCGCAGCTGCTGACCGCGGAGGTCGTACGACGGTTCCACCAGGCCGGAGAGGTTCCCCCTGTCTACCTCTCCGCCAACGTCCCCGGTGGGGACGAACACAACCTCGCCCTCGAGTCGCGGTACGCCGGGCGTCTCCGGCGCACCGCCTGACCGAACACCACAAGGAGAGTCGAAGATGTCGTTTACCCCCGATCTCGACCGCCGGACCCTGCTGCGCCGCGCAGCCGCCGCGGGGCTGCTGGCCGTTCCCGCCGCCGGACTGCTCGGCGCCTGCGCCGGCAGCGAGCCGAGCACGTCCGACGACACGTCGTCCGGCCAGAAGAGCGCCGACAACCCGTTCGGCCTCAAGGACGACAGCGCCGTCAAGGTGGTGATCTTCAACGGCGGGCTCGGCGATGCCTGGGCGAAGGCGGACCAGGCGATCTTCACCGCCAAGCACCCCGGCGTCACGGTCAACATGAGCTCCACCCAGAAGATCAAGACCGAAGAGCAGCCGAAGATGGCCACCCAGCCGAGCGACCTGGTGATGAACTCGGGCGCCGACATGATGGACATCAGCACGCTGGTCAACGAGGGCGCCATCGAGCCGCTGGACGACCTGCTCGCCGCGCCGGCCTGGGACGGCGGCGGCACGGTCGCCGAAACCCTGCTGCCCGGCACCGTCGGCGACGGCACCTTCCAGGGCAAGTACTACGTGGTCAACGTGGCCTTCACCGTCTGGGGCAACTGGTACAACGGCGCGCTGTTCAGCCGCGAGGGCTGGACCCCGCCGACGACGTTCGACGAGTTCTTCGCCCTCGCGCCGAAGATCAAGGCCAAGGGCATCGCTCCGTACGTCTACGACGCCGTGCACGGCTACTACCCGCGCTGGGCGCTGATGGCCACGATCTGGAAGTCCGCCGGCAAGCAGGCCGTGGTCGACATGGACAACCTCAAGGAGAACGCCTGGCGCGCCGAGGGCGTCCTGCCCGCCCTGGAGGCGTGGGAGAAGCTGGTCAAGGACAAGCTGCTGCTGCCCGGCAAGCTCGACCACACCCAGTCGCAGCAGGCCTGGCTCGACGGCAAGGCCGCCTTCATCCAGGTCGGCACCTGGCTCAAGAACGAGATGTCCGCCACCATTCCGCCGGGCTTCGAGATGAAGCTGTCCGACTACTGGGGTCTCGGTGCCACCGACAAGGCCCCGAAGGACGTCTTCGCCGGCTCCGGCGAGGGCTTCGTGGTGCCGAGCAAGGCCCCGAACAAGGCCGCCGCCAAGGAGTTCCTGCGCGCGGTGCTGTCCAAGTCCGGTGCGGCGCAGTTCGCCGAGCTGACCAAGTCCCTCGCCTCGACCAAGGGCTCCGGCGACAACGTGCAGGACTCGGCGCTGGCCAGCGCCAACGAGCTGATGAAGAACGCCGGGTCGGACCTCATCTCGGTCAAGCTCTGGGACTTCTACGCCGACCTGGACAAGGAGAGCCAGAACCTCACCCAGGAGCTGATGGCCGGCCGGCTCACCGCCGCGCAGTTCGTCGACAAGATGCAGGCCGCCGCCGACAAGGTCGCCAAGGACTCGTCGATCACCAAGCAGACCCGCAACGCCTGACCCGGCTGTCCAGCCGACCGAACCGAGGAAGTGAGAGGAAATGCGGCACGGTGTTGCGCGTTTCGTCACGGGTTTCCTGGCGCTGCCCGTGGGGCTGTACCTCTTCTACGTGGTGTGGCCCTTCGCGCAGGCGGCGGGATACTCGCTGACCGACTGGGGAGGCTACTCCGACAGGCAGCAGTTCGTCGGGCTGGACAACTACGTCCGGCTGTTCTCCGACGAGCTGATCAGGAAGGCGTTCTGGCACAACGTCTTCTTCCTGATCACCGTGCCGCTGTTCACCATCGCGCTGGCCCTGTTCCTCGCGTTCCTGCTCAACGTGGGCGGACGCGAGGACAGGGCCGGCATCCGGGGCGTCTTCGGCTCCGGCCTGTACAAGGTGATCTTCTTCTTCCCGCAGGTGCTGTCGCTGGTGGTCATCGCGGTGATGTGGCAGCAGGTCTACCGCGCCGACGGCCAGGGCCTGATCAACGGCCTGCTGATGAAGCTCGGCCTGGTCGACGAGAGCGACCCGATCACCTTCATGTACGACCCGGAGCCCTTCCTCGGCGTACCGGCGGTGCTGTGGTGGCTGCTGCTGATCGCGGTGTGGAGTGGCGCGGGCTTCTACATGGTGCTGTTCTCCGCCGCGATGCAGTCGATCCCCAAGGACATCTACGAGGCGGCCCTGCTCGACGGGGCGGGCCGCTTCCACACCTTCTTCCGCATCACCCTGCCGCTGCTGCGGGAGACGGTGTCGGTGGCCTGGGTCTACCTGGGCTTCATCGCACTGGACATGTACGCGCTGGTGTTCGTCATGACGCCCAGTCAGGGCGGACCGAACCACGCCAGCGAGATCTTCGCGTCGGTGCTCAACTTCACCGCGTTCCAGAAGGGCCAGTTCGGCTACGCCTGCGCGATGGGCGTGGCGCTGGCGATCTTCACGATCCTGCTGGCCGCCGCGCAGTTGAGGATCACCCGTCGTGAGCGGATCGAGTTCTGAGGAGACCTGGACGATGAGCACGGTGACCCACAGCCCGGGTGGTACGGCCGGGCCCGGCCAGGCTCCGCCCGGCCACCGTACGCCGGCCGGTCCGCCGGCCGGGCGCGGCGGTGTGATCGGCGCGAAGTTCTTCAACGGCTTCTCGCACCTGTTCCTCGCCGTCTGGGCGATCATGGTGCTCTACCCGCTGGTGTGGGTGGTGATGTCGGCGCTCAAGAGCGACTCGGAGGTCATCCGCGAGCCGCTGTCGCTGATCCCCGACACCCTGCGGTGGGAGAACTTCGGCCGGGCGTGGACCGAGGGCCAGCTCGGGTCGTTCTTCTTCAACACCCTGCTGGTGCTCGTCGGCAGTGTCTTCCTGACCATGCTGCTCGGCTCGATGGCCGCGTACGTGCTGGCCCGCTACCAGTTCCCCGGCAACCGGCTGATCTACTACATGTTCCTGTCCGGCCTGACCCTGCCGATCTACCTGGCGGCGGTGCCGCTGTTCAAGGGCGTCTACAACACCGGGGTGGTTTTCCCGCTGCTCGGCCCGAACAGCCACGTCATGCTGATTCTGGTGTACGTGGCCTGGTCGCTGGCCTTCACGGTGTTCTTCATGCACTCGTTCTTCCGGACGCTGCCCACCGCCATCGCGGAGGCGGGGATGGTCGACGGGGCGTCGCACAGCCGGCTGTTCTTCAGCGTCATGCTGCCGATGGCCAAGCCCGGCCTGATCAGCATCGGCATCTTCAACGTGCTCGGCCAGTGGAACCAGTGGTACCTGCCGACGCTGCTGATGCAGTCCGTCGGAGGGGAGCCGAAGAACCAGGTGATCGCCCAGGGCCTGATCGAGCTGTCGGTCAACCAGGGTTACAAGTCCGACTGGTCGGGTCTGTTCGCCGGCGTCACCATGGCGATGCTGCCGGTGCTCATCGTGTACATCGTCTTCCAGCGCCAGGTGCAGTCCGGTCTCACCGCCGGCGTCAGCAAGTAGCTGGCCGGACGCCGGCACGTTGCCGGTCGCCCGGCTGCTCGACACCACCCGTCAACCGGCTGGACACCTCGACCGAACGCCGTCGCGGCACTGTCGTACAGTGCCCGCATGGTGCCACCGGTCCGGCCCGCCGCGCGCGCCCGGGCGTACCGCGGCACCGCCCTGCGGTGACCTCGCGCCCGTGGTGGGCGGTTCCGCCGCCACGGCGGGTCAGCCACCTGCCGGACCTGGACCCGGAACTGCTGCGGGTGGCGCTCGACCCCCTGCCCGCGGCGGCCCCGGCGGTCGTGCACTACCGGCCCGCCGCCGTGGGCCCGCTCGGCGATTTGGTGGACGCCCTCCTCGACCAGTTGGACGCGGTGGCGCTGGCGATGTTCCCGCGCTGGTTGCCGGGAGGCGAAGGCTTCGACGGCGGCGGGACGCTCGGTGTGGCGGCGGTCCGTGCCCTCGCGGCCCGCACCGCCGCCCGCTCCCGGCACTTCGGTCCGTTCCTGGCCGACCTCGCCGAGCGTGGGCTGCGCGGTCCGCGCCGGCCCGGTGGCCGGTCCCGCTTCGCGGCGGAGGTACGCGCCGCCGGGCTCGCCCGGGTGATCGCGCAGGCGTACGACCGGGAGGGCTGCGTACTCCTGGTCGCCCTGTCGGAGCTGGACCCGGACGCCGAGCGGACGCTCGTGGCCGCGGCCGAGTGGCTGGTCCGGCACGGCGGCTTCACGGTGTGGCTGGTCGGCGCGAACCTGCGCCACGCCGACCGGGTCCGTGCGGTGCCGGTGGTACTGCCGGCGCGTCTCGCGGACCTGGCCGGCCCGGCCGGTCGGATGACTGACACCGGCCCGCCGCCGGAGCCGGCGGTGCCGGCCTGGCCGCCGGAGCCGGCGGTGCTCGCGTGGCCGCCGATCGCGGGCGTGCCGCGCGGCGACAGCGCGGCCGAGCAGGCACTGGAACGCGCGCTCGCGCCCCACGGGTGGGCTCGCGGGAGACGGTGGAACCAGACGTACGAGTGGCACCCGCTCGGTGAGTCGTACCGGCTGGATCTCTTCTGGCCCGCTGAGGGACTTGCGGTGGAGGTGGACGGCCCGGAACATCGGGGACGGATCGCGTTCGCCAACGACCGGCGGCGGGACGTGCAGCTGCAGGTCCTCGGGCTGGACGTGCTCCGCTTCACCAACGAGCAGGTGCTGGCCGACGCGCCGGCGGTGGTCGACGGGATCCGTCGGCTGCTGGCCCGGCGCCGGTCGGGCGGCACTCACCCCCACGGAGATGAGACACCATGACGAGCCCGGCGGACGTCCCGAACCTGACGCCGAACCAGATCAACGCCCTCGTGGTGCTGATGGTCGAGGCACGCCGACTCACCAACAACGAGTTGCGGGAGCTGGCCGGCTTCCCGCTCAACGGTGCCGACAACCGGAAACTCGTCACGCTGGGGCTGGTCGAGACCGACCGGACGACCCGGCCGTTCGCCCACGAGCTGACCGACGAGGGCTGGCGCGTGGTGCGGCAGCTGCACACCGCCGCGCCGCCGAAGTCGGGCGGGTCCGCCAGCCGGTCCCTGTTCACCGTCCTGACCAACCTGCACCGGTCGCTGGACCGGCTTCGCGTCAGCCACGGCGACTTCTTCAAGCAGACCGGTGAGGTCACGGTGTCCGCCGCGCCCGAGCCGGGCGCGGCGGCACCCACGCCGGCGGACGTGGAGGCGCTGGTCCGCGCGGCCTACCGGGACCTGGCCACCGCGCCGGGCGCCTGGGTCGGCCTCGCGGACGTCCGGGACCGCCTCGCCGACCACGACCGCGCGACCGTCGACGCGACCCTGCGGGCCATGGTCGTCCGCGACGACGTCCGCATCATCCCGGTGGCGAACACCAAGTCGCTGACCCCCCGCGACCGGGCCGCGGCCGTCCGCATCGGCAACGAGGACAACCACGCCCTGGCGATCGGCGCCGCGTGATCCCCGACGACCAGCGCGCCGCCCTGGAGGCGGTCAGCCTCAACCCGGCCGTCACCCCGGACGACGTGTGGCGGCCCAGCCGACACAACGTGCCGGAGCTGCACGACAGGGTGGTCGCGGAGATCCTGCGCGGGGTCGCGCGGGCGCGCACCGACGACACCAGCGTGCCGCTCGGCGTGGCGATGCAGGGCCGTGCCGGTGCCGGCAAGACCCATCTTCTCGGCGCGGTGCGCGAACGCATCCAGCACGACGGCGGTTACTTCTTCCTGGTCGAGCTGGTCAGCGGCAAGACGTTCTGGGAGAGCGTTGCGCTGGCCCTGGTCGAGGGCATGGGGCGTGACGCGATCGGCTGGGGCACCCAGCTGCGTACCTTCCTGCGCCGGCTCACCGCCCAGATCGGCCTGCCCGCCGACGTACGCGACGCGGTCGCCGGCATGCGACCGGTCGAGCGCGAGCAGCTCGACGCGTTCGTCCGTGCGCTGCGTACCCGGGACCGGGAGGTCGGGCGGGACTGTCAGGACACCGCCCGGGCGCTGGTCCTGCACGGCACCGTCGACTTCGAGGCGCAGGACGTCGGCTACGCCCACCTGATCTCCGAACCGGGCGATCCGGCCGGGCGGGCGGCGTGGGGGCTGAGCGCCGCGCTCCGTACCCCGCAGCAGATCGTCCAGGACATCTCCCGGCTGATGGCGTTGACGCTGGATCCCACGGTCCTCGCCGTCGACCAGCTCGACACGCTCTTCGCCCAGACCAGCACGTCCCTGCTGGACCAGCACGCCGGGTTGGAGGACGGCCAGGCCAAGGTGATCGGCCCGATCGCCGACGGACTGCTCAAGCTGCGCGACGTCACCCGCCGTACGCTCGTCGTCGTCTCCTGCCTGCCGGACACCTGGGAGCTGCTGGCCCGCAGCGCGCCCACCCCGGTCGGCGACCGGTTCCGCCAGGCCGCGCTCCCGGACCGGATCCCCACCCCGGAGATCGGCCGGGCCATTGTCGCGAAGCGGCTGTCCGCCGCGTTCGCCGGCCCGCGCTTCGTGCCGCCCCACCCCACGTGGCCGATCGACCCGGCCGCGTTCGCCGACGCGCCCACCCTGACGCCGCGGGCCCTGCTGCGCCGGGTGGACCGTCACGTCTCGTGGTGCCGAGACCACGACGAGGTGGTGGAACTCGACCGTCTCGTCGAGAGCACCGGCCCGGCACCGGCACCGACCGTCGTCCCGGCCGGTACGGGCGACCCGGCGGCGGACGAGCGCCAGCTCCACCGGCTGGACGTCCGGTTCGCCGAGCTGGTCGCGGCGGCGGACGTGGCGGCTGCCCTCGCCCCCTCCACCGAGGACGAGCACATGCCGCCACTGCTCGCGGCGGGCCTGGCGGCCTGGATCGCCGAGCAGGCCCCGACCGGCGCCACCTACAAGTACGACCCGCCGCCGGGGCGTAAACCCGCGCTGCACGGGCGGCTGATCGAGGTGCTCGACGAGGCCACCGAGAACGAGGCGCACTGGTGTTTCCGGGCCGTCGCGCACCCCAACGCGGTGGCGGTCACCGCACGGGTCAAGGCCGCCTGCGTCATGGCCGGCCTGGACCGCGAACTGCCACAACGCCGGCTCGTGCTGCTGCGCAACGGCCCGTGGCCGACCGGGATGCGTACGACCGAGGTGTTGACCGCCTTCGACGCGGCCGGCGGCGTCCGATGCCCGGTGGCGGAGGCGGACCTGCGGGTCTTCGCGGCACTGCGGGTGCTGGTGGCCGAGCCGTCCGCCGCCCTGCAGGAGTGGCTGGTGGCCCGGCGTCCGGCCAGTAGCACCGCCCTGTTCCGGTCGGTCCTGCCCGGACCCGACGCGACGGCCGGTGCGGCCGTGCCCGCCCCGCCGAACGGTTACGCCACCCCACCGGTACCCGGCGACGCGGTCGATCTCGTCGTGGGCGCCGACAGCCGGACACACCCCCCGATCGCCGCCGTCGACGACGGGCGGTCGATCGGGCTGGGCCGGACGGTCGAGGGAGGACACCCCTTCCGGGTAGACCTGGAGTCGCTCCGCCGGCACGCGGTCGTGTTCGCCGGCTCCGGCTCGGGCAAGACTGTGCTCATCCGCCGCCTCGTCGAGGAGTGCGCCCGGCAGGGCGTCTCCGCGATCGTGCTCGACCCCAACAACGACCTCGCCCGGCTCGGTGACCCGTGGCCTGACCCGCCGGGCGGCTGGGGGCCCGGCGACGCCGACCGGGCCGAGGACTACCTCGCCCACACCGAGGTCGTCGTGTGGACGCCCCGGGTCACCGCCGGCCGCCCGCTGAGCTTCCAGCCGCTGCCCGACTTCACCGCGCTGCGTGACTGGCCGGACGAGTTCGACCAGGCGATCCGCTCCGCCGTGGAGGCGCTCGCGCCGCGCGCCGGCGTCGACCGGTCGACCCGGCTCGCCCAGCAGGGCAAGGCCGTCCTCACCGAGGCCCTCCAGGCGTACGCGAGAAGCGGCATGGTCGGCCTGCCCGGCTTCACCGAGTTCCTCGCCGACCTGCCGGACGGGGTCAGCCGGCTGGCCCGCGCCGACAGGCTCGCCCACGACCTGGCCGAGACGCTCAAGGCGGCCATGGTCACCGACCCGCTCTTCGGCGGGGTCGGCGCACCGGCCGACCCCGGGCTGCTGCTGACCCCGTCGCCCGGCCGGCGAGCCCGGGTGTCGGTGATCAGCTTCGTCGGTCTCACCTCCGAACAGGAGCGGCAGAGCTTCGTCAACCAGTTGCAGATGGCGCTCTTCGCCTGGATCAAGCGGCACCCCGCCGGTGACCGGCCGCTCGGTGGGCTGTTCGTCATGGACGAGGCGCAGACGCTCGCCCCGTCGACCGGGAACACGGCCTGCACGGCCAGCTCCATCGCGCTCGCCTCGCAGGCCCGCAAGTACGGCCTCGGGCTGGTGTTCGCCACCCAGGCGCCCAAGGGTCTGCACAACCAGATCTCCGGCAACGCGACCACGCAGTTCTTCGGGCTGTTGAATGCGCCCGCGCAGATCGACGCGGCCCGGCAGCTCGCCGAGGCCAAGGGTGGGCGGCTGCCCGACATCGGCCTGCTCAGCAGCGGCGAGTTCTACGCGGCGGGGGAGGGGTTCTCGTTCGTCAAGGTACGCACCCCGCTGTGCCTCACCCACCATCCGAAGGCGCCGCTGACCCCCGAGGAGGTCGCCGTCCGGGCCCGGTCCCAGGAGTCCGGCGCCGGCCGGGGTGATGCAGTGTGAGATGGCGAGGCTCGGTGACGCCGACGGGCGGGGCCGGGGCGTGGTGGCGACCGTGGGGCTGTCCGGTGAGACCGTCAGGTGGGACCGACGCGCCGTCGTGGAGGCCGAGGGCGAGGAACTCGTCGCGGGTCAGGGTCACGGTGACGACCTGACCCGCGACGGTGGTGACCTCGACGCGGTTCTCGAAGCCGACGCGACTGGTCCGGGTGACCCGCCCGGCCACCGCCGCAGGCGCCCCGCCACGGGTGTGGATCTGCAGGTCGTGCGGCCGGACGAGGTCCGCCAGGGACGAGCGTGGTGGAGGTCACTGCGCCTTCCCGGAAGTAGCTATGATCTTGGCGACGATGCCGTTGTTCTCGTCGAAGAACCTGGTGGACAGCGCGGACCAGCTCTCGTCTCGTGCGGTGGTCGGGTCAGGCGGTAGCCCCCTCGGCACCGCGGAGGCTGTTCACCGGATCGGCCCGACGCAGGTCGAGCAGGATGTCTCGCAGGAACAGGTGCGGGATGGCCTGGCTCGACGCCAGCGTGGCACCTTTCGCGGTCCGGCGGACTCGTCACGGCGACCACCGCACCCGGGTTGACCTCGTGGACCGCCCGCCGTCTGGGCGTCCCTTCGGCAGGCGTGTCACAGGGGCCGGGCAGAATCGCGTCCGTGCTGGTGGCGGTGGTGCCCGACGGG
The DNA here is from genome assembly GCF_900091585.1 of Micromonospora nigra. Taxonomy (NCBI): domain Bacteria; kingdom Bacillati; phylum Actinomycetota; class Actinomycetes; order Micromonosporales; family Micromonosporaceae; genus Micromonospora; species Micromonospora nigra. The sequence continues at coordinate 875,954 of NZ_FMHT01000003.1, read as the reverse complement.
CGGGGCGGTGCGGTGCTGCAACCCCTCGATTCCGCCGGCCTGCCGACCGGCCCGACCGAGCAGGTCAGCGACCTGCCCGGAGCCGTCGCGGTCCGGGAGCGGGTCGGCCGGCCGCGCTGGGTCTGGGCCTCCGGCGCCACGCTCTATCCGGCGCTGCTGCGGGCCGGTGTCCGGGTCGAACGCTGCCACGACGTCGAACTGACCGAGGCGCTGCTGCTCGGCCACGCCGGCCGGTGGGGCGAGCCCCGCTCGGTGGCCGCGGCGTGGGCCCGGCTGACCGGCGCACCCGTGCCGGCCGACCCGCCGCCTCGGCCCCCCGCGCCGCCGGGTGACGGCCAGGCCGCGCTCTTCGACGCCCTGCCCGGCCCACCGGGTCCGGGCGTCGAGGCGTTGCGGCGGGTGTACGCCGACCAACTCGCCCGGATCGCGGCCACCGGGCATCCCCGCCGGTTCCGGCTGCTGGTGGCCGCCGAGTCGGCCGGCGCGCTGGTCGCGGCGGAGCTGGGGGCGGCCGGGCTGCCCTGGCGCGCCCACGTCCACGACGAGATCCTCGCCGAACTGCTCGGCGAGGTGTCCCCGGTGGGTGGGCCGCCGCGCCGGCTGGCGGAACTGGCCACGCGGATCGCCGACGCGTTCGGCGTACGACAGGTGCACGCCGACTCCCCGGCGGAGCTGCTGCGGGCGTTCGCCCGGGCCGGGGTGGAGCTGCCCAACACCCGGGCCTGGGCGCTGCGCGAGGTCGACCACCCGGCGGTGCCGCTGGTGCTGGAATACAAGGAGCTCTACCGCATCTGGACGGCGCACGGCCGGGCCTGGCGCGACGCCTGGGTGCGCGACGGCCGCTTCCAGCCGGAGTACGTGCCCGGTGGGGTGGTGTCGGGCCGGTGGGCGACCCGGGGCGGCGGCGCGTTGCAGATCCCGAAGGTGATCCGGCGGGCGGTGGTGGCCGATCCCGGCTGGCGGTTCGTGGTGGCCGACGCCGGGCAGCTGGAGCCCCGGGTGTTGGCGGCGGTGTCGGGGGACGCCCGGCTGGCGGCTGCCGGGGCGACGGGTGACCTCTACGCGGCGTTGGCCCGCGACGCGTTCGCCGGGGACCGGGAGCGGGCCAAGCTGGCCCTGCTCGGGGCGATGTACGGGCAGACCGGCGGCGCGGCGGTGCCGGCGCTGGCGGTGCTGCGGCGCAGCTATCCGACGGCGTTCGGCTTCGTGGAGGCGGCGGCGCGCACCGGCGAGGCCGGCGGGTTGGTGCGGTCCTGGCTGGGGCGTACCTGCCCGCCGGGGGCGGCCGGCCCGGGCGACGGGGAGCGGGAGCCGGTCGATCCGGTCCTGGCCGGCGATCCGCAGTCGCCCCGGGCGCGGGCGGCCCGGTCGCGGGGGCGGTTCACCCGCAACTTCGTCATCCAGGCCACCGCCGCCGAGTGGGCGTCGACGCTGCTGGCGGTGCTGCGGGGGGCGCTCGCCGGCACCGACGCCGAGCTGGTCTTCTTCCAGCACGACGAGGTGGTCGTGCACTGCCCGGCGGAGCAGGCGGGGCGGGTGGCCGAGGCGGTGACCGTGTCGGGTGAGCGCGCCACCGCCCTGCTCTTCGGGGCCACTCCGGTGCGGTTCCCGCTGGACGTGTCCGTCGTCGACTGCTATGCCGACGCGTCCTGAGGGCCGGGCGAGGGTGGCCGTGCGGCTCGTGTGTATACCCCCCGGGGTAAGCGCTACGGTGGAGGCGGAGGTGGATGAGATGAAGTTGCGTCCCGAGATGACCGGTGAGGCACTGACCCGCCTGAAGCGGGCCCGAGGGCAGCTCAACGCGGTCATCGAGATGATGGAGAGCGGGCAGGACTGCCGTGAGGCGCTGACCCAGCTCGCCGCGGTGTCGAAGGCGATCGACCGCGCGGGTTACAAGATCATTGCCTCCGGCATGCGGCACTGCTCCGGTGCCCGTGACCGCGGCGAGCAGCCGGAGATGACCGAAGAGGAACTGGAGAAGTTGTTCCTGGCCCTGGCGTGATCCGCCGGGACTGACTCTGGGCCCGGCGGCGTGCCTGCCGCCGGGACGGGTACTCGCGTTCGCATGTTCGGCCAAGGGTGACGACTGGATCCCATATACCCCCGGAGGTATGCGGGTGATGAAAGGAGCAGACAGATGACGGTGCAGGTGGCGGTCATCGCGACCTCGTCCCTGGGCGACCGCAGCTACCTGGCCACGGACGGCCGGGTGGCGGTGGTGGTGGACCCGCAACGGGACATCGACCGGATCGTGTATCTCGCGGGTGAGAAGGGCGTGCGGATCACCCACGTGGTGGAAACGCACATCCACAACGACTACGTCTCAGGTGGCCTGCAACTGGCCCGGCTGACCGGCGCGCACTACCTGGTCTCCGCCGACGACGAGGTGGACTTCGACCGGATGAGGGTCGCCGACGGCGACGAGGTGGCCGTGTCCGACCTGCTGCGGTTGCGGGTCGTCGGCACCCCGGGGCACACGTTCCACCACCTGTCGTACGTGCTGGACGAGGCCGACGACGGTGGTTGGTCGCCGCTGGGGGTGTTCACCGGCGGGTCGTTGCTGTTCGGCACCACCGGTCGAACCGACCTGCTCGGTCAACAGCACGCCCACGTCCTGGCCCACCACCAGCACGCCTCGGCGCGCAGGCTCGCCGACCTGCTGCCCGACGGTGCACAGGTGTGGCCCACCCACGGTTTCGGCAGCTTCTGCTCGGCCAGCCAGGCCGACGCCCCCGAGTCGACCATCGGGCGGGAGAGGCAGGCCAACTCCGTGCTGCGCCTCGCCGCCGACCAGTTCGTCACCGAGACCCTGGCCGGGCTGGACGCCTACCCGGCGTACTACGCCCACATGGGCGTGGCCAACACCGCCGGCCCCACCCCGGTCGACCTGAGCCCGGTGACCCGGGCCGAGGCCGGGCAGTTGCGGGAGCGGATCGCGGCAGGGGAGTGGGTGGTCGACCTGCGCCACCGCAAGGCGTACGCGGCCTCGCACCTCGCCGGCACCGTCAGCCTGGGCCTCGACGGGCCGATGTCGACCTGGCTCGGCTGGCTCATCGACTGGGGCACCCCGATCACCCTGCTCGCCGAGACGCCGGAGCAGGTCGCCGACGCCCAGCGGGAACTGGTCCGCATCGGCATCGACCGACCCGCCGCCCAGGCCACCGGAGCACCCGAGCAGTGGGCCGCGGACCGGTCCGACCTGCGGGAACTGCCGCTGGCCGACTTCCCGTCCCTCGCCGCCGCGCAGGCCGGGAACACCCCCGGAGGGCTGCCCGCGCCCCAGGTCGTGCTCGACGTGCGGATGACCAACGAATGGCAGGCCGGCCACCTCGACGGTGCGGTGCACATCCCGCTGCCCGACCTGCCCGACCGCCTCGGCGAGGTACCCCCCGGAACGGTGTGGGTGCACTGCGGCTCCGGCTACCGCGCCACCGCCGCCGCCGCACTGCTGGCCAACGCCGGCCGCGACGTCGTCGTCATCGACGACACGTTCGGCCGGGCCGAGTCCGCCGGCGTCCGGATGGCCCCGACCACCTGACGCCCCGGCCGTCCGGCCCCGCCGGGCCGGGGTGCCCGGACGGTGCCCCACCCGGCGAGGCCGCGCAGGTCGGCCCGCCCACCTGAGGAAGCGACACCCGAGGAGAGAAATGACCACCCCGACCACCCCCTCGACGCTCGACGCCGCGACCCTGCGCGAGTTGATCGACTCCGGCCGCGCCCCGCGCCTGCTCGACGTGCGCACGCCCGGGGAGTTCGAGACCTCGCACATCCCCGGCTCCTACAACGTCCCCCTGGACCTGCTCAAGGAGCACCGCGACGAGCTGCGCGGCCACCTCGACGAGGACGTCGTGCTGATCTGCCGCTCCGGGGCCCGCGCCACCCGGGCCGAACAGGTCCTCGCCGGCTCCGGCCTGCCCCGCCTGAAGGTCCTCAAGGGCGGGATCATGGCCTGGCAGGCCGCCCACGCCCCGATCGCCCAGGGCAGGCCCCGGTGGGACCTGGAGCGCCAGGTCCGCCTCGTCGCCGGGGCCGTCGTGCTGGCCAGCATCCTCGGCTCGGTGTTCGTGCCACAGCTGAAGTGGGTCGCCGGGTTCATCGGAGCCGGCCTGACCTTCGCCGCGGTCACCAACACCTGCGCGATGGGCATGCTGCTCGGCAAGCTCCCCTACAACCGGGGTGCCAGCTGCGACCTGGACAGCATCGTCGGTCAGTTGCGCGAGGGCCCGGCACGGTAGGCGCGGACTTCCACCGGACCCACCGAGCGTGATGGAGGCAACCATGGCCGAGTCGATCGTCGTCGTCGGCACCGTACGGGCCCCGATCGCGACCTGTGCCGCCGCGTACCGGGCGGTGCGGGCATGAGCACCACCGACACCTACCCCCAGCAGCGACGGACCGGTGCGGCCCGGTTCGTTCCGCTGCTCGGCTGGCTGCCGGGATACCGCGGCACCGTGTTGCGCCACGACCTCGTCGCCGGCCTGACCGTCGCGGTCATGCTCGTGCCGCAGAGCATGGCCTACGCCGCGCTCGCGGGCATGCCCCCGGTGACCGGGCTCTACGCCTCGATCGTGCCCCTGCTGGTCTACGCCGTCCTCGGCACCTCAGGGTCGCTGGCGGTCGGCCCGGTCGCCATCACCGCCATGATGACCGCCGCCGCGCTGGCACCCGCGGCCAACGGGGACGCCGATCGCTACGCGGCCCTCGCCGGCCTGCTCGCGCTGTTGGTCGGCGCGATCCAACTGGGCATGGGTGCGCTGCGCCTGGGCGCGGTCGTCACCTTCATGTCGCACTCGGTCCTGTCCGGTTTCACCTCCGCCGCGGCCATCGTCATCGCCGCGAGCCAGCTCAAGGACCTGCTCGGTCTCGACGCGGAGCGCGCGGAGAACTTCCCCGGGATCGTCACCTCGGTGTGGCAGGCCGCCAGCACCGTTCAGGGCCTGACGGTCGCCGTCTCCGTCGCGAGCATCACAGCCCTCGTCCTGCTCAAGCGCCACCTGCCGAAGCTGCCCGGGGCGCTGCTGGTGGTGGCCGGGGTGACGGCCGTCAGCGCGGTGTTCGCCCTCGGCGACCGAGGCGTGAGGATCCTGACCGAGGTGCCCGCCGGGCTGCCGGTGCCGGCACTGCCCAGCCTGGCGGCAGCGGACGTCACCGCGCTGCTGCCCGCCGCGATCGCGATCGCGCTGGTGTCCTACATGGAGGGCATCGCCGTGGCGAAGTCGCTGGCGGCGAAGTCACGCCAGCAGGTCCTGGCCAACACCGAACTGGTGGCCGTCGGCGCGGCCAACGCGTCGGCGGGCGTGTTCGGTGCCTTCCCGGTGGCCGGCGGCTTCTCCCGCAGCGCGGTGAACCACTCCGCGGGTGCGCGGACCCCCGTGGCGACCATCGTCACCGCCGTCGTGGTGGCGGTGACGGCGTTCGCCCTCACCCCGGCCTTCTACCACCTGCCCAAGGCGGTGCTCGGCGCGATCGTCGTCGTGGCCGTGCTGGGCCTGGTCGACCGCGCCGGCGCGGTCGCGGCCTGGCGGACCCGTCGGGCCGATGGCCTGACCCTGGCCCTGACCTTCCTGGTGACCCTTCTGTTCGGGGTGGAGCCCGGCCTGGCAGCCGGTGTCGCCGTCAGCATCGGCGTGTTCCTGTGGCGATCCTCGCGCCCGCACACCGCCGAACTGGGGCGGGTGCCCGGCAGCACCACCTACCGCAACGTGGCCCGTTACCAGGGCCTGGAGACCGATGCGCGGATCGCGGTGATCCGGGTCGACGGCCCGCTCCTGTTCGCCAACGCCCAGCAGATCGAGGACTCGCTGCAGGGCCTGGCCGAGCAGCGGGACCAGGTCCACACGGTGATTTTGGACGCCAGCGGGATCGGTGACTGCGACGCCGACGGCGCCCACGCGCTGGCCCAGCTGCGAGCGCGGCTGGCCGACCGGGGCGTCACGCTGCGGCTGGCCACCGTCCGTGGCCCGGTTCGGGACCTGCTCAGCCGGGCCGGGTTGTGGCAGTCACTGCGGGAGGCGAACCTGGTCCATCGCGACGTCGCCGATGCCGTGGCGGCAGCGGCGGCCGGCACCGCCGCGACGGGGCAGCGATCGTCCCGTGCGCTGGCAGACGAGGTGATCTGAGAGTGCCGGACCGTTTCGCCACCATCCTCACCTGTATCGACGGCCGGATCCAGCGGCCCCTCGACGAGTGGACCAGGGCGCATCTCGACGTCGACTACGTCGACACCATCACCGAGCCCGGGCCCGAGTCGGCGGTCGTCAGCGGCGACGGCCTGGCGGCGCTGATGGCGAAGGTGCGGGTCTCGCAGGACGCGCACGGCAGCCGGGTACTGGTTATCGCCGGTCACTCGGACTGCGCCGGCAACCCGGTCAGCGACGACGAACATCGACGCCAGCTTCGGGCGGCCGCCACCCGGCTCGCCGCCCAACTACCGGGCACCCGCATCCTGGCACTGCACGCCGGCACCTGCGGTGCGGGCTGCTGGGCACCCACCCTGGTCGCCGAGGTCGTCGCCGGTGCCACCGCCGCCGACTGACCGTGTCGGGCGGACCCTCGGGTCAGGAGCCCTTCGGGGCTGGTGACCCGGGCCCGCCGGCGGGCGTTTCCCCCCGCCGCGCTGGTCGTGACCGGTGGCCGCCGGAACGGCTTGTACTATTTCTCCGTTTCGCCCCGCTACCCGACACCGGGCCTCCTCGTTTCTCCCGGTGTCCGTACGACGGAGCGGGCCGTGGTTCGCGCCAAGGCTCCACGGTGGAGGGGGCGCAGCTGAACCGGATCGCAGGAATGATCATCGCCGCAGGGGGTGGTCGCCGCATCGGCGGCCCCGAAGCTCTGCTGCACCAGGGTGAGAAGCCCCTGGTGAACCAGATGATCGACACGATGACCGAGGCGGGCTGCGACCGCATCGTGGTCGTGCTCGGCGCGGCAGCCGACCAGGTCCGCGAGACCGCCGACCTGACCCGCGCCACGGTGGTGGTCAACCGGGCCTGGGGGACCGGCGTCGGCTCGTCCATCCGGGCCGGGCTGGCCGCCCTCGACGACGACGGGATCGAAGCCGTCGTGGTGGTCCCCGTCGACATGCCGGGACTGACCGCCGTGGCCGTCCGCCGGGTGGCCGCCCTGCCGTACCCGGACGTGCTGGTCTGCGCCACCTACGACGGCCTGCGCGGCTACCCGATGCTGTTCGGCCGCCGGCACTGGGCCGGCATCGCCACCCTGGCCAGCGCGGACGTCGGTGCCCGCCCCTACCTGCTGGCGCACAAGGACCAGATCGTCGACATCGCCTGCGACGCGGTCGCCGACGGCAGCCGCGTCGACACCCCCGAACTGATGGCCCTCTACGGCCTCACCGTGCCACCGCAGCGCGTGGGCGTCTGACCGGGCCGGTGTCCCTGCCCGGCGGGGCCGGCGCTGGGCCCGGTCGCGATGCGGTACGGTCGGCGCCGCGCGCGTCGACACGGGGAGGTTCGCCGATGGTCGCCACCGTCACCCGGCACCTTGTGGCGGCGGTGGCCGCGCTGTCGGTGTTCCTCGCCGAAGGGTTCCTCAACTACCTGGGCCTGCTGAGCCTGGCGCTGGTCACCGGCGCGGACGCCGGTGGCCCCCTCGCCGGACCCGTCATGGTGCTCATGGCGGTGCTGCTCGGCCTGGTCCTGGTGCCCACGGCGGTGACGCCCGCCGTGGCGATCGCCGAGGCCGTCGCGGCCCGGCTCCGGCCCGCCGCCCGCATCGCGATCGCCAGCGCCGTCGCGTCGGCGCTCGGGGCGATGTACGCGACCGCCGCCGGCATGGTCGGCGGCGCCGTCGGCACCACCCCGGCGCTGCTGGCCCTGGCGCTGCCGCTGCCGGCGGTGGGCTACGCCGTCGTGGTGCACGGGACCCGCGCCGTGGGCCGGCTCCACGCGGACGCACCGGGGCCGGCCGGACAGACCCCCACATCCGCCGCGGGGCGGGTCAGATCTCGATGTTGAAGCGTTGGAGCACCGACGGGGCCACCAGGCCCACCGCCGCGAGCACCGAGACGACGGTCAGTACGCTGCGGACGACCACCACCTCCGTCTTGCCGCCGGCCCGCAGGGCGATCCGGTCGGGCAGGCTGATCGGCGTCCACATGCGCCGTTTGATGGGGATCGGCCACAACAGCGGCACACCGGCCCGAGTGATCATGTCGCCGAGGATGTGCACGAAGCAGCCCACCCCGACAGCCAACCCGATCAACGGGTAGCCCCGGTCGCCGGGCAGGTTGGCGGCGGTGAACCAGGCCGCGCCGGCCGACACGAGCGTGACGATGACCCAGCCGGCCCGTTCCGCCCACTTGTCGAACAGGCCGCGCAGGGCCAGGCCGATCATGAAGAACAGGATGCCGATGACGGCCCACTTGCCGTACGCGGCGCACAGTGCCGTGGTGCCCCAGCCGACCAGGACGGTGAACGGGATGGTGTGGGTCAGGGTGCGATGGCCGTTGCTGCGGCGCGGGTCCCTGCTCAGCTTGGTCGCGTAGTAGACCCCCAGCGACACCTTCTCCACCACCTCGGCGACGAACAGCGAGAACACGCCGAAGGTGCGGGCCACCGTCGCGCCGCCCTGGTTGCGGGTCACCTTGCCCGAGAGATCCAGGTCGGGAAAGAGCGCACCGCCGGCGCAGACGGCGGTGCCGACGGCGAGCGCGAGCGGTGACTGCTCGTAGTCCCAGAAGTGGTCCAGCGCCCAGGACCCGGTCAGCCACACGGCGGCACCGGACAGCGCGTGGGACGGTCCCATCATCGCGGTTCACCCTCCCCAGGGATCTTGAGCGCCAAAACTACGCCACTGTAGTCGGCGCCGTCGCCGGAGGGCACCGCCAGGAGGTCCACACCGGACAGTGCCGGGGAGAGGGCCCGGATCCACCCAGGATCACCAGGCAGTATGGCGCGTCGACCGGCTCGGCGAACCGATCTGTCGGAGATGGGACCGCGTCAGCGGCCCGGCCGGAAACTGGCCCGCACCGTGGACAGTTGCCGGGTCGACGCGGACCAGTCCGCGTCCCGGGCGATCCAGCCGAGCGTCCAGGAGCGGGTTCGCGCCGGCCGGTTCGGCACGATCTGCGCGGCGCGCAGCCGGCCGCCGTGCGGGGTGGTCCACTCGCACTCCCACTCGGCGGCGTCGCCCACCTGGGCCAGCCGGACCTCCCGGTAGCCGGGAAGGGCGCCGGCGTCCAGCGCCCGCTTGCGGGCGGCGCGCAGCCGGGTCAGCGCCCCGGCGGTGGTGTCGCCCGAACCGGCGACACTCAACGCCCGGCCGGTGACCGGGTCCTGGAAGCACGCCACGTCACCGTCGCGTGAGTACCGCCAGCCAACGGGCACCGCCACCCGGAAACCGGTGGCGTCGGCGTGCCACGCCCACCCCCTGGGCAGCCGGAACTGCTCACCGGCGGCCGGTTCGGCGGCGGACACCGGCTCGCCCCGGATCACCGGCCGGACACAGGGGAACGGCGGCGGTGGAAGGGGCCCGCCCGGCCCGGGTCGGGGTGGGCGGCCGGGGTCGCCGGCCCACCGGTCGTCGGCGGTCGTGACCCGGGGATCGCCCGGCGGGCCGCCGTCACCCGGGGACAGGGCGGGCAGGTTCGCCGACCCCTGCGGTGCGTCCGGTTCGTCGCCGGTCGCCCCCAGCACCGCGATGGCGCTGCCCACCCCGGCGGCGACGGCCACCAGGAGCGACACCGCGACCATCGTCCAGGGGCGGGTCGCGGCCGGCGGACGGGGTGCTTCGCCGCCGGCCGGGGTGGCCACGCTCCGCCGGGCCCCCGCAACGCCGTGCCCGCCCCCCGGTGCGTCGACCTGGGCGGGTGCCGACACCCACCGCTCCGGCGGGCTGAGATCCCGGCGGCGCGGCGCGGGCACACCCACCGGGTCGGTCGGCGCGTCCGGAGCGACGGCACCGGGACGCCGGGGCGGGCGTACCCCGACCGGGTCGGTCGGCGCGTCGGGCGTCGCGGTGCCGGCGTGCGGGGACGGGCCGGTCGGCGGGCGTACCCCGATCGGGTCGGTGGGTGCGTCGGGCCCGGACGTCGCGCGCGGGACCACCAGGGTGGCGTCGTCGTCGACCGGCCGGGGCGCGGGCGGCCCGACGGCACCCTCCAGCCGCCGCCGGGTCTCGGCGTGACCGGTGCGGTGGCGTGGATCCCGGCGCAGCAGGCCCGCCAGCACCGGGGCCAACGGCCCGGCGTGGGGTGCCGGGTCCGGCGGCGCGGAGGCCAGCGCGCTCAGCGTCGCCATGGCGGTGCTGCGGGCGTACGGGGACCGCCCCTCCACCGCGGCGTGCAGGGTCGCCCCGAGCGACCAGAGATCGGCGGCCACGCTGGACACCCCCTCGGCAGCCCGTTCGGGAGCGACGTACTGCGGCGAGCCGAGCACCACGCCCGGCCGGGTCATCACCCCGTCGCCACCGTCGAAGACGGCCAGGCCGAAGTCGGTCAGCATGATCCGGCCGTCGTGGGCGACGAGCACGTTCTGCGGCTTGACGTCACGGTGCAGCACCCCGGCGGTGTGCGCGGCGTGCAGCGCGGCCAGCAGGGCCAGCCCGATCTCGGCCGCCCGCCGGGGAGCCAGCGGACCGTCGGAGTCCAGCAGATCCTGAAGGGTGCGCGAGGGCACGTACTCCATCACGATCCACGGGCTGTCCCCGTGCCGGACCACGTCGTAGACGCGGACCACCCCGGGGTGGCTGAGCCGGGCCGCCGTGCGCGCCTCGCGCAGGGTGCGATCGCGTACCTCGTCGCGCTCGCCGCCGGTCAGCCACGCGGGCGGCACCACCTGCTTGGCGGCGACCTCCCGGTGCAACACCTCGTCACGGGCCCGCCAGACCGTGCCCATCCCGCCCCGTCCGACGAGGTCGAGCAGCCGGTACCGGCCGGCGATCAGCACCTGGCGCACACGTCCCCCATCCCGCCGTCGGCGTACACCTTAGCCACCGGGATCGGGGTCGACCTATCCGCTCAGCAGGCGGCGCCTCCGACCGCGAGGAGGTTGCCGTCCGGAACGGAGACGCTCCGGTGGCCACCGGCCAGGCGGGCGGCGGCCCGCCGCGCCTGCCACGGGCCGTGCTCGCGGCCGGCGACCGCGTACGTGCCGGCGGTGTGCGCCGCGATGGTCGCCCAGCCGTAGCGTTGGCCCACCATGACGCGGGCCTGTCGGGCGACCCGGCGGGCGAACACCTCGTCGCCGAGGAGCTGCCCGACCGCCCCCGCCAGGGCCTGCGGATCACTGTGCGGGAAGGACACCCCCGTCACGCCCGGCTCGACGATCTCGGCCAGCCCGCCCGTGCGGGCCACGGCCAGTGGCGCGCCGGCCGCCGCCGCCTCCAGGGCGACCATGCCGAACGGCTCGTAGAGGCTGGGCACCACCGTCGCGTCGGTGGCCCCCAGCACGGCGGGCAGCTGGGTGCTGTCGAGGAAGCCGGTGAAGCGGACGGTGCCGTCCACGTCGAGCTGACGGGCGCGGTCTTCCAGCTCACTCCGGTACGGCCCGTCGCCGGCGATCAGCACCCGCAGCCCCGGATGCCGGCGACGCAGCGCCGGCACCGCCTCCACCAGGTGCTGCACGCCCTTCTCGTACACCAGCCGGCCCGCGTACCCGACCAGCGGCCCGGCACCGGCGAACCGGGCACGGGCCGCCGCGACCGCCCGGGGCCGCGCCCGCCAGGCCCGGTCGTCGACCCCGTTGGGCACCACGTCGATCTGTTCGGTCGGCACACCGAACAGGGTGGTGACCTGGTCGCGCATGTAGCCGGAGCAGACGATGACCCGGCCGGACTCGGTGCTGAGCCAGTGTTCGACGCCGTGGATGGTGCGGTTCATGTCGTCGGGGAGCCAGCCCTGGTGTCGGCCGGCTTCGGTGGCGTGGATGGTGGTGACGAGGGGGATGTCGAGGTGTTCGGCGAGGGTGATGGCGGTGTGGGCGACGAGCCAGTCGTGGGCGTGGATGACGTCGTAGGTGGCGGATTCGGTGGCGCGGAGGGCGGCTCGGGTGAGGGTGTGGTTGAAGGCCATGGTCCAGGCCAGCAGTGAGTCGGTGGCGAGGGGGAAGGTGACGGGGTCTTCGGCGGCGCGCAGGATGCGGACGCCGTCGGCGTATTCCTCGTGGGGTGCGCCTTCGGTGTGGCGGGTGACGACGGTGACGTGGTGGCCGGCGGTGGCGAGGGCGACCGAGAGGGCGTGTACGTGTCGGCCGAGGCCGCCGACGAGGACGGGCGGGTACTCCCAGGAGAGCATCAGTATCCGCTGCTGACGGGCGGGGTTGATGTCGATCACGTCGGCGTTCGGTGACATGCGGCCCCCTCGGTGGAGTTGTCGGCACCCGCGCGCCGGCCGGCACCGGAAACCCGGCGTCCCACGGTCGCTGCTGGATCGGGACCCATCCTGCTCGCGGCTGGATAACCAGCGGAGACATCACCGTTGCGGCGGTGTAAACCGCTGCCGGCGACCGCTGCCGGCGGCGGTGACCGGCAGCGGTTCGACCGGGGCGGTGCCGTCCGCGGGGAGGTCAGCGGCGCAGCCGCCGCCCCCGTAGCACCTCCGCCACCGACCACGCCTGGAAGGGGCACCCCGTGGCGGCGTGCGGGGCCGACCCGTCGGCCGTCTCGCTCACGGAGCCGAGGCCGTACTCGCTCAGGTGCGCCTCGACGCCCACGAACAACTCGTCGACCGGCAGCTCCGCCCGGCGGCAGGCGTCCGCGTACGGGCCGAGCAGCCACGGCCACACCGTGCCCTGGTGGTATGCGCCGTCCCGCTCGGCGGGCCCACCGCGGTGCTGGCCGGCGAACTCCGGTGCGTCGGGGGACAGGCTGCGCGGGCCCAGCGGCGTGAGCAGGCCGGCGGCGACCCAACCCAGGGTCGCCGCGTCCGGTTCCAGCGGCGCGTACGGCAGCGACCAGGCCAGGAGCTGGTTGGGTCGCAGCAGGTCGTCGTCGTGGTGCGGCGCACCGCCCAGCGGGTACGCGGGTGCGGGCGCGTCCACCACGTCGTGCAGCCAGCCGACGGCCGACGGGAAACGGTCCCGGAAGGAGCCGAGCGCCTGCCCGTGCAGGCGGTGCAGCCCGGTCGCGTCCTGCCCGGCCAGCTCCGACAGCTCGGCCAGGCCCGCCAACCCGTTGATCCACAGGGCGTTCACCTCGACGGGCTTGCCGGTGCGCGGGGTGACCGGCACCCCGTACACGCGGGCGTCCATCCAGGTCAGCGCCACTCCCGGCGCGCCCTGCGCGAGCAGCCCGTCGGCCGGGTCGACGCCGATGCCGTAGCGGGTGCCGGCGGTGTGCGCCTCGACCACGGCCCGCAGGGCGGGCAGCAGCTCGTCGCCGAGGTCGGTGTCACCGGTGACGGTGACGTGGCGGCTGACGGCGTGCAGGAACCACAGCGTGCCGTCGACGGTGTTGTACTCCACCCGACCCGTGTCGGCGGTGTTGGCGAGCATCCCCTCCGACAGCGTCGCCGCGTACGCGCGCAGCAGCGCCCGGCCCTCGTCGGCTCGGCCCGTGCACAGGAACAGCCCCTCGTACGAGATCATCGTGTCGCGGGACCAGGCGCCGAACCACGGGTAGCCGGCGACCACGTCCGGTCCGCGCGGCGTGTCGACCACGAACGCGTCGGCGGCCAGGGTCAGGGTCGCCTCGACGTCGTCGGCGGGCTTCGCCGCCGCCACCACCTGCCGGTTGCGTCGTCGGGCCGCCGCCACCACCTCGGTCGCCGGTGGCGGCTCCTCGGCCAGGTCCCCGGCCCAGGCCAGGACGGACACCGTGTCGCCCGGCCGGTCCAACGCGCCCGCGAACCGGCCCGCATACCACAGGTCCTCGCTCGGGTGCAGGCCGCGCGCGGCCTCCTCCCGGTGGTGCACGCCCCGCCACCAGTGCCCCTCCGGGGCCCAGTCCGGCCCGGCCAGACGGAACGCCCCGTCAATCACCGCGCCGCCGTCGACCCGGTCCATCCGCAGGGCGGGGCCGTCGGCGCGGCGTTCGCCGTGCGCGTCCCGCCAGGTGCAGGCCGCGCTCAGTTCCAGCCGCACCGGGGGGCCGCCGACGAGCCGGTGCACCACCGCCACGCAGGACCGGCCGTACCGCATGGCGATCTCCCGCTCGATCACCACGTCACCGATGCGCCACCGCCAGCGGGGCAGCCCGTCGGTCAGGTCGAACCGTTCCAGCAACTCGAAGCCGCGCGGGTCGACGTCACCGGACGCCCACTCGTGCGCGCCGAGGCGGATCCGCGCCCCGGAGGGCAGCAGCACCGCCGGATCCAGGCTCACCAGTCCCACTGTGCGGGACGCCGGAGTTTCTCCGGGCACCACCAGCAGACCGTGGTAGCGGCGGGTGCGCAGCCCGGCGACGGTGCCCATGGCATACCCGCCGAGACCGTCAGCGACCACCCATTCGCGGGTCGCGCCGCTGGTCAGCGCTCCGCACACCTGCGGACCGAAGCGAATGTCGATCAACTTTCCTCCACCTGCGGCGAGGTGCAACACGCCACGACGAGAATGGCCGCTGTGGTGAAGTACCCCGGCGGCGTCGAAGATGTCCACGTGATCACTGACGGCTCGCCCACCGACCCGACTCCCGACGCCGAGCGGCTCCGGCTCGCCCAGGCCGACGCCGGGGAGCAGGACTGGCGCGCATGGGGTCCCTATCTGTCCGAGCGGGCGTGGGGGACGGTGCGGGAGGACTACAGCGAACACGGCACGGCGTGGGACTACTTCCCCCACGACCACGCGCGGTCCCGAGCCTACCGGTGGTCCGAGGACGGCATGGCGGGCGTCTGTGACGACCGGCAGACCTTCTGCTTCGCCCTCGCGCTGTGGAACGGGCGCGATCCCATCCTCAAGGAGCGGATGTTCGGCCTCGGCGGCGACGGCGGCAACCACGGCGAGGACGCCAAGGACTACTGGTGGTACGAGGACTCCACGCCCACCCACTCGTGGATGCGCTGGCGCTACCACTACCCGCAGGCCGCCTTCCCGTACGACGAACTCGTCGGTGTCAACGGCCTGCGGGGCCGGGACGACACCGAGTACGAGCTGGTCGACACCGGCATCTTCGACGACGACCGGTACTGGGCGGTGACCGTCGACTACGCCAAGGCCGGCCCGACCGACATGTGCATCGTGGTCACCGTCGCCAACCGGGGCGCGGACACCGAGCGGCTGCACGTGCTGCCGCACCTGTGGTTCCGCAACACGTGGGCGTGGGGGCTGCCCGGGGGTGACCGGGTGCCCCGGCTGGTCGGCGAGGGCGCCCGGCTTGTCGGTGAGCACTGGGTGCTCGGGCAGGTCGTGCTCGACGGCGACGGCGACCCGACGCCGCTGCTGTGCGACAACGACACGAACGCCGAGCGGCTGTGGGGGCTGCCGGGCCGCTCGGCTCACCCGAAGGACGGCATCAACGACCACGTCGTGAACGGCGCCGACACGGTCAACCCGGCGGGGGAGGGCACCAAGGGTGCGCTGCACTACGTGTTCGACGTGCCGGCGGGCGGGCAGCGGCAGATCCGGCTGCGGCTGACGCGGACCGCGCCGCCCCCCGGCGGTGGCGACGTGCCGCCGGCGGATCTCGGCGACGGCTTCGAGGCGGTGGTGTGGGCCCGCCGCGCGGAGGCCAACCGGTTCTTCGCCGGGGTGATCCCCGAGGCGGCCGGCCCTGACGAGGCCCTCGTCGCCCGGCAGGCCATCGCCGGGCTGATGTGGGGCAAGCAGTTCTACCACTTCGACGTCAAGCGGTGGCTGGAAGGTGATCCCGGCTCCACCCCGCCGCCCGCCGGCCGGCGGCACGGACGCAACAGCGCCTGGTGGCACATGACCAGCTTCGACGTGATCTCCATGCCGGACCCGTGGGAGTATCCCTGGTACGCGGCCTGGGACCTGGCCTTCCACTGCGTCAGCCTCGCGCGGGTCGATCCGACCTTCGCCAAGGAGCAGCTGCTGCTCCTGCTCCGCGAGTGGTATCTGCACCCCAACGGGCAGATCCCGGCGTACGAGTGGGCGTTCGGCGACGTGAACCCGCCGGTGCACGCCTGGGCGGCGCTGAAGGTGTTCGAGATCGACGGCAGCCAGGACCACGAGTTCCTGGCCCGGATCATGCACAAGCTGATGATGAACTTCACCTGGTGGGTCAACCGCAAGGACACCGGCGGCAACAACGTCTTCGAGGGCGGCTTCCTCGGGCTGGACAACGTGGGCCCGTTCGACCGGTCGGCGGCCCTGCCCGTGGCCGGGGTGCTGGAGCAGTCCGACGGCACCGGCTGGATGGCCATGTACGCGCTCAACCTGCTGGACATCGCGATCGTGCTGGCCGAGCACGACCGCACCTGGGTGGACACCGCGACGAAGTTCTTCGAGCACTTCGCGTACATCGCCGCCGCCGCGTACTCCCAGGGCCTGTGGGACGCCGAGGACGCCTTCTTCTACGACGTGCTGCGGCTGGCCGACGGCAGCAAGGTGCCGCTGAAGGTCCGCTCGGTGGTGGGGCTGCTGCCGCTGGCCGCGGTCACCCGGCTCACGGCGCGGACGCTGCACCTGCTGCCGGAACTGGGTGCCCGGCTGCGCTGGTTCCTGACCAACCGTCCCGAGTACGCCGACGTGATCGGGGTGCGCCGCATCGGCCCGGACGGGCGGCAGCAGCGCCTGCTGTCCATGGTCGGCCCCGAGCAGGTGGTCCGGCTGCTGGCCCGGATGCTCGACACCGACGAGTTCCTCTCCGAGTACGGGTTGCGCACCCTGTCGCGGGCTCACCTGGACAAGCCGTTCGCGGTGACCCTGGGCGGGCAGGAGTTCGCGGTCGGGTACGAGCCGGCCGAGTCGACCAGCGGCCTGTTCGGGGGCAACTCCAACTGGCGCGGCCCGATCTGGATGCCGACCAACTTCCTGCTGATCAGCGCGCTGCGTGACTACGCGGCCTTCTACGGCGACGACCTCCAGATCGAGTACCCGACCCGCTCGGGGGTGAAGCGGACCCTCGACGAGATCGCCGACGACCTGTCCGCCCGGCTGATCTCGCTGTTCACCCGCGACGGCTGGGGTCGCCGGCCGATCTACGGGGCGGCGCAGCTGTTCCAGACCCACCCGGACTGGCGGGACCTGATCGCGTTTCCGGAGTACTTCCACGGCGACAACGGCGCGGGGCTGGGCGCCTGGCACCAGACCGGCTGGACGGCGCTGGTCGCCGACCTCATCCTCACCATGCGCCGCTGACCCTGGCCGAACACCTCGCGCCGCTGGCCCCTGGCGAACGCCGCGTCGCTGGCCGTCGCATCACCCTGCGCCGCCCCCGGAGCGGTCCGAACCGCTCCGGGACACGCAGTACACGTCACCGGAGTTGGCCTCGTGGGGCAGCGTGACCAGGTGGGCCGCCATCTCGTGTGCGGGCACCCAGGACTCGAACGTCATCGACTTGTCGTCGCCCAGCGCGACGTCGAACCCGTCGAAGCCGAGCGCGGTCAGTCGGTCGAGACACCGCAGCGCGACCTCGCGCGCGATCGTGGTGAACTCGAACGAGAGGGCGGGCAGCGGACGGCTCAGTCCGGCCAGCACCGCGTCCTCGAAACCCTCCACGTCGATCTTCGCGAAGGCCGGCACCCCGTACTGCTCCACCAGCGCGTCGACGGTCACGACCGGGACCTCGATCTCCGAGTCCCACACCTCGCCCTCCCAGCCGCCCGCGCCGACGGCAGCCCGCACGAAGTGGGAGGACGCGGTCGACACGGTCGGATTGGCGGAGTTGACATGGAACCGTACGCTCCCGGCGACCGCGCCGCAGGCTGCCTCGACCAGCGTCACCTGGTCGTCTCCGGCGTAGATCGCGCGCAGGGCGCGCAGGCAGAGCGGCTGCGGCTCCACGGCCACGACCCGCGCTCCGAGCCGGCGGAAGCTGCCGACGTGGTCACCCACGTGGGAACCGATGTCGAAGACGAGATCCCCGGGCGCGACCAGGCGGGCGTAGAACGCGTCCATCCGCGCGTCGCGTTCCGGGTCGCCGTAGTACACGTCGAGCGACCGGCGCAGGGACGCGGTGGCAGGATCGTCCTGGAGCGCCGCGATCCTGGCGGCGACGGTGTCCGTCATCGACCTGTGGTCCCCGTTCGTGAAGTGGTTGAAGGTGCGCTATCGCGGGCCGAAGGCGGTCAGGAACCGGTCCCGGAAGGCGTCCATGCGCCAGACCGGGGCCTGCGGGCCGGGCTTCAGCCCGTCCTGCCAGCCCCAACCGGAGATCCGGTCCAGCACCGCCCGGTCCCGGGTGATGATCGTGATCGGCACGTCGTGGCTGGCGTTCTGGCCGGTGACGACCGGGGCCGGCTGGTGGTCGCCGAGGAAGACGAACACGAGGTCGTCGTCGCCGTAGGTCTCGACGTAGGAGATGAGCGTGCTCAGCGTGTACTCGACGGACCGCCGGTAGTCCGCCTTGATCCGGCCGGCGCTGCGGCGCTTCTCGTCCGTCGCGTTCCCGGCGTGATCGTGGAAGATCCCGCCGTCACCGAGATCGGCCCAGTCGAGCAGCGGCGGCACGGGTGTCCAGGGGGAGTGGCTCGACACGAGCGCGAGTTCGGTCATCACGGGAGGGCCTGCCGGTAGCGCCTGCTCAAGGCGCCGCCAGCTGGACAGGGTGTACTGGTCGGGCATCGTGCCGAAGCTGAACTCCGGGCCCTGGTAGGCGAGCGTCCTGGCGTCGTAGAACCGGTCGTAGCCGTAGAAGGAGCCCTCCGGCCATGCCCTGGTGACCGCCGGCATCACGCCCACGGTCTGCCAGTTCGCCCGCCGGAAGGCACCGCCCAGGGTCATCCGGTCGCTCGCCAGCAGGGTGCGGTGGCGCTGGTCGTTGTCGATCCACAGGCCGGAGAGCAGCGTGGCATGGGCCAACCAGCTGCCACCGCCGATCGTCGGTGAGGTGAGGAAGCCACTCTGCGCCGAGTAGCCTGCCGCGCTCAGCCGGTCGGTTCCGGCGTCGAGGAGCGCACCGATCTGCGGAGCGAACTCCGGATCCTCGACGGCGTCCCGGCCGTAGCTCTCCACGAAGGCGACGACCACGTCCTTGCCGCGCAGCGCCGTGAGCAGTTGGTCGCCCGGTGTGTCCCGGAACGGGTCGGCGTCGACCGTGGTGGCGAACGTCCTGCGGTCTTCCAGGCGCAGCCGCACCTGGAAGCCGTGCCCGTTGACCAGGGTGGTCGCCGAGGTGTCGGCGACCGGCACGCCCGGAGCCACCTGGACGCCGAAAGCGGCGCACGCCACCCAGACGACCACCAGCGCCGCGACGGCCCGGGTGGTGCCGGTGTGGTGCCGGACGACCAGGCGGCTCAGCCGCAGCACCGACACCGTGACCAGAACGGGTAGTACGCCGGCGACCAGCGCCAGCGCGACCGCGCTGCCGATCGCGGCGGAGCGGCCGTAGGACTCGTCGACGAAACCGAACGCCTCGTCGAGCAGCGCCCAGTCGAGCACCAGGTCGAACGCCCGGCCGAGCGATGCGGAGAACCCCAGGTCGAGTAGCTTGAGCAGGCCCAACAGGCCGAGGGCCACACCGGCGAGCGCCGCCGTCGCCCGCCTGGCGGCCGGGGGCAGCGCGAGGAGCAGCGCGAGGAGCAGCAGCGCCTCCAGGGGTATCCGCACGAAGGCGGCCGGCGAGAGACGACCGAAGTCGTACGGCGCGGTGAGCGCGAGCAGCACGAGCAACGCGGCCAGCAGGGTCGCCAGCCGGCTCCGGACGCGACGCCAGGTCCTCCCGCCGGGATCGTCACCCTCGGCTCCATCCGGCGTCCGGTCGAGGTCTCGGTCGGCCGGCGGGGTGTCCCGCACCAGCCTCCGTGCCTGGGCCGGTAGCCGGCGCACCCGCGTCGTGAGCGACAACCTGGGCATCCTTCCGTCGATCGTGGTTCTTTGGCGGGGCCGGGACCCTCGGATCGTGGTCGTGCGGCGGGCCGGGCGTCTCAGACCCGGACGCCGCCGTCCCGGGCCACGGTGATCCTCGGCTGGTCGCGCCACCCCACCGGTGCCTCCATGACCAGCTCGCCGGTGACGTCGATGCTCGGGTGCACGCTCGGGTGAATCGGGATCTCCACCCCGGTCGGACGGGCCGGCGCGGCGGCACCGGCCGACGTGCGGCGCGTCGCCCACAGCCAGCGGACATCGCGGCCGAACGACTCGACGAGCAGCGCCAGCGCCAGCACCAGCACGGCGACCGCCAGCGGACCGGGCAGCACCCCGGCCATCGCCACCGTCAACATGACCCCCTGGACCGCCGCGACGACCTTACGCCAGTAGCGCCCCGGCAACGAGCCACGCATCCACGGCAGCACCCAGCTGGCGGCGACGAAGGCGTACCGCATCGCGCCGATCGCCAGCACCCAGCTCCCCGCCGACTGTGCCACGTGGACACAGAGCACCAGCACGAGGAAGGAGTCGATCTCCATGTCGAAGCGTGCGCCCAACTCGCTGGAGGTTCCGGTGCGGCGGGCCGTGTAGCCGTCCACCGCGTCGAGCGCCAGCGCCACGGCGGTGAGCGTCACCATCAACGCGATCGGCGCCGACTGGTCGAACGAGTCCGCCGCCAGGGCCGTCACGCACCCGACGAGGATCGCCCGGCCCAAAGTCACCCGGTCGGCCGGGCCGAGACTCCCCGCACCCGAACGACGCAGGCCCCGGCTGAGCAGGGCGCACAGGACGATTCCGTACCCCAGGCCCGCCAACCAACCCGCCACCCCGAGGCCCACCGTTGTGGCGAGCACCGCCAACAGGACGACCTGCACGATCAGTCCGACGACCGGACCAGTGCGAACCGTGGGCATCGTGCCTCCATGACTGTGATTCCGCGACCCTGACCCTCAACACGAGAAATACGGCCGTCCGGTTCGTTCCGGACGCAGGTGAATCCCAGGTGATTGCGAGGTGGTGGTGCGGCGTACCGTCCCCGCCTTCCGCCGGCCTCCCGTGGTGCGGGTGGGTACGCCCACTCCGAGGCGGCGGTCGTCGAAGGACCGCGACGAGATTCGCCGCGTAGTGTCGCATTCGCCGCCGAAGGCACCGAACACAGACCGGGAGACCGGGCTATCGTGATCGCGTGAGTACTCGCCGTGTGCCCGCACAGATCGGGGACCTGCCGCCCATCGGGCGACCGGCCAACAGCGCTCTGCTCGAAGCCGGCATCATGACGCTTGCTCAGGTCGCTGCCCACAGCCGCCGCGACCTCCTGGCCCTGCACGGGGTGGGGCCGAAGGCGGTCCGCATCCTGGCGGCCGCGCTGGCCGAGCACGACCTCGCCTTTGCCGATTGACGGCCGCGCCCTGCCCGGTGGCGACCACCTCCGCGGCGTCACCGACGCTGCCGATCCCCACCCGTCTCCCGCTTCCTGGCGTTCGCCGACGAGCATCGGGGCGGTCTCGGCGGCTGTCGGCGCGGGCACTCCGGTAATCCGCGATCGCGCATCGGACGCGCGCGTGGGCTGACTCGACCGGGGGCCGCGCCGGTCTGTGCGCAAGCCCGCAGGGAGGGTCACCGCCACGTTTCGCGCTGTCGATGCAGTCCATCGAGGATCAGGTCGAGCCCGACCTCGAACTCCGCCGTGTACGTGTAACCAGGCTTCAGGGCGCGATGGACGATCATCTCGGTGAGGTGCGGGAGTTCGTCGCGGGGCATCCGCTCGAGAATCGAGCCCGCCACGTCCTCCACGCCGTCGGTCGACGTGAAGGGCAGGCTGAGCTCCTGCAGCGTGAACCCGTAGATGTAGCTGTCCAGCACCGAGACGGCGTGTGCCGCGCCGGCGATGGAGAAGCCGCCCGACCGTAGGCAGCCGATCACCGCGTCGTGGTGGCGCAGCGTCGCCTGGCCGGGGTTGGCCCGGGAGTCCATCAGGCTGATCGCCCACGGGTGCCGGCGCAGCGTACCGCGCGTCGATACTGCCCGGCGTCGCATCGCGATCCGCCACTCGACGTCGTCCGACGGGAGCTCGATCTCGCTGAAGACGAGGTCGACCATGCCGTCGAGGATCAGGTCCTTGTTGCGGAAGTGGTGGTACAGCGACATGGCCTCGACGCCGAGCCGCTCGGCGAGCTTCCGCATGCTCGGCGCACCGGTGCCGGCCTCGTCCGCCAGCGCGACCGCTGCGCGCAGCACCATCTCCTTACTCAGCGAGTTGCGCCGGGGCGCAGGCGTGCCGGCTGGCTCCGTGGCCACGAGATCCTCCTGCTGGTGGGGGCGGATTGACAACCTTACAGTGCAAGGCTATACCTTACGGCGTAAGGTTGAGATGCGATGCTGAGGAGCGAGCGTGGAACGGAACGGTGTGGACGAGGTCGGAAAGCCGGGCACGGGGAAGCGGGTGTGCATCGTCGGTGCGTCCGGGAAGCTGGGGCGTTACATGGTGCAGCACGCCCTGGACCGGGGGTACGACGTTGTCGGTGTGTGCCGGGAGCAGAGCGTGCACAAGCTCGCCGGGTACGAGGGACGGATCACGGTGGTTCCCGGACCGACCGACGCCCCTGCGGTCATCGCGCGGGCGGTGAACGGGTGCGACGCCGTGCTCACCGTGCTGGTGCCGTGGGGGGTGAAGCGGTACGCCTCCGGCACCGCCCAGGCTGTGCTCGACCACGCCCGTCCGGGCGCCCGTCTGGTGTTCTCCTGCGGCTGGCACATCACCCGCGACGGGAAGGACGTGTACACCCGCACGTTCAGGGTCTCCGTGGCGGTGTTCGGGCGGCTGGCCAAGCTGGCCCGGTTCGTGGATGTGGACGACCAGGTGGAGGCGTGCCGAAGGATCTTCGCCAGCAACACCAACTGGACGGTCGTTCGTGGCAGCGACCTGGTGGAGAGCGAGAGTCAGGGCCTGCCGGTGTGGAGCCGGCACGTGGGTGACCCCGTCCTCGCGAGCAATCTGACCCCGCGGGTGGACTACGCCCGCTTCATGGTCGAGGCGGTCGAGAACGACGCCCTCGTCCGGGAGGCCCCGGCGATCGTCGGCCGGCTGACCCCGTCGGCCCTCGCGCACGCCGGTGGTCCGGCGTGAGCGGCGGATCCACGGTAGCCCCGCACGTCATGGGCAGGGGGCAAACCGTGACCGCCCCGAGGACACTCGCGAGGATCGCGGGGGCCCTGTACCTGGTCGTCGCCGTGTTCACCATCTTCGCCGGGCTGGTGAACACCCGCATCGTCGAGCCAGGGAACGCGGCGGTCACGGCCGACAACATCGCCACCTCGGCCACCCTGTTCCGCATCGGTCTCGTCAGCGAGTTGCTGGGGGCCACGGCCTTCCTGTCGACCGCCGTGGCCCTGTATCTCCTGCTCAAACATGTCAACCAGCTGGTGGCTGCCGTGATGGTCACCTTCGTGGCGGTCAGCGTGGCGATCCAGAGCCTGAACCTGCTCAACCAGCAGGCGGCCCTGACGATCGTCACCGGCCAGGGCTACGCGGACGCCTTCGGTCCGGCAGCCGCCGACCAGTTGGCGGTGCTGTTCGCCGACCTGCAGCACGACGGGTTCCTCATCGCCCAGACGTACTTCGGCCTGTGGCTGCTCCCGCTGGGCTACCTGGTCGTCAGGTCGGGCTACTTTCCCGCCGTGTTGGGCGGCCTGCTGGTGATCGGATGCCTCGGTCACCTCGTGGACGTGTTCGCGCGACTGCTCGCCCCCGACTTCGGCGCCGCCATCTCACCGTTCGCGATGACCCTCCCGGCGGTCGCGGAACTGGCGTTCATCGCGTGGCTGCTGGTCAAGGCCGTGCGGATTCCCGAACTCGACACGCGGACTCCGGCCGCCGCCCACTGAGCTGTGCGATGCGGGCGGCAGGGGCTTCCGGGCCGGATCGCCGATTGTCCAAGCCGTCGTCCCGGCCGCCGCACGCCCGGATGGCGCCTGCGCGTACCGGGGCAGCGTGTTCAACGCCTCCTTCCGGGTAAGCGACCGGCCCGCCCTCTGCTGGGGGCGGGCTAGAGAGGGGACACGGATGACATCGCACAGGGAGACTGGCTCTCCGCCGTCCGCGTCAGGCGGTGGTACCGCACACCGGGCCCGCGAGGCGGCCACTCGGGTGGGGCACGAGGCGGTCCAAGCCGGCGAAGGCGTCGCGCACGAGGCAGCCGAGCAGGGCAAGCACCTTGCCTCGGAGACCCGGCAACAGGCGTCCGGCCTGGTACGGGAAGCCTCATCGAAGGCCCGGTCGCAGGCCCAGCAGCAACAGAAGCGCGCTGCCGACAGTCTGCGCGCGCTGGGCACGGAGTTGCGGTCGATGGCTGACAGCGATCACGGTGGACCGGGTTCGCAGGTGGTCCGCCGAGGCGCGGACGTCGCCGAGCAGGCCGCCGGCTGGCTCGACGCTCGACAACCCGGCGACCTGGTCCGGGAGGTGCGCGAGTACGCCAGCCGGCACCCCGGAACGTTTCTCGCGGGCGCGGCCATAGCCGGACTGCTCGCCGGCCGACTGACTCGCGCCCTCGGTTCTGGCTCGGGACACGACGGTCACGAAGGCCACGGCGGTCACGGCGGTCACGGAGCCGGACGGGTATCCGGAGAAGTGCCCGCAGGGCAGCCGGGCGTGCCGGTGGTGACGCCGCTTCACGCGCCGCCGTCTCCGACCACGGCCACCGCGGTGCCGTCTCCGACCACGGCCACCACGGTGCGGCACGGCCCGACCGGCACCGAGGTGGGCCCGTGAGCACCTCACCCGCCAGCGCCCCCGGCGGCCCGGACAAGACCCAGGCCTCCTTCGGTGAACTGCTCTCCGACGCCAGTCGCAACTTCTCGCTGCTCATGCGGCAGGAGGTCGACCTGGCGAAGGCCGAACTGCGTGTGGAAGCACGCACCGCCGGTACTGCGGCGGGCCTGTTCGCCGCCGCCGCGATCGCGGCGCTGCTCACCCTGCTGTTCGTGTCGCATGCGCTGTGGTGGGGCCTGTCCAACGTGATGGACCAGGGGTGGGCGGCGTTGATCGTGGCCGTCCTGTGGGCCGTGGTCTGCGGCGTGCTCGCCTCGCGAGCCCGCACGCAGATGCGCGAGGTCGACGTGCTGACGCGCACCAGAGAGACGGCGCGCGACATACCGGACGCGGTCAGGGGCCGCTGACACGAGGGAGAGCCATCATGTCGAACGATCCGGACAGGATCCGGCGCGATATCGAGACCACCAGAGCCGAGCTGAGCGACGACGTCGACGCCATCGCCTACAAGGCCAACCCGCGCCGCATCGCCTCGGACCAGGCGACCCGCGCCCGCGGCCGGGTGAGCCATGCCGTCGACAAGGTCATGGGCACCGCCAGACACACGAAGGACAGCACCGTCTATCAAAGCTCCGCGGCCGCGCACCGGGTCTCCGATGCGGCCCACCATGGTGTGGAGCAAGCGACAGGTGCGGCACACGAGGCCTCGGACACGGTTTCCGGCATGGCACATCGTGGTGCGAACGCCGTCACGGGTGCGGCACACCAGGCGTCGGACGCGGTGTCCGCCGCAGGGCACCGTGCCCAGGCACTGGCTGAGGCATCCCGTGAGCGAGCCCAGGGCAATCCGCTTGCCGCGGGCCTCATCGCCTTCGGAGCCGGTCTGCTCGCCGCCTCGCTCATCCCGCCGAGCAGGAAGGAACGCGATCTCGCCGAACGGGCACAACACCAGCTGAAGGAGCACTCCGGCCAGGTCAAGCAACAGGCCGCCAATGTGATGCACCAGGTGCAGGACAACCTCCGCGAGCCCGCGCAGCAGGCGTCAGAAGCGCTGCGGTCCACCGCCGCAGAGAGCGCCGCAGCGATACGCGACACCGGCAGGGAGCAAGCCGGTCAGGTCCGGGATGACGCCCGAGACGCACCGCGAAGGGTGTAGTTCGTGGCCCTCACCCGTCCATCGCCGTCGCGGCTTCGTCTGGAAGCCGGGGGCGTCGGCATGCAGCGCGGCGCTGGTTGTCGACGCCCCGGCGTGACCATTCCAGTCACGCAGACAAATTCCGGCTCATGGGACATCTCGGACGGTGATACTGGAGGCATGAGAGCGAGGAAAGTTCCGAAGAAGCGGTGGCTGCCCCGGGCGCGCCGCCACGCGATGTGGCCCTTGACGGCAGCGGTGGCCGTCGCAGGAGCGGCCGGCGCCGCCGTGATGCGGCGACGCCGAGGCGCCAAGGGTGGCCATGCGGAACTCACACCGATCGGCCCCGATCCCCGCAAGACCGGCGCGTCCCCACCGGACCGCATCCCCATCCACGACGAGTTCAGCTCCGCACGTGACACCGCGCCGTAGACGCGCAGCCTGGCCGAGCGTGGACACGGCCTCCTCGGCCAGTCACCAGACGCTCATCGTGGGCAGGTCGTACACCACCTCCGCCGGGCGACCATCGCTCAGTCGGCAATCCGTCGCGTAGGCATCACCCTCAGTGAACCGAACTAGCGTCGGATGCGTGTCCGGAGCAGACGAACCGGCCGCCGGGTGGGACGGGGACGCGGTCGTCGCCACCGCCCGGCAGTTGGCCGAGACCGAGGGCTGGGCGGCGGTGACCGCCCGACGGCTTGCCGAGCACGCCGAGGTCGACCTCGGTGCCCTCTACCGGCGGTTCGCCGACCGGGAGGCGGTGGTCGCGGCGGTCGCGGTGGGCGGCTTCGCCGATCTGGCCGCCGCACTGGTGGCCGCCCGGTCGGCCGCCGACGGGGAGCACCGGGCCTGGTCCGCGGTGATGGCGGCATACCTCGACTTCGCGTACGCCAACCCCGAGGTGTACGACGCCATGTTCGCCCACACTCCCGACCTGACCCTTGGCGCGGAGCGGGTCCCCGAGACGATCGCGGCCACCTCCGACGAACTGCGGGCGGCCCTGGCCCCCCTGTGCGCCGGGCGGGACGCCGACACCCTGGCCGAGCTGGGCTGGAGCCTGCTGCACGGGCTGGTGATGCTGACCCGCGGCGGACGGCTGCGCCCGGAGGCGCAGGAGCAGCGGGAACGGATGCTCGGGGAGCGACTGTTCGGCCCGCCGTGAGGCGGCCGGGCGGCTGCGCCCGTGGCGGCGGGGAAAGCAGCCCATAATCACTCGTCGGGCTGCCGGGCCGTCCCCTACAGTCGCCGGGTGGCAGACGAGGGGCTGGCGATCGAGCCGGGGCGGGTGCTCGTGTTCGACGCCGACGACACGCTGTGGGAGAACAACCTTGTCTTCGAGCGGGTGATCGACGACTTCCTGGAGTGGCTCGCCCACCCCACCCTCGACCGGGCGGAGATCCGGGCGGTGCTCGACGACATCGAGCGGGCCAACGCGGTCGCGCACGGCTACGGCAGCAAGGTCTTCCTGCGCAGCCTCGGTGAGTGCCTGGAACGGTTGCGTCGTCGGCCCGCCACTGACGCGGAGCGTCGTGAGATCGGCCGGCTCGCCACCGCACTGGTGGAGCACCAGGTGGAACTGATGCCCGGCGTGGCGGACGCCCTCGACGAGTTGGCGGACCGGCACGAGCTGTTGCTGCTCACCAAGGGCGATGCGGAGGAGCAGCAGCGCAAGCTCGACGCCTGCGGGCTGCTGCACCACTTCCGTGCGGCGCACATCGTGCCGGAGAAGGACGTCGGGACGTACCGGTGGCTGAGCCGGGAGTACGGGTTCGCCCCCGCCGCCGGCTGGATGATCGGCAACTCGCCGCGCTCGGACATTCTGCCCGCCCGGGCGGCCGGGATGAACGCCGTGTTCATCCCCAACGACAACACCTGGGTGCTGGAGCACGACGAGCTGGATCCCACCGACCCCGGGATCCTGCACCTGGCCGCGTTCCCGGACCTGCTGCGGCACTTCTGACCCGCCGCCCGCCGCGACTCACCGGCTCCCCGAGCCCGGTTCTCACCGGCTTCTCCTGACCCTCGGTCGTTGTCGAACAGCGCACCCGGCCATGGCTGTGTTACGCGGACGTGCCGCTTTTTGACCTTGACGTCAATCACCGTTCGCGGACGGCCACATCCCTTGTCCGGCCTGCGGGAAAGCGCCTAGCCTGGGTCAGCGCCCGAGGCCCCTCGGGGTGGGCTGGAGGCGCGTGTCCGGTGGTCGGGCACCGTGGAGCTGAGTGCGGGCGGGCCCCCGGGTCGAGTCGAGCCGGCGTGGCCACCGCGCCACGCCCGCGGTTCGTCGGGTGATGCCCGCTGCGACCCCGGACGGCAAGGAGTCAGGACCGGGAAGTTGCGGACCCGGTCCTGACTCGTGCCCGCGGACAGAACCCGACCACCGGTGACCCACCTGCACCGAGCCCGACCGGCAGCGGCCGGGGTGCCGCCGGGCTCAGGAAACCTCGCCGCGCACGATGGCAACCGCCACCCGGCAGAACTCGTCCATGTCGGGCCGGAAACCGGCGGCGATGTCCGGGTGCAGGCCGGAGCGGGTCTCGTCGAGCAGCCGCTGGCACACCTGCTCCACCGGCTCGTCCGCGTAGCTGGCCCGCACCCGGTCGGCGGCGGCCTGCAACGCCGAGGTCAACTGGTCCTCCAGCGGTCCGCGCAGCTTCTCCTGCACCGGATCACGAGGGTCCAGCGTGACGTGTGGCTCCGACATCGGCGCTCCCTTCGTCGGCGTCCGCGATACCCGGCCGCGGCCGTCGGTCAAACCACGTTCGGTACGGCGGCGACCCGCACCTGGTACGAGTACTCCTCCGCCGGCTCCTCGCGGTAGGACAACCGGCGGATCTGCCGGTCGTCCTCGTAGAGGGCGACGTCGACCAGGACCCCGAGGTGGGCCAGCCCGATGGTGGCCACCCGCTTCTTGTCCTGCAACACCGCACACACCCCGCCGAGCAGGGTGCTGGCGTCGGAGGTGCGGTGCCCCGGCGGGCAGCGCAGGGTCAGGTCGACCTCGACCGGCCCGCCCAGCGGCGTCCACCCGGTGCGCTGGGCCGCGGTGCAGGCCGCCTGGAGCAGGGCGCGGACCCTTGTCGCCTGCCGATGCCCGGCAGCGAAGATGGACAACGCCTCGGTCTTGACCGGTGGCAGGCCGCTCACCTCGAACATCAGGGCGAGAGCGCGGGTGTCCTGCACCACGACGACACCTCCTCGTTGGGGACGATCCTGCCCAAGCGGTGAACCGGCGAAGGAATGTTCCCGCGAGAACCAACCGATCGGGCGGGCTGGGGTCGGCCGGAGGCGTATCGACGGCGGCGGCGTACGCGCTGGCTGCGGAGTTAGGGAAACGCTAGTCCACCTGGCCCCGCGTGGGTAGCTCCGCCGCTCACTGGATGGGACGCGGGGCGGACCCGGCGCCCGCGCGCCCGGCGCGGCGACCGTCGTTCGAGGGTCAGTGGCGGCCCCGCTTGAGCTCGTGGAAGGTGCCCAGCCGGAGCAGGGGGAGGAGGCTGTCCCAGAGGGTCAGGGCGTCGTCGGTGTCGGGCACCTCGGTGAGGATCGGCCCGTGCACGCCCCGGTCGACACCGGGCACCATCAGCACGGGCGAGCCGATGTCCGGCCCGGCCGAGGCGTACGCCAGGGCGTGCGACTCGCGTACCGCCTCGTCCCAGCGGGGATCGTCGAGCGCCGCCGCCGCGTCGACCAGGCCGGCCGCCTCCACGGCCGTGTCGACCAGCTTCGGCGACAGCGGGTTGCCCTCGTCGTGGGTGCTCGCGCCCAGGCTGGTGTAGAAGTGGCCGGCGTCGTCGTGCCGACCCTCGGCACGCAGCGCCTCCACCAGCCGCAGGGCCCGCTCGGAGCCGGCCAGGCCCTCCGCGTACTCGGGCGGGAAGTCGCCGCCGGAGAGGATGCACAGGCTGAACGCCCGCCACTCGATGCGCAGGCCGCGGGCGTCGGCCACGGCGACCAGCCAGCGTGAGGTGCGCCAGGACCAGGGGCAGGACGGGTCGAAGAAGAAGGTGACGTCCATCGGTCGAGCGTAGGCGGACGTCCGCCGGTTCGCTCGCCGCGACGCGGGTCGCGACGCCCGGCGGGCGTCTGTGAACCGGTCGGTGACGCCCGGCGGGCGTCCGTGGACCCGCGTCGCCGGAGGTTCAGCGCTGCGGATGCCACTGGAGTCGGGGCGGCAGGCCGACGAAGTCGGCGTACCGGGCCACGGCCTGCTCGACCCGGGTGCGGGTGGCCGCGTCGAGGTCGACCAGCGGGTGCACGGCCACCGTCACCCGGGTCTTGGCGAGGGTGCGTCTCCACGTGCCGACCACCCGCCCGGCGCGGACCACGGTGGCCTGGAAGACGCCGTTGCCGCCGGGAATGATGGCCTGCTTGTGTGCCGGGTCGAGCATGAGCGCGCGGTCCTTGAAGCCGAGGAGGTACTCGTCGAACCCGGGCAGCGTCCACACCTCGTCGACGGGCTGGCGGGGCGCGTCCAGCAGGGCCGGGTCGAGCCACCCCTCGACGCCGTCGATCTCGACGGCCGCCAGGGCGGCCCCCGCGGCGGCGACGGCCCGCTTCGCGTCGGCCGCCGTCAGGCCCGTCCAGCCGGCGAAGTCCTGCCGGGTGGTGGGGCCGTGGCTGCGGAAGTAGCGCACCGCCAGCGTGGCCAGGGCCTCGTCGCGCTCGGGGTGGCGCTGGTCGGGGGCCCACTCGTCGAGCAGGACGAACGTCTGCTCCGTGCCGACGTTCGGGGCCAGGCAGGTCACGCCGGTCTGACTCGCGTACCACAACAGGTGGTACGCACGCTGACCGGCGCCGTCGATGCCGGCGGCGACCAGCGCCGCCACGCACTGCGCCCGGGTGAGCCGGCCACCGCCGGCCAGGGCGGTGCCGAGCACGTCGACCGCCCGGTCGGCGTCCACCTCCGACAAGCCGAGGAACTCGCGGCGACGGGCGGCACCCGCCAGCGCCCGCACCCCGGTCAGCTCCACCATCCACCGGGCGTCGCGGGGCGGCACGAGGTGGATGGTGCCCCGCATCGGCCAGGTGCGCAGCGCCTCACGCCGCTCCAGCGCGACCTGCACGTCGGCACGGGTGCGCCCCGGCAGGCGCACGCCCAGCGACCACTCGCCGCTCGCCGCGTCCTGCGACTGCATCGCGCCGAACCACTCCACCACGCCGGCCACGGTGTCGGGTGGGGCAACCGGGTGCGGGCGCAGCAGCAGGCTGGTCATCCGCAGCGCGAGTGCCTCGGCTGCGGTGAGGGCGACGGGCATCTGGCCTCCTTGCCGGGGCGGGTGGGGCCAGCCTAGGAGCTGCCACCGACAACCCGGC
Organism: Micromonospora nigra; assembly: GCF_900091585.1. Lineage (NCBI taxonomy): Bacteria > Bacillati > Actinomycetota > Actinomycetes > Micromonosporales > Micromonosporaceae > Micromonospora > Micromonospora nigra. Next base: position 844,855 of record NZ_FMHT01000003.1, on the reverse strand, counting down.
CGGAAGTCGCCACCGACGACCCGGGCAGGCATGAACACGGCGCGGGTGGGGAAGCGGCGGCAACCGGAGCACCCACCCACCCACGCCCGCACGGAGGACCGAGATGGCCGCATCCCACGAACCGGTCCCGGGAGCCGGCACACCGGCCCGTCCCGTCCCGTCGACGCCGACGCGTGCCAAGACCAGCGCCGCCGCCGCGTTCGCGCTGGTCTTCGGGGTGGCCGGCCTGCTCAGCGTGCTGACCGCGATCCTGGCCTGGATCGGGCTGGTGCTCGGCATCATCGGGGTGATCCTGGGCATCCTCGGCTTCAGGATGGCCGGCCGGCCGGGTGTCACCGGTCGGCTGGTGGCGATCGGTGGCCTCGTGCTCAGCGCCCTGGCCGTGCTGCTCGGCCTGGCCCTGGCCGCCGGGATGACCACCTTCGTCAACAACGAGGACGCCGTGGACCGCCTCCAGGAACGGGTCGACGACCTGCGGGACGCCCGCGACCGGTGAGTGCGGGCGAGCGGCTCCCCTGATCGCGCTGCGCCAGCGTCGTTGCCGGCGGAGCGCGATCCCCCGTTCAGGCCACCGATGCCGGCGGCTGCCGTCGGCGGCGGTGGCACCAGGATCTCCCGGTCCGGGGCCGCCGGCACGGACCCGCGACCGAACTTGCAGAAAACTTGAGTCGCCGGCCCGTCGATCAGGCCGGGCCGGCAGCGGCGGTGTTTGCCGCGACAACTATCGGGTAGTCGCCGGAGCTGACCCAGACGAGGAGGACCACATCCGATGGCTGACCCGATCAAGGTCGCGGTGATCTACTACAGCGCGACCGGCATCACGTACCAGATGGCCCAGGCGGCCTGCGAGGCCGCCGGCGAGGCGGGCGCCGAGGTGCGGCTGCGCAAGGTCCGGGAACTGGCGCCCGACGAGGCGATCCGTTCCAACAGCGGCTGGCAGGCCCACCGCCTGGAGACACAGGACGTCATGGAGGCCGAGCCGGACGACCTGTCCTGGGCCGACGTCGTCGTCTTCGGCTCGCCGACCCGGTACGGAATGATCGCCGCCCAGCTCAAGCAGTTCATCGACACCACCGGTCCGCTGTGGGCCAACGGCGCGCTGGCGAACAAGGTGTACGCGGGGTTCACCTCCACCGCCACCGAGCACGGCGGGCAGGAGTCGACGCTGCTGTCGCTGTTCACGGTCTTCTACCACTGGGGTGGCATCGTGGTCACCCCCGGTTACACCGACCCGAGCCAGTTCGTCGCCGGCAACCCGTACGGCGCGTCGCACACCAGCAACAACGGGGAGATCCCCCCGGACCACAAGGCGCTGGCCGCCACGGCGCTGACCGTCAAGCGGGCGGTGCAGATCGGCCGTGCCCTCACCCAGGGCATGGCGCGCTGACCGTGCGGCGACCGGCGGCCCGGGCGGGGGCTCTCGACCCGTCCGGACCGCCGGTCACCGGCTGCGCTACCCCCGATCGTCGCGACTATGCGCGGCCCGTCGCGGACAGTTCGCCGGCCGCCGCCGGCAGCAGCCCGGTCACCAGGTCGGCCAGCACGTCCAGCCCGTCCGGGCTGAGCACCGACTCGGGGTGGAACTGCACACCGGCGAAGCCGCGCCCACGCAGCGCGTGTACCGCGCCGTCGGTCGCGTCGCGGGCCAGCTCCACCTCGCCGTACGCGCTGCCGCGCCGGTCGGCGTCCGCGCGGGCCGTGAAGGTGGAGTAGAACCCGACGCGGCGGGGCCGGCCGAACACCTCGACCTCCCGCTGGAGCCCCTGGTAGGGCGCGTCGCGGCGGTGCAGCGGCAGGCCGAGCAGCCCGGCGAGCAGCTGGTGGCCCAGGCACACCGCCAGGGTGGGACGGCCGTCGGCCAGCAGCCGGGCCAACAGCTTGCGCAGCGCCACCATCTTCGGCTCGTCCCCGCCCGGATCGCCCGGCCCCGGACCGACGACCACCAGGTCGTACCCGTCGACCGGCCCGGCCACGTGCCACGGCCGTACGGTCACCGCGAGGCCCAGGGCACCGAGCTGATGGGCCAGCATGCCGGTGAAGGTGTCCTCGCCGTCCACGATCAGTGCCCGCCGCCCGTCCAGCCCCGGCAGCGCCGTCGCGTCCGGGTCGCGCTGGTCCAGCCAGAACCGGGCCAGGGGCGCGTTGCGGGCGGCCAGCGCGGCGCGTACCCGAGGATCGTCGGCCAGGCGCGACGCGGACCCGGCGGCGGGCGCGGCGGCCTGCGGGCCCAGACCCAGCGCGGCGAGCACCCCGGCGGCCTTGGCGTGGGTCTCGGCGACCTCCCCGGCGGCGGTGGAGTGGCGCACCAGCGTCGCGCCGACCGGCACCCGCAACCGCCCGTCGGGGGAGATCTCGGCGGTGCGGATCAGGATGGGCGCGTCCAGGGTCTGCCGGCCGGCGTCGTCGTGGCCCAGCAGCGCCAGCACCCCCGCGTAGTAGCGGCGGCCGGTGTGCTCGTGCCGGGCGATCACCCGGCAGGCGTTCTCCATCGGGCTGCCGGTCACCGTGGGCGCGAACATCGTCTCGCGCAGCACCTCCCGCACGTCCCTGGTGCCGCGCCCGGCCAACAGGTACTCGGTGTGGGTCAGGTGCGACATCTCCTTGAGGTACGGCCCGACGACCTGCCCGCCGCGTTCGGCGACGCCCGCCATCATCTTCAGCTCCTCGTCGAGCACCATGTACAGCTCCTCGACCTCCTTCGGGTCGGCGAGGAAGCGCAGCAGCCGATCCGGGTCGGCGCCGGCGTCGCCGTGGCGGAAGGTGCCGCTGATCGGGTTCATCATGACCAGCCCGTCGTCGACGCTGACGTGCCGCTCCGGGCTGGCCCCGACCAGCGTCCGCGGGCCCGTGTGCACCACGAACGTCCAGTACGCGCCCCGCTCGCGCAGCAGCAGCGAGCGCACCGCGGCCAGCGCCGCCAGCAGCGGCGGGCCCTGCACGGCGGCGTGCAGGGTGCGGTGGATCACGAAGTTCGCGCCCTCGCCCCGGCCGATCTCCTCGGTGAGCACCCGGCCGACCGTGGCGGCGTAGCTGTCGTCGTCGACGTCGAAGGCGGCCTCGACGGCCCGCACGGGCGTGTCGGGCAGCGCGGCCAGCGCATCGGCGAACTTCACCCGTTCGTGCCGCTCGACACGCAGGCACTCCAGCGGCACGCCGTCGTCCACACAGGCGAAGCCGCGCTCGGCGACCTGCCGGTAGGGCACCAGCGCCAGCGTGCGGGGGCCGGACCCGCCCCCGGGCAGCGGGATGTCGGCGAGCCGACCGACGGTGGTCACGGGACCGGTGAACAGGTCCAGGTGGTCGGCGCCCTCGCGGCGGACCAGGGCGAACGGTCCGGGGTCCGCGCCGGTGACGGCGGCGGCGATAAGGGCGCTCAGGTGGGTCATCGGGTCTCCTCGGTGCCGGAGGCCGCCGGTGGGGCGGCCCGGGGAACCGGAAGAGACCGGCGGCCGCCTCGTCGGGCGGCCGCGTGGGGAAGCTACGCGCGGAAGGTGGCCGCCGGGTCGGCGGGCCACCAGCAGGACAGGTGCGCGGGCATGAATCCACCCTACGCCGTCGTCGCCGGGCCGGGAAGCCGATCGGGGGGGCCGTCCGACGGCGTCGCCGCGCGTCGCCGGGTAACTTGACCGACGATGAACATTCTCGCGCTGGACCTGGGCACCTCGTCGGTACGCGGACTCGTGCTGGACGCCGACGCCCGTCCGCTGCCGGGTGCGCTGGCCCGACGCAGGGTGAGACTCACCGTCGGCGACGACGGGGCCGGCACCCTCGACGCCCGCCGTTACCTGGCCTGCTTCGTCGAGTGCCTGGACGAGTTGTCCGCCGCCGGCCACCTGCGGGGTGTCGAACTGGTCGCCACCAGCGCCCAGTGGCACTCCGTGCTGCCGCTGGACGCCGCCGGTGAGCCGTTGGGCCCCGTGCTGACCTGGCTGGACACCCGGCCCGAGCCGCCGGCCGGGGTGACCGGTCCGGCCGACGCCGCCGCCTTCCACCAGCGCACCGGCGCCTGGTGGCACCGCTGCTACTGGTCGGTGCGCCTGCCGTGGCTGCGCGACCGGGCCGGCTCGACGGTGGCCCGCTTCACCGGTCTGGTCGAGTACGTCTTCGCCGAACTGCTCACCCAGGCACCCATGTCCGTCTCCCAGGCGTCCGGCACCGGCATGCTCGACCTGAGCACGTTGGGCTGGGACGAGGAGGCGCGCGCCCTGGCCGGCGTCGAGCCGGGGGAGCTGCCGGAGCTGGCCCCGGCGGGCTGGCGGGGCCGGCTGCGCCCCGGGCCCGCGCGCCGCTGGCCCGACCTGGCCGGGGCTGGCTGGGCCACGCCCGTCGGCGACGGTGCCGCCTCCAACGTGGGGTCCGGCTGCGTGGACGCCGGCCACGCCGCCGTCACCGTCGGCACCTCCGCGGCCGTACGCCTGCTGCAACGCATGCCGGCGCACGCGCCGCTGCCCCCGCTGCCGCACCAGCTGTGGCGCTACCGGGTCGACCACGACCACGTGGTGACCGGGGCGGCGTACTCCTCTGGGGGGAACCTGTTCGCGTGGGCCAACCGTGAGCTGCGGCTGCCCTCGGGGGCCGCGCTGGACGCGGCGCTGGCGCAGATCCCGCCCGGCGGCGGCCGTCCGGCCAACGTCCGCTTCGGTGGGGACCGGCCCCCGGGCCGGGCGCCGGCGGGCTCGGGGGAGCTGCGCGGGCTCGGCTTCGGCACGTCCTCGGTGGAGATCCTGGCCGGGCTGATGGCGGGCCTGTGCGAGCTGGTCGCCGACGACCTGGCGTTGCTGGAGCACACCGTCGACCGGACGGTGGAGGTCGTGCTGGGCGGCGGCGCGGTGGCGGCCTCCCCGTGGTGGCGGCAGGCGTTCGCGGCGCGGCTGGCCCCGAGGACGGTGGCTCACCAACGCAACCCGGAGATCGGGGCGACCGGGGCGGCGCTGTTGGCGTCGGGCCGGGTGGACGACGCGGTGGCGCTCGGCGGCATCGGCCGGACGGATGATCATCCCTCGCCGACCACGTCAGCCGGTGGCGGTCGGCCGTACCCTTCCTGAACCCCTCCTCAGGCCGAGCCGTTGACAGAGGCCCCTGGCCTGGTTGGATGGACTGCGCTCCCCCGGGTCGACGGCGGACGCGTGGGACGAGGAGGCAGGCGTGGGCACAGGGCCGGACCCGGCGAACGCGGCGGCGGTGTCGAACCACCGTCGACGCCGGTTCGACGTCCGGGTGGTGCCACACCGGCGGCGTTCCCCGCTGCGCCTGCAGGACTGGCGGATGCGCACCAAGCTGGCCACGGTGCTGGTCATCCCCTCCCTGGCGTTCCTGGTCGTGGCGGGGGTGCAGACCCAGGCGCTGGTGGGCCGGGCGTCGACCCTGGGCGACTTCGCCGCGCAGGTCGCCGTGGGCCGGGAGATCACCGCGCTGGTGCACCGGATCCAGCAGGAACGCGACCGCACCGCCGGTGAGCTGGCCGTGCTGCGGGCCTCCGGGGACACCGAGGCGGCGCTGGCCGCCCTGCGGTCGTACCACGACGCGACCGACGAGTCGTCGCGGGCGTTGGCGCGGGCGGCCGAGCCGTTGGCCGACGCGGACGCCGCCTGGCGGGCGACGTACTCGGTGGCCGCGCAGGCGTACCAGCAGATCGTCTACATCCGTACGGTGATCTCCACGGTGGTGCTCAACAGCGAGACCATCCTGGGCACCTATCACCGGGCGGTGGATTCCCTGCTCAACCTGCTCGCCGAGCCCTCGCCCGGCCCGGAGCGGCCGGAGCTCAGCGACGCGGTGCTGCGCTACGTGCAGTTCGCCCGCGCCAAGGAGTTGTCGTCCCGCATCCGCGGGGAGTTGTACGCCGCGGCCCGCGCCGGCCGGTACGAGGGCGACGATCCGGCGCAGCTGGCCGACCTGCGGGCCCGGCAGTTGACCACCCTTGGCGCGTTCCGGGTGGCCGCCACCAACGCCCAGGTGCGCGGTTACGACGCGATCAGCCTCGCCCCGGCGTTCCTGGCGGCGACCCGGCTGGAGGAGCGCACCCTGCCCCAGGGCTCGGCCGGCCCGCAGGTGTTGCCGGCGCCGCAGTGGTGGGCGGCCAGCGAGGAACGGCACGAGCTGCTGCGCGGGTTCGAGACGCAGGTGCACGCGGCGTCGGTGGCGCAGGCCGAGGACGCCAGCGACACCCAGTTGCGCCGAACCCTGCTGGTCGTCGGCGTGATCCTGGTGGTGCTGCTGGTCGCGCTGCTGATCTCGGTGCTGGTCGGCCGGTCGATGGCCCGGTCGATGCGGCTGCTGCGTTCCCAGGCGCTGCGGATCGCCCAGATCGAGCTGCCGGAGGCCCTTGACCGGCTGCGTACCGTCACCGGCGGGGTGCCCACGATCGACGTCGCGCCGGCCGTCGTGCGGTCCCTCGACGAGGTCGGCGAGCTGGCCGAGGCGTTCGTGGCGGTGCACCGCAGCGCGGTGAGCGTGGCCGTCGAGCAGGCGACCATGCGGCGCAACGTCAACGCCATGTTCGTCAACCTCGCCCGACGCAGCCAGGTGCTGGTGGAGCGGCAGCTCGAACTGCTCGACGACCTGGAGCGTGAGGAAGGCGACCCCGACCAGCTCGAGAACCTGTTCAAGCTGGACCATCTGGCCGCCCGGATGCGCCGTAACGACGAGAGCCTGCTGGTGCTGGCCGGCAGCGAGTCGACCCGCCGGTGGAACCGCCCGGTCGGTCTGGGTGCCGTGCTGCTGGCGGCCAGCGCCGAGATCGAGCAGTACCAGCGGATCCGCCACGAGTCGGTCGCCGACCTGCACATCGTCGGGCACGCCGTCGGCGAGCTGGTCCACCTGCTCGCCGAGTTGCTGGAGAACGCCACCGCCTTCTCCCGGCCGGACACCACCGTGTCGGTGACCGCGCAGGGTGACGGTGCCGGCGCGGTGGTCGACATCGTCGACCAGGGCATCGGCATGAGCCCGGCCGCGCTGGCCGCGGCCAACGGGGTGTTGGCCGAGCCACCGGCCGCCGACGTCGCCACCGTGGAGCGGATGGGTCTGTTCGTGGTCAGCCACCTCGCGGCCCGGCTGGGGGTGCAGGTGCGGCTGCACGGCGGCCCGGGCGGGCTGGTGGCCCGGCTCCGGCTGCCCGACACGATGCTGGCTCCGGCGCCGCCGCCGGAGCGGGACGCGCCGGTGGCGGCCCGCCGGTTGACCACGGTCACCGCCGCCCCCGCCGAGCTGCCGGTCGCCGGCCGCCGCCCGGGAGGGACCGTGCCACGGCAGGAGCATCCGGTGCCGGTGCGGGCCGAGGACGTGCTGGCCCCGGCACCGACCCCGGGCGGCGGCTGGTGGTCGCGGGAGGGCCCGGGCCCGTCCGCCCTCTCCGCCGGCGCGGGTGCGCCCGCACCGCCGGCTGTGCCGGTGACCGGGGGTACGAGCGAGCGGGGGCTGCCGCTGCGGGTGCCGATGGCGCAGTTGTCGGCGGTGACCCAACCGGCCCGGCCCGACCAGCCGCCGATGCGCCACGAGCCCGACCCGGAGGCCGTGGGCGGGATGCTGTCGCGGCTCTACAGCGGGGTCCGGCGGGCCGAGGCCGAGGAGACCACGGAGATTCCCATGCCGCCCGGTGCATGGGCGAAGGGGGACGAAAGATCATGGCGTTGAGTCAGGAGGCCCGCGACATCAGCTGGCTGGTCAGCGCGTTCGCGCAGCGGGTACCGGGGGTGGCGCACGCGGTGGTGGTCTCCTCCGACGGGCTGCTGGTGGCCATCTCCGACAATCTGCCCCGCGACCACGCCGACAAGCTCGCGGCGGTCACGTCGGGCCTGATGAGCATCACCGCGGGCGCGGCGCAGATGTTCGACGGCGACGTGGTGAAGCAGACGGTGGTGGAGATGGGGCGCGGCTACTTCCTGGTCATGCAGGTGCGCGACGGTTCGATCCTGGCCACCCTCGCCGGCGCGGACGCCGACATCGGAGTGGTGGGCTACGAGATGGCGCGGCTGGCCAAGCAGGCGGGGGAGATGCTCACCCCGGCGTTGCGGACGGAGCTGCAGCAGGCCCTGCCCCGCTGACCGGTCGACGGCGGGGCCGGCGGGAGGGCGGCAGGGCAGGAACCCCGGCGGCGGCGGCCCGGTGCCGGGGCCGCCGCCGCGATCAGGGAGCAGGGATCAGAGTGCGTTGGCGGCGATGACCTGCCGATACCAGTGGGCGCTGCGCTTGGGCACCCGGCGCTGGGTGGGGTAGTCCACGTAGATCAGGCCCCAGCGCTGGTCGTACCCCTCGGCCCACTCGAAGTTGTCCAGCAGCGACCAGACGTGGTAGCTCTCCAGGGGCACACCGTCGCTGATCGCGCGGTGCACGGCGGCGAGGTGCTCGCGCAGGAAGCTGACCCGGCCGGCGTCGTCGACCGTGCCGTCGTCGGCCAGGACGTCGGGTGTGGGCAGGCCGTTCTCGGTGATGGTGAGCGGCACCGGCCCGTAGTCGCGGGTGACCCGGGTGAGGATGTCGTACATGCCGTCGGGGTAGATCTGCTGCCACTGCGCCTCGGAGGTGGGCCAGCGCCGGGTGGTGCCGCCGTCGGCGGTGACGTAGATCGGGGTGTAGTACTGCACGGCGACCAGGTCGACGGGGGCGGAGATCAGCTCCAGGTCGCCGTCGCGGATGCCGCGTGCCATCCGGCTGCCGGGTCCGAGATCGGCCAGCACGTCGGCCGGGTAGCTGCCCTTGAGGGCCGAGTCGAGGTAGAGCCGGTTCTCGTAGCCGTCGTAGAGGCGGGCGGCCTCGGCGGCGGCGGGGGTGTCGTCGGCCGGGTAACAGGGGTGCAGGTTGAAGGCGGGGCCGATGCGGCCGGTGCCGCCGGTGGCGCGCAGCGCCCGTACGGCCAGGCCGTGGGCGAGTTGGAGATGGTGGGCGACCAGGTAGGCGGCGTCGGGGTCCTGCCGTCCGGGGGCGTGGTGGCCCTCGAGGTAGCCGTTCTGCACCACGGTCTTGGGTTCGTTGATGGTCAGCCAGACGGGGATGCGGTCGCCGAGGGCGCGGAACACGGCGTCGGCGTAGTCGGCGAACCGGTGGGCCACGTCCCGCGACTCCCAGCCGCCGATGTCCTGCAGGGCCTGCGGCAGGTCCCAGTGGAACAGGGTGGCCATCGGGGAGATGCCGCGCTCGTGCAGCCCGTCGGCGAGACGCCGGTAGAAGTCGAGTCCGCGCTGGTTGGGTGCGCCGGTGCCGTCGGCCTGGATGCGCGGCCAGGAGATGGAGAACCGGTAGCTTCGCAGCCCCAGGTCGCGCATCAGGTCGAGGTCCTCGGCGTAGCGGTGGTAGTGGTCGGCCGCGACGTCGCCGGTGTCGCCGTTGCGGGTCCGGCCGGGGGTGCGGCTGAAGGTGTCCCAGATCGACTCGCCCCGGCCGTCCTCCTTCGTGGCGCCCTCGATCTGGTAGGCGGACGTGGCCGCGCCCCAGCCGAAGCCGGTGGGGAAGCGCAGTCCGCCCGCCGGGCCCTCGGCGGGGTCGGTGCGGTCCCGGGTCTCGGCGGTGTCGTCGCAGCCGGCGAGCGCGGTGGTGGTGACGGCGCCCAGCGCGGCGGCGGCCGGGGTGGCGGCGGTGGCCGAGAGGGCGGCACGGCGCAGCAGGCGGCGTCGGGTGAGTAGCGACATCGGTTCTCCTCGTGGATGCGTGCCACCGCCGGGGAGTCGGGAGCGCTCCCAGGTAGGGTAGCGGCGTCTCCCGCCCACCGTGGCCTGGACCGCTGTGAGGTGCGGCGGTGGGTGCGGGGGGTGGGGGAACGTGATGCCGCGTACGCCGGTCGGGTGCGTGACCGGGTGCCGGTCGGCCGCGGGGGCGGGGCCGGCGGGTGCCCCGGCGGGGTGGCGGGGCGGTGTGCGGCGCGGGCGGGGCACGCGGACGGGGTGTGGCGGGTCCCGTCGGCCTCTTTTCCCATCGTGTACGGGGGTTTAGTGTGGGGACGGGGAGGGCAACCCCCGTCCCCACCTGATGCGTCACACGCACGGACGGATTCGCGTCCCAGTCGTGCGTGTCGCGCGGGAGCCGGGCCACGCGAGTGGCTTGAGGATCCACCTCCCTCCACTGTGTGGGGTGGTGGCTGGCGGCGGCGTCCGGGCTGGCCCGCCGTCAGCCTGTGGTCTCGGCTCCGGGCCGGCGGACCGACCTGGAGCGATCTTCTTCTTGGAACATCCGTCGATGGAAGCGCTCCCATCGACGTTGTTGCGACTGTAACGCCCGTCACGGGTTTGTGAAAGCCCCAAAACGAGATCGAAACAAGCTCCTGTTTCGACGCTCCCGCCTTCTTGCTGGTGGGAGCGCTTCCATGCCACACTGTCGATCCGCGACGTGGAGCCAGACCGCGTGAACGCGGGCCGCCGAGGGCATCCGGAACACCCGGTACGGCGTCCCCACCAGCGGCGCAGCGTCATCCGCGCGCCCGCTGACCCCCGGGTGACCAGCATCCACGGGCGTCTTCACCCCCCACGAACCACGAGGCGCCCCCGCCGGGGCCAGAACCCCGGCCCGGTCCGAGGAGACACCACGCACATGAGAGATCTGGCCAGACGTCGCCGCCTGGCGATGATCGCCGCGACCGCCCTGGCGGTCGGCGGGATCACGCTGCCGGCGGGCGCTGCGCAGGCCGCCCCGGCCTGCGACGTGGTCTACGCGACCAACGACTGGGGCAGCGGCTTCACCGCCAACGTCACCATCAAGAACCTCGGCGACCCGGTCACCGGGTGGACGCTGAAGTTCGCCTTCCCCGGCAACCAGCGCGTCACACAGGGCTGGTCGGCCAAGTGGAGCCAGACCGGCAACGAGGTCACCGCGACCAACGAGGCCTGGAACGGCAACCTCGGCACCGGTGCCTCCACCAGCATCGGCTTCAACGGCTCGTACACGGGCAGCAACCCGAAGCCGACGTCGTTCTCGGTCAACGGGGTCACCTGCGGCGGCGCGCCCCAGCAGCCGCCGACGGTCAGCCTGGACGTACCCGCGGGCCCGTTCGAGGCACCGGCCGACGTGCCGCTGACCGCCTCGGCCAGCGACCCCGACGGCACCGTCAGCAAGGTGGAGTTCTACCGCAACGGGCTGCTGGTCAACACCGACACCACCGCGCCGTACGCGTACACCCTGGAAGACCTGCCGGCCGGCGACTACACGGTGCAGGCCAAGGCGTACGACAACGCGAACCTGACCGCGACCGCGCAGAAGGCGTTCACCGTGACCGCGGCCTCCGGCCCGGTCCTGGTGGCCACCCCGTCGGCGGTGGCCGTGCCCGAGGGCGGCAGCTCCACGGTCAACGTGAAGCTGAGCAAGGCGCCCACGGCCAACGTCGCGGTGACGCTGGCCCGCACCGGCGACACCGACGTCACCGTCGCGCCGGCCTCGCTGACGCTGACCCCGAGCAACTGGAGCACCGGCGTCAACACGACCGTCTCGGCGGCCGAGGACAGCGACACCGTCGGTGGCACCGCCACCGTCACGGCGTCCGCGACCGGGTTCGCGCCGCTGGCGATCACCGTCACGGAGGTCGACAACGACACCACCGGCGGCGACGGCGAGTACGTCGAGCGCTTCCTCACCCAGTACGGCAAGATCAAGAACTCGGGCTACTTCAGCCCCGAGGGCGTCCCGTACCACTCCATCGAGACGCTGATCGTCGAGGCGCCCGACCACGGCCACCAGACCACCTCCGAGGCGTTCAGCTTCTGGCTCTGGCTGGAGGCCTACTACGGCCGGGTCACCCAGAACTGGGCCCCGTTCAACAACGCCTGGACGGTGATGGAGAAGTACATCATCCCGTCCACGCAGGACCAGCCCACCGCCGGTGCGGCCGGTGACGCCCAGTACGCCGCCGAGAACGACCTGCCCAGCCAGTACCCGTCGACGTTGCAGCCCAACGTGCCCGTCGGCCAGGACCCGCTGCGCAACGAGCTGCGGTCGACCTACGGCACCGGTGAGATCTACGGCATGCACTGGCTGCTGGACGTGGACAACACCTACGGCTTCGGCCGCTGCGGCGACGGCACCACCCGGCCCGCCTACATCAACACCTTCCAGCGGGGCACCCAGGAGTCGGTGTGGGAGACCGTGCCGCAGCCGTCCTGCGACACCTTCGCCCACGGTGGCCCCAGCGGCTACCTGGACCTGTTCATCAAGGAGTCGGGCACCCCGGCCAAGCAGTGGAAGTACACCAACGCCCCGGACGCCGACGCCCGGGCCGTGCAGGCCGCGTACTGGGCCCTGACCTGGGCCAAGGAGCAGAACAAGGCGGCCGACGTGGCGGCCACCGTGGCCAAGGCCGCGAAGATGGGTGACTACCTGCGGTACGCCATGTTCGACAAGTACTTCAAGAAGATCGGCAACTGTGTCGGCCCGACGACCTGCCCCGCCGGGCAGGGCAAGGACTCGGCGCACTACCTGATGTCCTGGTACTACGCCTGGGGCGGCGCGTACGAGCCGAACCAGAACTGGTCGTGGCGCATCGGCTCCAGCCACAACCACTTCGGCTACCAGAACCCGTTCGCGGCCTGGGCGCTGACCAACGTCGACGAGCTCAAGCCGAAGTCGCCGACCGCCGTCGCCGACTGGGAGAAGAGCTTCGAGCGGCAGCTGGAGTTCTACACCTGGCTCCAGTCCGCCGAGGGTGGCATCGCCGGCGGTGCGACCAACAGCTGGGGCGGCCACTACGGCCAGCCGCCGGCCGGAACGTCCACCTTCTACGGCATGTACTACGACGTCGACCCGGTCTACAACGACCCGCCGTCGAACCAGTGGTTCGGCATGCAGGCCTGGTCGATGCAGCGCATCGCCGAGCTGTACATGGTGACCGGCAACGCCAAGGCCAAGGCGCTGCTCGACAAGTGGGTGCCGTGGGCGATCTCGAACACCACGCTGGGCGCCAACTGGTCGATCCCGTCGGACATGAAGTGGACCGGCCAGCCGACCACCTGGAACCCGAGCAACCCGCAGCCCAACACCAACCTGCACGTCGAGGTGACGGTGAAGGGCCAGGACGTCGGCGTCGCCGCCGCGTACGCCCGGATCCTGACCATGTACGCCGCGAAGTCGGGCAACGTGACCGCCAAGAACACGGCCAAGGGCCTGCTGGACGCGCTGCACGCGGCCAGCGACGCCCAGGGCGTCTCGACGACGGAGAAGCGGGGCGACTACCGGCGCTTCGACGACGTCTACGACGCGTCCACCGGCCAGGGCCTCTACGTCCCGCAGGGCTGGACCGGCGAGATGCCCAACGGTGACGTCATCGCCCCCGGCAAGAGCTTCGTCGACATCCGCTCGTTCTACAAGAACGACCCCGCCTGGCCGAAGGTGCAGGCGTACCTGGACGGCGGACCGGAGCCGGAGTTCAACTACCACCGGTTCTGGGCGCAGGCGGACGTCGCGATGGCGTACGCCGACTACGGCAAGCTGTTCCCGAACGACTGATCCGACCTCTCCGGGTGGGCGTCGCGGACGCCCACCCGGAGCCCGGCCGGGCCCCGGGGGAACACGGGCCCGGCCGGCAGACGGCCTGACACCCACGGTCAGGCCGGGGGCGGGTCGACCGTTCGGCCGACGCAGCGGACGGCTCGGCCCGCCCCCACCCGTCGGGACCCCGGTCCCGGGGGCGGAAGTGACGAAAATTGTGGCCCGCGTGGGCTCACACGAACGCTCGTGACGGAGTAACGTACGTCACCGGAGAGGCCGCTCCCCCCGTGGCGGCCTCTCCCTCACGTTCTCCGGCCGCGCGCTTCTCCGGCCGCTCACTTTCCGGTTTCTCGCCCCTGCGGCGCGAGCCCCGGCAGCGGGTGCCGCAGACCGGGATGCCCGTCGGGCAGCGACCGGCGCACCACCACCCAGCTGACCGCCAGCACAGCCGCCACCAGCGGCCAGGACAACGCCACCCGGGCCACGGTCAGTGCGAGCACCTGGCCGCTGAGGTACAGGGGCAGGAACACCGCGACCCGCAGCACGTACGTGGCCACCCAGACCCAACTGCCTCTGGTGTACGCACGCAGCAGCGCCGGATCCCGCCGCCACCGCGCCCGCTGTCCCAGCACGGCGCCCACCACGACACCGAGCAGCGGCCAGCGGACCACCACGCTGACCACCCAGGCCAGCGTGCTCGCCGCGTTGGCCAGCAGTTGGAGCAGGAAGAAGTCCTCGGCGCGGCCGGTGCGCAGCACCACCAGCGCGGCCACGCACACGGCCAGCAGGCCCACCAGCACCGACCTCGGCCGGTCCCCGCGACGCAGCCGCCAGCCGGCCACCCCCGCCCCGGTCGCCAGCGCCGCGATGACGCCGCCCCAGACGGACTGGCCCGTGACCAGCCAGCCGACGGCGAAGGCCACCGGCGGCAGGGTGGCGTCGACCGCGCCACGCCGACCACCGAGCAGGTCCGCGAGCGATTCCGGCCGGTCCGCCGGGACGGGGCCGGGGCCGTCGTGGGCCGCCGTCGCCCTCGCCGCTGCCGTACCGGGTTCCCGCTCGGGTGTGCTCGTCACCGCGACCTCCTCCGCTCCGGGCCCAAAGTAGCCCGCCGACGCCGGTGGCCCACCGCCCGTGTGGGCCGGGCGTGCCGCTACGGTGTGCGGGTGCGCACGACGGCGAGGGGTGGAACCGCGGTCTGGTTGGTCGTCCTGGCCATGGTCCAGACAGCGGGCTTCCTGGCCGTGTGGCGTGGTGCCCTGCACGTCGAGGTCGGCCAGTGGATCGACACGGTGGCCCTGACCGGCAACCGGATCGGCCAGGACCACATCGACGAGCCGGTCGACCACATCCTCAACGCGATGTCCGTGGTGTCGCTGCTGGCCGCGACCGGTGTGATCGGCTTCATCGCGCTGATCCGGGGCCGGATCGCCCTGGCCGTCACCGCCACCATGCTCATCGCCGGAGCCAACGTCACCACCCAGCTGCTCAAGTACGGCCTCACCCGCCCCGACTACGGCATCGACCCCGAGCGGGTGTACGTGGGCAACAGCCTGCCCAGCGGTCACACCACCGTCGCCGCGTCCGTGGCGGTCGCGCTGGTGCTCGTCCTGCCGCGCCGGGTGCGGGCGCTGGGCGCGTTCATCGGCGCCGGCTACGCCGCGGTGGCCGGCGTCGCGACCCTGTCGGCCGGCTGGCACCGGCCCAGCGACGCGGTGGCCGCGTTCCTGGTGGTCGGCGTCTGGGCGGCGCTGGCCGGGCTGCTGCTGCTCGTCACCCAGCGCGAACAGGCCCAGATCGAATCCGCCGACGCGCACCGGGTGGCCGCGGCGGTGCTCGGCATCGGCGGGCTGCTCGCCATCGTGGCCTGCGGAATCGCGCTGGCCTGGCTGGTGGACCTGCGGGCCGTCCCACCCGACCAGCTGGCCCGCCGACCGCTGTTCGTCGGCTACGCCGGCAGCGCCGCCGGCATCGCCGGCACGATGGGTGTGGTGATGGCCCTGGTGCTGGTCGCGGTGCACCGCGTCGTACCTCGTTACCAGGGCTGACCGTGCGAGCGGTACGCGCTGCGTTCGTCGACGAGTGCACCCGGCTGACCGAGGTGCTGGGCACGCTCGACCGGGCCGCCCTGGGACGGCCCACCGCCTGCCGACCGTGGACCGTGGCGCAGTTGCTGGCCCACGTACGCACCGGCGCCGGCCGGCTGGCCGGGATGCTGGCCGTGCCGGCCCCCGCCGTCGTGCCGGCCCCCGCCGTCGTGCCGGCCCCCGCCGTCGTGCCGGCCCCCGCCGTCGTGCCGGCCCCCGCCGTCGTGCCGGCCCCCGCCGTCGTGCCGGCCCCCGCCGTCGGGCTGGTCGACGCCGCCGGTTACTTCGGCGCGGCCAAGTTCACTGCGGAGGTGGACGCGGCCCGGGTCGAGGACGGCCGCCGGGAGGCGGCGCGGGTGCACGACAGCGGGCGGGCGACGACCGAGGGCTTCGAGCGGGCGTGGCGGTCCACCGACACCGCCCTGGACGCGGTGCCGCCCGACCGGGTCGTGCGGACCCGGCACGGTGACGCGATGACGGTCGCGGAGTTCCTCCGTACCCGGGTGGTGGAGGTCGCGGTGCACGGCCTCGACCTGGCGGCGGCGCTGGAGCGGCCGCCGTGGCTGACCCCGGGTGCGGCACGGGTCGTCGTCGACCTGCTCACCGGCGGCCGCCCGGTGCCGGCCGAGCTGGACGGGGACGACGTCGCGCTGGTCCAGGCGCTGACCGGCCGCGCGGAGCTGACCCCCGCCGCCCGCGCCGCCCGGTCCCGGGCCGCCTTTCCGCCCCTGTTCTTCGCCCCCTGACCCACGGCGGGCGCGGAGGCTCAGGGGGCGGAGCGGGGAGTGGGGACGTGGGGGGCCGCGGTGCGCAGGTGGTGCAGGACGACCGGGTCGATGCGGCCCGGCACCAGGCGTTCCTCCAGGTTCTCCAGGCCGGCCCAGGACACCAGCGCCTCCTCGGGGGCGGTCGGGTCCGCGGGGTGGCCCAGGGCGGTCAGCAACGTCGCGACCTCGGCTGCCACCGCGCCGTGCAGGTCCAGCAGAGTGGCCGGGTCGGGTCGGCTGAACAACAGCGTGTGGACCGCCAGCAGCCGGGCCAACTCGGTCACCGGGTCGGGGTGGTCGTCGACCCGCAGGTCCACCAGCACGTCGCCGGTGCCGCCGTAGCCGCCGCCGCGCTTGACCACCAGCAGCCCCGCGCTCTGCCGGCCCCGCCGGTCACCCCCGGCCGCCTCACCGGCGCGCAGCGCGGCCAGCAGCCGGTCGGCGAACGGCAGGTCGACCCCGCCGAGCCAGGTGTCGCGTAGTGCGTCGACCACCTGCGGGCCGGCGAGGATGTTGCCCTGCGCCGCCCAGCCGTCGCCGGCCTGCCCGCCCGCCCAGCCGTGGCAGCGCGCACCGGTGAATGTGGCGCCCGACCCGGTGGCGCCGATCACCCCGAGCTGGCGGTGCTCCCGGTCAGGGTCGGCGGCGACCAGGCCGGCCACCACGTCGACAGCGGCCACGCCGGTGCGCAGGAGGGTGAGCCCCTGCGGCCGGTAGGCCAGGTTCAGGTGCGCCTGGGTGGCGAGGGCGCCGACCTCGGCCTCGGCGGCCGGGACGAGTGCGCCGGCGGCCAGGAACTTGCTGGCCACGGCCACGCCGTGCAGCATCCCGTCGGCGGAACGGGCGACGAGCGAGAATGTCACGACAGGCAGGCTAGCGCGTCGCCTCCCACAGTATCGACATGGGTCGAAGCGGGGGGGCGACGGCAGGACCGTCGGCGTGCCGGGACAGCGCCTCCGCCGGGCGGACCCGTTCACCACCAGGACAACCGCCGGCAGTCCGACCCGTCAGGGATCTTGCTCCGCGCCCCGGTCGGCGGGCACCATCGACCGATGACGCGATGGGGAATGACGGTGCCACTGGGCGGGATCCCGCTTGCCGACCACGCTGCGGTCTACGCGGCCCTGACCGACGCCGGCTTCACCGACGTCTGGTCCGCCGAGGTCAACGGGGCCGACGCCTTCACCCCGCTGGCGCTCGCCGCGGCCTGGCAGCCGTCGCTGCGGCTGGGCACCGCGATCACCCCGGTGTTCACCCGGGGGCCGGGTCTGCTGGCGATGAGCGCAGCCGCGCTCGCCGACGCCGCCCCCGGCCGGTTCGCCCTCGGCCTCGGGGCCTCCTCGCCGGTGGTGGTCGGTGACTGGAACGCCGTGGAGTTCACCCAGCCGTTCCGGCGTACCCGCGACGTGCTGCGGTTCCTGCGCGCGGCGCTGCGCGGCGAGACCGTCGACGGGGCCTTCGACACCTTCGCCGTGCGCCGGTTCACCCTGGAGCGGCCCCCGGCCGTGCCGCCGCCGTTGCTGCTGGCCGCCCTGCGACCCGGCATGCTCCGCCTGGCCGCCGCCGAGGCCGACGGCGTGATCCTCAACTGGCTCGCCGCCGACGACGTCCCCCGCGCCGTCGCCGAACTGGGCGAACGGCGGCCCCAGTTCGACGTCGTCGCACGGATCTTCGTCTGCCCCACCGAGGACGCCGGGTACGCCCGCAAACTCGGCCGCCGGCTCATCACCAGCTATCTCACGGTGCCGGCGTACGCCGAGTTCCACCGCTGGCTGGGCCGCGACGAGACGCTCGCCCCGATGTGGGACGCGTGGGCCGCCGGTGACCGGCGCGGTGCCGCCGCGGCCGTACCCGACGAGGTCGTCGACGCGCTCGTGCTGCACGGCCCGCCCGAGCAGTGTCGGGAGCAGGTGCGCCGGTACGCCGACGCGGGCGTGGACGTGCCCGTGGTGGCGCTGCTGCCCACCCCCGAGTTGGCCGCCGGCGGGGCGGCCGCCCTGAGCACGCTCATCGCCCGACTCGGCCCGGACGCCGGGCGGGCCGCGTGAACCTCACCGGCCGGGTCGTGGTCATCACCGGCGGGGCCGGTGGCATCGGGGCAGCGCTGGCCCGCCGGTTCGCCGCCGAGGGCGCCGAGGCGCTGGTGCTCGCCGACCTCGACGTCGACGCGGCCCGCGCGGTGGCCGCCGGCATCGGCCCGGCCGCCAGCGCCGTCGGCCTGGACGTCACCGACGAGGAGCAGGTCCGCGCGCTGGTCGCCGACACCGAGCGGCGGTACGGCCGGATCGACGTGTTCTGCGCCAACGCGGGGGTGACCACCGGCGGGGGAGTGGAGGTCGACGACGCCGGCTGGGACCGGGCGTGGCGGGTCAACGTGCTGTCGCACGTGTACGCCGCCCGGGCCGTGCTGCCGGCGATGGTGGAACGCGGCTCCGGTTACCTGCTGCACACCTGTTCGGCGGCGGGGGTGCTCACCGCCGTCGGAGACGCCGCGTACACCGCCACCAAACACGCTGCGGTCGGTTTCGCCGAGTGGCTGTCGATCACCTACCGTGACCAGGGCATCCGGGTCAGTGCCCTGTGCCCGCAGGGGGTGGACACCCCGATGCTCGCCGACGGCCTGGCCGCCGGGCATCTGGGCGCCCAGGTGATCGCCGCGTCCGGGGCGGTGCTCACCGCCGACCAGGTGGCCGACGTGACCGTCGCCGGCATGGCCGAGGAGCGATTCCTGATCCTGCCGCACCCGGAGGTGGCCGACTACGCCCGCCGTCGCGCCGAGGATCCCGACGGTTGGCAGTCGGGCCTGCGTAAGCTCGTCCGTCGGCTGCGGGCGGGGGCGTCGCCGCGCCCGCACTGAACCTCTGTCGGCCGGACGTTCTCCCGGAGCCGGACGTCGGCCCTCGGTGGCGAATGGCCCCGGCCCGGCCGCATCGGTGTCTGTGATCTGGGCCATCTTGACAGCCGGTCCTTCCGGCTGCGGCGAAGGCAACCGGCAGATTCGGTGCGAGCCCTCTGCCGGTCGGCGGCCCCACCATTCGTCAGAACCGGCACAAATGAAGTGCCGGCGGTTCTGCCGGTGAACCTGCCGGTCAATTCCATCCGCATTCCCGCAGGCATTGTCGATGACATGTTCCCGTAACCACGGACGCATTCCGGATTCGCTAACGTCGGCACCGCCGGCAACAGCCGGACAGCACCGGGAAGAGGGAACATGCGCAGAAAACTGATCCGGCAACTGGTTGCCGCTGCGGCGGTGGGATTGACGTTGGTGTCACTCGCCCCGCCGGCCGCGCAGGCGGCGGCACCGGGCGGGGCGGTGCAGTGGGCGCCCTGCGCACAGGACGCCACCGCCCTGTGCGCCACTCTGGACGTGCCGGTCGACTGGGCCGACCCGGACGGACCCACCATCGGGTTGGCGCTGGCCAAGCGGCCAGCCACCGACCCGCAGGCGCGGCGCGGTTCGCTGGTGGTCAACCCGGGCGGGCCGGGTGGTTCGGGCGTCGACGCGGCCTTGTGGAACGCCTACAGCGAGGACCTTCGTCGCCACTTCGACATCCTCGGATTCGACCCGCGCGGCGTGGCCCGCAGCGCACCGGTGATGTGTTCACTGGACGCGATCGGCAACCTGCCGTCCGGGCCGATCAACACCCCGGCGGCATTCGACGAAATGGTCACCGCCTCCCGCGAGTTGGCCGTCGACTGTCGCAGTCGCACCGGTCCGGTCTTCGACCACGTCGACACGTTGCACGTGGTCCGCGACATCGACGCCATTCGAGCGGCGGTCGGCGACGAGAAGCTGACCTTTCTCGGCATGTCGTACGGCACGCTGATGGCCCAGCAGTATGCGGAGCTGTACCCGAACCGGGTGCGGGCCGTCGTCGCCGACAGCACGATGGACCACAGCCAGGACGCCCGTGGCTTCGCGGTCACCCAGGCGGCCACCGGGCAGGACTCGTTCAACGAGTTCGTGTCCGGCTGTGCCCGGCTGCCCCGGTGCGCCCTGCACGGTCGGGACATCCGCCAGTTCTGGCAGCGGCTGCTCGACCGCGCCGGACGAGGCGAACTGCCGGACCCGGACGACCCGAGCTACCGGATCACGCAGCCGGATCTGGTCAACTTCGTCCTGCGTAACCTCAACTACCAGCCCTACTGGCTCGGCATCGCCAGCGAACTGGAACGCCTCGACGCCGGCCGCCCGTCGAGCCCGGCGGCAGCGGCAGCGGCGCAGCGGCAGCCGGCCCGGGATCAGTCGGCCCGGATTCAGTCGGCCCCGGACGAACCGGTGGTCGTACCCTTCGCGTACCAGGCGGTCCTCTGCCAGGACTGGAACCTCGCCGCCCGCGACTTCACCGAGTGGAGTGCGATCGCCGCTGACGCTCAGCGCGCCGCGCCGGACCTGCCGGACCCGCCCCGGGCGTCGGTGGGGGCGATCTGCCTGGGCTTCCCGAACCCCGTCACCAACCCGCAGCGCCCGATCGAGGCGACCAACGACACGACGTTGCTGTTCGTGAACTCGCTGCACGACCCGGCCACCGGCTACAACTGGGCGCTGGGCGCCGCCGCCCAGTTCGGCAACCGCGCCGAACTGCTGACCTACGAGGGTTGGGGACACATCGTGTACGGCCGGGTGGCCTGTGCCGACGAGGCGATCGACCGGTACCTGGTCGACGTCGTCCTGCCGGCCGCAGGTACGCGGTGCGCCGCCGCCCCGCCGCCGGGCACCACCTCGGACAGCGCCCGCAGCCGGGCGGCGGCCCCGGAGGTCGGGCTCGCCCCGACGACGATGGTTCCGCTGCGGGCGGAGCCGGAGGTGCCGACCTGGCTCTTCTGAAGCCACTCGGAACACGCCGGGGTGGCCGGGGGCACCAACGGGTGTCCCGGCCACCCCGGTCCGCGTCGGGGACGGGCCGGGCGGCCGCGTCTCGACCCGACTGTCACCCGCGTTCACGGCCCCGCTGCCCACCGCATGCGGGCCACCGCCGGCCGGCGAGGTCACCGACGCGGCGCAGCAGATCCACCCTCGCGACCTCCGGTCAGCGGCGACGTAACGGGCCCGGATGCACCGACCACAGCAGCCGCCGCCAGGCCGGCCGGGCGGCCCGCAGCGCCGCGGTGTAGGCGGTGACCGCGTCGGCGGCGGCGTCGGCCTGGCCGGCGGTGGCGGTGCCGGGAGCGAAGGTGACCTGGTTGACCAGCCGGGCCAGCTCGTCGACGGCCGTCAGCGCCGGATCCGTGACCACCGGTGCGACGACCGTGACGAGGCCGGTCGCAGCGGCGGACGGCCCCCACCGGTCGGCGGCCTGCTGACCTACCGGTGCCGTCGGGTCCGCCGCCGGCGGCGGTTCACCGTCGACCCGGCGGTCCGGCCCGGTGCGGGCGGTGGGGACTGTGCGGTCGGTGGGGACTGTGCGTGCGTCCCGCAGGGCCGCGCGAGCGTGCGCCGCCACCTCGGAGGCTGCCAGGTCGTCACCGACCGGCCGTCCGGCCAGGCGCAGCCCGTCGGTCAGCTCCCGCCAGGCCCCGGCGATGCGCTCGCCGGGGTCACCGGAGCACAGGCGGGCCCGGGTGCGGGCCCGGCGCAGCCCGAACAGGGCACCCAACACCGCCCCGACGAGGATCAGCAGCACCCCGCCCGCGAGGGCCACCAGCAGGGGAGTGGGGACGCCCCGGGAGGCGGCCGTGGCCCGGCCGGCCACCGGCGGGGCCGCCGACTCCGTCGGCTCCACGGTGGGCTCCGGGGCCTCCGACGGTGGCGGCTGCTCCGGCGGCGGCCGGAAGTCCTCCTCCACCGGGCGGGGCTGCTCGTCGGGTCGGGGCAGCGGGTCGAACGCCACCCATCCCAACCCCTCGAACAGCACCTCCGGCCAGGCGTACGCGTCGCCCGCCCGCACCGGCCCGGTGCCGGGGGAGGTGAACCCGACCACCACCCGGGTGGGCAGCCCGGCGAGTCGGCCAAGCACCGCGAACGCCGCCGCGAACTGCTCGGACGTGCCCCGTTGACCGCCGGCGTTTCGGGGACCGAACAGGAAGAACGTCAGATTCGGGTACGCGTGGCCGCTCGGCGCGTCCGCGACCAGGCGGTAGTGCTCGGCGAGCCAGTCGGCGACCGCGGTGGCCCGCGCGTACGGGGCACCGTTGTCCTCGGCGAGCTGCGCGGCGAGCCGGCGCAGCTGCTCCGGCACCCCCTCGGGCACCTGCAACACCCGCGCCACCTCCTCCCCGGCGGGCACGTTCGCCGTGGACAGCAGGTTGACGTCGGGGCGCTCCCGCGCCGAGGTCACGCGGTAGCGCAGCCCCGGCGTCAGCCCCTCCGGCCGGATCAGGGTGCCCGTCGCCGGGTCGTACGCCACCCGCGCGCCGGTGACCTCCCGGGGGGTGGCGACGGCGGGCAGCAGCCGTCCACTCAGATCGGCGACGGTGATGTCCTGACGGACGGTCTCGACCGTGGCGTCGGGGGACGGTGGCGTCGCCGGCAGGATCCGCCCCGCGTTGCGGTAGGTCGCGCCCACCCGCCACGTCACCCCGTCGTAGTCGCTGAGCACCGCCAACCGGATCGGCGTGCCCTCCGCCGCCCCGCCCGGGGTCGCCACCTCCAGCAGCGTCTGCTCCGGATGCAACGCCCAACCGGAGATCCGGATCAGCGGGTTCTCGTCCAGCGACTCCACCTGGGGCGGCTCGACGTACCGTCGGGGGTCGGTGGGCCGCCCGTCGACCAGCGCCGCGACCGCCGGCCCGAGCAGCGCGGCGAGCCCGACCACCACCGCGACACCGGCGGCGGTGCCTGCGGCGAGGCGGGCCCGCACACCCGCCCGCGCCGACGGCGGCAGCGCCACGGTCGGGTCCGCGTCGCCGGGCGGGCGGGCCGAGGCGACCAGACCGACGGCCGCCGCCGCGACCAGGGCCACCGTCGGCCCGATCGCCGGACCGGCGTTGGGGCCCACCACGTACAGCGCACCGGCATACAGCAGCACCGGCGGCAGGTAACCCAGCAGCACCCGGCCCGCCCGCAGGGCCACCTCGGCGGCGGTCAGCCCGGCCAGCCAGGCGGCCACCACCGGCAGCAGCACCGTGTCGGGAGTGGGCTCCACCGGAATCATCGCGGTCAACAGGCGGGGGACGGCGTTGCGGGCCGCGTCGAGGCTCACCGCGCCGAGGCCGCCGGGCAGGTCGGCCCGGTCGGCGGTGAACCGCAGCGCCCACAGCGTGTAACCGGTGAGCGTGGCCACCGACACCGGCGCGACCAGCCACGACGGCAGCCGCCGCACGGCCACGCTGACCGCCACCGACCCGGCCGCCGCGCCGGCCACCAGCAAGGGCAGCACCGCCGTGGCGTACACCCGGCCCAACGCGAGCCCGGCCAGCGCGGTCATCACCACCAGCACGGCGGGCACCACCGCCGCGCGCGGCCTCACCACCGCCGCACCCCGTCCCACTCGGCGGCGAACGCGGCCCCGTCGGCCGCGTCGAGCACCACCAGGCCCGCCGTGCCGGCCGGCGTCGGCTCCGCCGCGCCGAGGACCCCCACCACCACCGACGGGTACGCCGACCGCAGCGCGCCCACGTGCCCCAGGTCGTCGCGGCCACCCGGCCCGGTCAGGAAGACCAGCGTGTCGCCGAGCCGGTCGCGGCGCAGCCGTGCGGTGGCCGCCGCCACGCCGCCCCCGCCGTCGGGCCGCACCGCTGCCAGCAGGTCCAGCGGCCCCGCCGCCCCCGTCGCGTCCAGCGGAGCGGTGGTCAGCAGCAGCACCGCAAGGTCCTCCCGGTACGCGGCGGTGACCACCGACGCGGCGGCCTCGCACGCCGCCTCGAACGACTCGGCCACCCCGTCCCGGAGTTGCGGGTGGGCGGCGGCCCGATTGTCCAGCAGCACCACGATCCGGGGCAGGCTGGTGTCGACGTTCTCCCGCACCATCAGCTCACCCACCCGGGCGCTGGTACGCCAGTGCACCCGACGCAGCTCGTCCCCGACGACGTACTCACGCAGCGAGTCGAACGTGATCGACCCGTGCGCCACGGCGTCGACGCGGCCCTCCAGGCTGCGTCCCGCCCCGGTGGGCACCGCCCGCAGCGGGTGCACCCTCGGATGCACCCACACCGGCACGGCCTCGCCGTACGCGCGGGACAGCACCACCAGGCCCAACGGATCCCGGCGGGTGATCCGCAGCGGCCCGACCGGCACCACCCCCCGCCGGTCCGTCGGCACGTCGTAGCCGACGGTGGTGTCCGCGCCGGAACGCAACCGCAGCAGCGGCACCGGCACGGTGCGCCCCCCGCAGCGGTCCTCGGCGAGCAGACTCGCCACGGGCAGCCGCCCCACGTTGGCGACGGTCACCGACATCGCCGCCGGCTCGCCCCGGGCCACCCGGTCCGGGTCGGCCGTGCGGCGCACCACCAGGCGGGGTCGCCGGGCCGCGGCCAGCACGGCGTAGCCGACAGCGCCGCCGGCCGCCGCACCCAGCACCACCAACTCCGGGTACGCGAACCGCACCCCCGCCCCCAGCAGAACCGCGGCGGCGACGAGCAGACCGACGCCCCGGGCCGTGATTCCCACGCCGACCCGGGTCAGGGGTGGACGGGGGCCGGCTGGCCCGACGGCAGCGGCACCGGCACCGAGGCCACCGCCTGGCGCAGCACCTCGGCGGCGGTGATCCCGCGTACCTGGGCGTCGGGGGTGAGCAGCAGGCGGTGCGCGAACACCGGCTCGGCGAGGGTCTTCAGGTCCTCCGGCATGATCCAGCCCCGCCCGTCGATCAGCGCGTACGCGCACGCCGCCCGGGTCAGCGCGATCCCACCCCGGGGCGACACCCCGACGCGGACCTGCTTGTGGACGCGCGTCGCCGCGGCCAGGCGCACCGCGTACGCGTAGAGCGGTTCGGCGATGTGCACCCGGCGGGCCATCCGCACCATCTCCCCGACGGTGGCGGTGTCGGTGACCGCCGACAGCGAGTCCGGGGAGCGGACCGTCGCCCCGCGCAGCACCTCCACCTCCACCGACTCGTCGGGATAGCCCACGGACAACTTCACCAGGAACCGGTCGAGCTGCGCCTCCGGCAGCCGGTACGTGCCGTCCATCTCCACCGGGTTCTGCGTGGCCACCACCAGGAACGGCTGCGGCACCGAATGGCGTACCCCGTCCACCGTGACCGTGCGTTCCTCCATGACCTCCAACAACGCCGACTGGGTCTTCGGCGACGCCCGGTTGATCTCGTCGGCGATCACGATGTTGGCGAACACCGGACCGGGATGGAACTCGAACCCCCGGCTGGCCTGGTTGAAGATGGTCACCCCGGACACGTCGGAGGGCAGCAGGTCCGGCGTGAACTGGATCCGCCGCCACTGCCCCTTCACCGTCGCCGCGATCGCCCGCGCCAGGGTGGTCTTACCGACACCCGGCACGTCCTCCAGCAGCACGTGCCCCTGCGCGAACAGGGCGGTCAGGGCCAGCCTGACCACGTGCGGCTTGCCGAGCACCACCGCGTTGACGTTCTCCGCCAGCCGGGCGGCCAGGGCGGCGAAACCCTGCACCTCCTGCTGGGTGAGCGGTTCGTGGCTGTTCACGGTGGTGCTCCTCAGACGGATCAGCAGGTGGGCAGGACGCCGATGTCGTCGCCACCCTCCAGGTTGAGCCAGGCCCAGGGGATGTAGTTGCGTCCGCGGTACTCGACCCGCACCCACCAGGTGCTCTTCTTGTCGTTGTTGTACACGTAGGCGTACACCTCTTCGCCCCGCTGCCTGCAGTAGGCCTTCAACCGGGTGCCGGGCTTCGCCCAGCCCACCTGCCGGTCGTTGTCCTGCCGGGCCACCGAGAAGATCTCGTTGCCGTTACGCCCGTCGACGTCCTTGTCACAGTAGGTGCGCTCCGCGCCCTCCGAACCGTTGACGCACGTCGCCACACCGTACAACGCGTCGGTGGCCTGGGTACGCGTCGCCGTGCCCGTCCCGGCGGCGTTGCTCGCCGTCACCGTGAACGGGTACCTCGTGCCCGGCGCCAACCCGCTCACCGTGAGGCTGGTGCACGCCCCCGACTTCGCCGTCTCACCCGGCGTGCTCAACGTGCAGGTGGCCTGCCCACCCCCGGCGTCCACCGTCACCGTCACCGTGACCGCCGTCGCGGTCGCCGACGAACCCGTCACCGTCACCCGCGGCGCGGCCACCGTCCGGGCCGTGGCGGTCGCCGTCGGCCCCTCACCCGCCTCGTTGACCGCCCGCACCGACACGGCGACGTTCTGCCCGTCGCCCAGCCCGTCGACGGTCGCCCGCGTGTCCGTCACCTCGGCGCGCCGCCCCGCCGCCTCGACCAGGTACGTCGTGACCTGCCGGCCGTTGGCCTGCGCCGGTGCCCACTGCACCGCCACCGTGCCCGGCCGGTCCGCCACCGTGCTCGCCCGCACCTGCTGCGGGGGCCCCGGCGGCGCGTACGGCACCACCGTGTTGCTCACCGGCGACGCCTCCGACCCGGCACCCCGCCGGCTCACCGCCACCACCGTGAACGCGTACTGGGTGCCGTACTCCAGCTCACCGGCCGGGATCACCAGCTCGGTGCGGCGCGACTCGCCGACCGGAGCGTTGCTGCCCGCCGACGTCGCGGTCACCGTGTACCGCGCGATCGTGTTGCCCTGACCGTCGGCCCGCGCCCAGGACACCCGCACCGTGCCGTCCGGGCGCGCCTGCGCCGTCACACTGGCCGGCGGGTCGGGCACCTCCGCCGTCGGGACCACCGGATTGCTGGACCGCTTCGGCCCCGCACCCCTGGCGTTCACCGCGTGCACCGCGAACCGGTACGTCTCCCCGTTGGTCAGCTCCTTCACGGTCACCGACCGCTGGTTGGCGCCCACCTCCAGGCGCTGCCCGGCACCCTCCACCACGTACCGGACGATCGCCGCGCCGTTCGCCGCCGCCGGCTGCCAACTCACCCTCGCCTGCGTGTCACCGGCGGACGCGGTCACGCTGCGTGGCACGCTCGGCCGGCTCACCTCGGGCTTCTTCGGCGGCGGCGGTGGCTCCGGAGCCGGCGGATCACCACCCAGCACGTCGTTGGCGTACTTGTCGACCACCCGCACCCGGTGGGCGTCGTCGACCACCCGCGCCGTCGAGGCGTCCGGGGCGTTGATGAACAGGTGGTTCTCCCGCACCTCCAACTCCAGCGGACCCGCCCCCCGCCCCCGCACCGTCTCCACGAGCTGACCGGCCGCGTCGAACGCGTACACCGCGCCGGTGGCCTCGTCGGCGCAGTAGAACCGCTCCTTCCACGCCACCGTCGGGGTCAGCCGGTCCCCGGTGCCCGGCACCGTGAACGTGCGCACCTGATCGCCACCCACCACATGCACCCGACGCTCACTGTTGACCGTCACCGGCACCATCGCGCCGCTGGTGCGGGCCGGCAGGCTGCCCGGCGCGGCCAACGGCAGCTTCGTCCGCGTCACCTCGCCCCGCACGACCGTCACCAGCGACCCCGCCGTGCGGTCCAGCACCGCGACACCGTCATCCAGGGTGGAGACCATCAGCTCGTGACTCGCGTCGGCCACGTCGTGCGTCTCGACCCGCTTCGGGCTCACCCCGCCACCGGGCGGCGCCGCCGACGCGGGCGCCGACGGCAGCACCGCCGGCGTGATCGCCGAGACGGTGCCCTCGGCGGGCACCGCGATCCACAGCCGACCCTCGCCGTCGAAGGAACCCCCGGTGATCCCCGGCGGGTACTGGACCGGCTCACCGACCGGCACCAGCGACCGCGGGTCGAGCTGACGGACGATGCCCTGCACCGCGTCGATCACGAACGCGGCGTCCTCGTGCAAGGCCACGCTCACTCCCAGCCCCGGGGTGGTGCGGGTGGTCGCGGTTATCTGTAGGGTCGCCAGGTCCAGCGTGCTGATCCGACCCGAGTTCAGGTCCCGCACCACCAGCAGCCGGTCGGTCTGCGTCACCTGCATCGAATGCCGCCGCGCGTCGGGCACCTCCACCCGGGTGTCCACCCGGCCGGTCACCCCGTTGACCCGGGCCAGCTCGCTGCGCGCACTGCTCCACAGCCACGAGCTCGCGTCGAAGCTGGCCACCGCGTTGTCGGCCGAACCCAACCCCAGCACCGTCAGCCCCAGCGCGGCCAGCAGTGCCAGCACCGTCCCCACGGTCACCAGACCACCGCGCCACCGCGGGCGGGGTCGCACCGTGCCGGTGGACACGGCCTCGTCGATGGTCGCCACAGCCGGCCGCCTCCCCGTCAGTTCCGGCAGGTCGCGCCGCGTGCGGCGCCCCCTGCCCCGAGCCGGGTGACATCATATGGCCCGGTCGGAGGCCACCGGAACCCGCAGTGTCCCGCTGTGGACACTCAGCGTGCGTGTCGCGCCGCGTGTCGCGGTCACTGTCGGGTGGTACACACCTGACTGGACGTCGCGAAGCTGTCCGTGGAGTGCACCGCGAGCACCGTGAAGCAGTAGTCCACCCGCGAGTTCAGCCCGTTGACCGTGTAACTGGTACGCCCCGGATCCACGGTGGCCAGCACTCCGAGAGCCTGCCCGGCCCGGCCCCCGGCCACCATGTGCGGCACCGCCCCGCCCGACGGGTCGCTCCACGTCAACGTGATCGTGGACGACTCGTCCCGCAGCCGCAGGTCCGTCGGCGGCGGCCCGGTCCGCGCCGGCGACGCCGACGCCCCCGGGTCCGCTGGCGCAGCTGAACTCCGGCTGAGCATCATCCCGCCCACCGCCGCCGCGATCACGACCGCGAGAGCCACCGCCACCAGCGCGAGGACCAACACGATGCGGTTGCGGCCACCGCCCGGGGCCGGCGGCGCAGACATCGGGTACGCCGCGTTCGGGTGCCCGGGAACCCCCGACACCTGCTGCGGCGCACCCCACTGGGAGGTGGGGGCGGCCCACGGCTGCGCGCCGCCCTGCGGGTACGCCGGACCTGCCGGCTGCTGGCCCGGCTGCGGGTGCGGGTGCGGCCAGGAAAGTGCCGCCGTCGGTTCGCTTCCGTAGGACGGCGACTCGCCCTCGTAGGACGGTGGTGCGCTCTTCGGAGGAGGACCGGGCGGTGTGCGCACCGGCGCTCCGGGCGACGGATAGCCGGGTGACGGGTAGCCGGGTGACGGGTGACCGGGCGACGGATCTCCGGGCGGCCCGACGACCGGTGGTGGAGGCGGGGATGCAGGCAGGCTGGACGGCGGCGGCGGCGCCGACGGGCCGCTGACCGGTGGCCCGGAGATCGGTGGCCCAGAGATCGGTGGCCCGGACACCGGCTGGTGCGGCGCGGTCGTCGACACCGCGGAGCTTGCCGACGGCGGCTCCACATCATTGGCCGTGGCCGGGCCGGAGGCGGGGAGAGCGGTGGTGGGCGGCCCGGAGAGTGCCAACTCGTCGTCGAGCAGGGGGCCGATCTGCTGCACCTGGATGGTCGGCCGGGCCCAACCCGGTGCCGGGCCCGCCTCGGCGGGGTACGGCGCGGGCGGTGGAGCCTGTGACACACGGGTGGGAGGCTCCGGAGCGGTGGCGGGCGTCGTCATGCCGGGCGGCGGTGCGACGGGCGGCGGTGCCAGGGGCGGCGGTGCCGTGGCCGGCGGTGCCATGGGGGTGGCGTGTGGGGGTGGCAGCGGGCCGGGCGCAGCGGCGGGGGTGAGCGGACCGCGCTGCGGTGGGGTGGGGCCGGTGTTCTGCGGTGGGGTGGGCGCGATGCCCTGCGGGGCGGGCGGGGGCACGGCGGGAGCCGTCCGGAAACCGGCGGTGACCTGGTCGGCCGCCGTCGAGGCGTCGTGTGGCAGCCACGCCGTCGACAGGGCGGCCAGCGACATCGTCGGCTCGTCGAAGGCCGGCCGCAGTGGCGTGGTCGGCGGCTCGGGCGTAGCGGGGGCGGTCGGCAACGGGGGAGCGGCGTCAACCAGGTACTGCCGCGCCGTGCGTACCGCGGGATGCTCGACGCCCAGCACGGCGGGCCCGGCGGTGGCCACGCGCGTGTAGTTGCGGCGGGCCTCGTGCCGGTTGCCCAGTTCGTCGGCGACCGTGCCCAGTTCGAAGGCGAGGGCCAACATCAACGGATCCGCGTGCGGCCAGCGGCGTTCGCCCGCCGCGAACGCCTCCTCCAGCACCCGCCGGGCCGCCATCGGATCGTCGGCCTCCCGGTGCAGCCGGGCCAGCAGGTGTGCGGTGCTCAACATGTCCGGATGATCTGTGCCGAACGGCGGCTGGGCGTTCTCCACGGCCGCGGTGAGCAGTTCGCGGGCGGCGGTCAGATCACCGGCAGCCCGCAGGGCGAGAGCGCGGTGCTGGACGGCGGCGAGGGGCGCGGGATGGGGCACCCGGCCATGCTGCCGGGTGACGGCGTGCCCACGCCACCCAGAGTTCGCTCACGGCAGTCCCCGCACGGGCGGCCACGCCGATGTGCATGATCCACGAGCGGCGTGTACAGTAACTCCCCGTGCGGCCCGCCGGGCGGCCAGGCGGCTGTGTGAACACCTCTGGTCAGCGCGGTAGGCTCGTTGTGTAGGTCCGGGTGGCGGAATGGCAGACGCGCTAGCTTGAGGTGCTAGTGCCCGTATAGGGCGTGGGGGTTCAAGTCCCCCCTCGGACACGTTAACCCCCACGGATGGTCTTCACGGTAGATGGAGCGTCTCGGTGGGGGTTTCTGCTGTCCTGCGCTGGTGCGGGATCGCGGGTAGTCGATGCGCGGTGGCCGCGTCGGAGATCTTTGTGATGGTCAGTGTCCCGCCGATCGCGCAGGTGACGTGGAGCTCGTGTTCGAGTAGCGCGTCGGTGACCGTGTGGGGGTCGGCGGCCGGGATGCCGATCC
This sequence comes from Micromonospora nigra, assembly GCF_900091585.1. Taxonomy (NCBI): domain Bacteria; kingdom Bacillati; phylum Actinomycetota; class Actinomycetes; order Micromonosporales; family Micromonosporaceae; genus Micromonospora; species Micromonospora nigra. The sequence continues at coordinate 813,822 of NZ_FMHT01000003.1, read as the reverse complement.
ATTCGGCGAGTTGTGTGATCGCTTTGGCTTCGTGGATGTAGACGTTGCGCGGCCGGGGCGCGTCACCTGTTGAGGCGGTGCGGTGGCCGTGGCGGCAGCGGTAGGCGGCGTGCTTATTGACCCAGTGGGCGTCAAGGATCCGTCCGCATTCCTGGCAGCGGATCAGCCCGGTGAGCAGGTAGCGCCCGCTCGCGCCGTCGGCCGGTGCGAGCAGGGCGTTGGCCTGTTGGGCGGCGACGAAGTCGTGCTCGCTGACCAGCGGCGGATGCGCGATGTCCCGGGAAATCACCCATTGCTGCATCAGGTTCCAGCGGCGTGCCTCCGACTGGCCGAGGAGATCATCGGCGGCGTCGAGTGGGCCGCGGTCGGTGTGCTGCCGGTTCCAGACCTGCCGGCCGGTGTAGCGAGGGTTGGCGAGGATCGCCGCCACCGTGCGTAGCGTCCATCCCGTGCCGCTGCGGTGCGGGTTGCGGCCGGGATCGACGCGGGACGGGCAGGGCACCTGCCGATCGTTGAGGTCGCGGGCGATTCCGGCGATGCTGCGGCCGGCGAGGCGCTGGGCGAACATCCAGTGCACATGCGGTGCAGTGGACGGGTCAGGTTCCAGCCGGTGGGCCATGCGTCCCCATTTGGCGTGTGCCCGGTTCGGGTGCGGGCCCGCGTCGGCCAGCCGGTAGCCGTAGGGCGGTCGGCCACCGAGATGCCGGCCTTGCTCGACCACCTGGGCGCGCATCGCCGCCTTGGCCCGAAACCGAGAGCGTTGGACCTCTCGTTTCGAGTGCACGCCGAGCAGGGCCAGCAGCGACAGGTGGAACTCGTTGCTGGCGTCGACCGGTCCGTTGAGTTCGGGCAGCCACAGCTGCACGCCGTACAGGTTGAACAGCGGCGCGAGGTCGCGGAACTGGTTGCCGTAGAACGCTCGCTCGAACTCGCCCACGACCACCGCGTCGAACCCCCGGCCAGGGTCCGCGAGAGCTGCCAGTAGCCGTGCGGCTTGCGGGCGGCGCGTCCAGGGCACCTGACGGGACTCGCCGACGTCGAAGAACTCGGCGACGATTACGCCCCGGCCGTCGATCACGTCCTCGGCGAAGTCGCGTTGCCACCGCGCCGACGACAACCGGTCCTGGAACTCCCGCGTCGACATCCGGCCGTAGAACGCGAATGGGATACCCAGCGGCTTTGATGTTGCCTGGTACCGCGTCCGGGGGCGGCCCCGCCGGGGCGACTGCCGTATCCACCAGCCGAGCAGGTCAGGGCCGTCGAGTTCCGGCGTGTACTGCATCAGGACCTCCCATACCGAGGCTTACGGTCAGCCCTCGGTATGGATGGACAACGATGTAGTGGTTTGTTGGACTCGGCCACTCACCACACCCGTCGGCGCGGAGGAGGGGTAAGGCTATTACTCGCCTGGCGCGGTGCCAGTGTCGGCCGTGTGTCGGTATCCCCGCCCGAACTTGCTGGAGTCCTCTCTCCACCGAAGTGGGGGTAGCTCACCGCATGGTCTACACCGGGCGACCCTTCACCCGAGGTGTCCCCGCCGAAGTGTGAGACAGTGCGACGGGTCGGCTGTGGTGGTATGGCACGGGGCCCTCCAAGGCCAGTGGCGCCGACGGTGCCAAGTGGACTGCCCCGCCGGTCCTCCAGCCATGCCATAGCAAAGGTTTCCCGTACGGACTGCCGGGACACACCCGATCTTCGTCTGGAAGTGTGGTCGGCTGGGGTGATGTGCTGCGGTCAATGGATGTTCTAGCGTCTCGGCTCGTGCGTTTTCTTCACACCTCGGACTGGCATCTGGGCCGCCATCTGCACGGCATCAGCCTGCACGACGCGCATCAGGCGTTCATCGACCACCTCGTCGAATGCGCTCGGAGCGAGCGGGTCGATGCGGTGCTCATCGCGGGTGATCTCTACGACCGGGCGGTGCCGCCGCCGGACGCGGTCGGTCTGTGGGATCAGGCGCAGACCCGGCTCGTGCTGGAGGCGGGAACCCAGGTGGTCGTCATCGCCGGGAACCATGATTCGCCGGCGCGGTTGGGTGTCAGTTCCCGGTTGCTGGAGCGGGCCGGTGTGCACGTGCGGGTGGGCACGGGTGCGGTGGGTACGCCGGTGCTGCTGGAGGATGAGGACGCGAAGGTCGCTTGCTACCCGGTGCCGTTCCTCGAACCGGCGTCGGCGGTGGCCGCCTGGGGGGTCGAGGATCGGAGTCACGCGGCGGCGCTGCGTGCCGCGATGGGTAGGGTTCGGTCGGATCTGGCCCTTCGTCCCGGCTATCGGTCCGTTGTCATGGCGCACGCCTTCGTGTCCGGCGGTCAGGGTTGTGACACTGAGCGGGACATCAGCGTGGGTGGGGTGCAGCATGTGCCCGGTGCGGTGTTCGAGGGCGTCGACTATGTGGCGTTGGGTCACTTGCACGGGCGTCAGCGTCTGGCCGACGGGTTGCGGTACAGCGGTTCACCGCTGGCGTTCAGCTTTTCCGAGGCCGCGCACGTCAAGTCGTCCTATCTGGTGGATTTTGGCGTCGACGGGCTGCGCGGTGTGGAGGAGGTTCCTGCTCCGGTGCCGAGGCGGATGGCCCGGCTCACCGGCACCGTGGAGGGATTGTTGAACAGCCCTGCCTACAGCGCGTATGAGCAGTGTTGGGTCGAGGCGACGTTGACCGATGCGGTGCGTCCGTTGTCGCCGCACGAGCGGCTCAAGCGTCGGTTCCCACATCTGCTGAAGCTCGTGGTGCCGAGCCTGGCCGTCGAGGTGGGCGGCCGGGATCTCGCCGATTTGGATCGGCTGTCACCGGTGGAGGTGGCGCTTGACTTCGTGACCGAGGTGCGTGGTCGGCCGGCGGACAACGACGAGGTCGCGCTGCTGCAGCGGACCTTCGACGAGCTGCGCCGGGTGGAGGTGGCCCGCTGATGCGACTGCACCGGCTGACCATGACCGCCTTCGGGCCGTTTCCTCACACGGTGAGCGTGGACTTCGAGGCGCTCACGGCCGACGGCCTGTTCCTGATCCACGGGGATACCGGCGCGGGGAAGACCACGATCCTGGACGGGATCTGCTTCGCCCTGTACGGGTCCGTGCCCGGTTTCCGGGACGATGCCAAGTCGCTGCACTCGCAGCATGCCGCCGTTGGTGTCGGCCCCCGGGTCGAACTGGACGTCACCCTGACCAACCGACGGCTGTTGATCAGCCGCAGCCCGGAGTGGATGCGTCCCCGTAGACGCGGCAGCGGGACCACCCGGCAACAGGCCCTTATCGAGATCGTCGAACAGCTCCCGGACCGGACCGAGTTCGTCACCAGGGACCACCGGGAAGCCGCCGACCTGATCAGGGCGGAGACCGGCCTTGACGTCCAGCAGTTCTGCCAGGTGGTCCTGCTGCCCCAGGGCGGGTTCGCCAGGTTCCTGCAGGCGTCTGCCGACGACCGTCAGGGGCTCCTGCGGCGCCTCTTCGACATCGAGATCTTCACCCGCGCCGAGGGATGGCTGGCGGAGCACCGGACGCAACTCGGCCAGCAGGAACGCGCGGCCCTCGGCACGATCCGCGACCTGACGCAGCGCTTCGCCGAGGTGGTCAAGGTCGAGGTGCCCGCCGATCTCGACAAGCCTGACACCTTGAGTGAGCTGGACGCCTGGGCCGCCGTGCACCGAAACCGGGCCGCTGACCTGGCGGAGGCCCTGGCCCAGAACATGGCCGTTGGTACGGCGGAGGAGCAGCGCCTCGACCAGGTTCGGCAGGCCGCCGCGACCCTCGCCGGGCAGCAACGGGAGTATCAGGCGGCGGTGCAGCAGCGCGATGAGCTGACGACACGCAAGCCGGAGCGTGACCGCTGGAAGCGCCAGCTCGACTCCGCCCGCGCGGCAGCGACGCTGAAGCCGTACCTCGACCAGGTCGACCGGCGGCACACCGACCTCGACCTGCTCCGCCGCACGACGATCGAACACCTCGCCTCGCTGCCCGCTGACGTGGCGGTGCTGCCGGACCGTATTGCGCTGACTGTCCCGGACGGTGGGGACGCCGTCGACGTGGCCGACCTCGACGTCGACGCGCTGACCCGGGCGGAACAGACCCGCACCACGCAGCTGCGTGCCGCCGAGGCCGCGATCGACAGCGAGGCGCGACGGACCACGCTGCGAGGGCAGCGGACGGCGGTCGGCAAGAAGCTCGAAGATCTGGCCAGCCGGAGCGAGAAGGTCAACGCCCGCCTGGTCGAGCTGCCGGTCGAGCATGCCGAAATCACTGGCCGGCGCGAGCAGGCCCTGGCGGTGGCCGCCGACCGGGAGGCCGCCGAGCTGCGGCTGGACGAGGCGCAGAAGCAGGCCAAGGCGTGCAAGCGCCGCGACGACCTCACCGCGCAGCTTGCGACCGCCGAGGAGGAACGGCGTACTGCCGTCGACCGCCACCAAGCCGCCGAGGCCCGGCACCTCGACGTACGGCAGCGTCGGCTGGCCGGCATGGCCGCGGAGCTCGCCGGTGAACTGCGGCCCGGTCAGCCCTGCGGGGTCTGTGGCTCCCCGGAACACCCCGAACCCGCGCAGGCAGCCGCCGACGCCGTCTCCGCCGCCGACGAGGACCACGCCAAGACGGAGGCGGGCGAACTGCTCGACGAACGTCGCAGCGCCGAGATCACCGTCGAGCGCATCAACGCCCAGCTCAACGAAGTCACCGAGACGGTCGGTGACCTGACCGCAGCCCATGCGAAGTCGACGGTCACCGAGGCACGCAAGGCGGTGCGGGCGGCGACCGAGGCGACGAAACTGGCCGACGAACTCGGCACCCACCTGGAAACCCTCGACGTGATGCTGGCCGATCAGCACCGCGAAGCCGCCGACATCGGCCGCGACGAAGCGGTGGCGAACGCCCAGCAGGCCGCCCTGACCGCGCAGATCACCGAACTCGACGAGACCATCGACGCCGTCCGCGGCCAGGACAAGACCCTGCGGGTGCGGGTGACCCGCCTGACCGGGGAAATCGCCGAGGTCAGGACCGCAGCGACCAACCTGGGGCAGTGGCTACAGGCAGGAAGGGAACTCGCCGACGCCCACAGGGAGGCGCAGCACCACCTGCACCTGTCGGAGTTCGCCGACACCGTGGCAGCGCGGGCCGCAGCCCTGACCGACCCCGAGATCGTCGACCTGCAGAAGCGTATCGACGCTTTCGACGGCGAGTACCACCAGGCCGCAGGACGAGCACAGGACCCCACCCTGCTCGCCGCCGCACACCAACCATCACCGGACGTTGAGGGCAGCGAACAGACCTACCAAGCCGCCCGACTGCGGGCCACGGAGCTGCACGCCCAGCATGGCCTCGCCGTCGAGCAACACGACCGGCTGAAGCAGCTAGGCCCGGATCTGGTCAACGCCCTCGCTCAGTGGAGACCCATCCGCGCTGAGTACGAGATCGCCAACCGCCTCGCCCAACTCGTCGAGGGCAAGAGCAGCGACAGCGGTACCCGGATGACCCTCTCCACCTATGTGCTGACCCACCGGTTCCGGCACGTCGTCACGGCGGCGAACACCCGACTCGGGCAGGTCACCCACAACCGCTACCTGCTGCGCCATGTCACCGAGTCGGACACCGGCCGCCGCGCCGGCCGCAATGGGCTCGGCTTGTCCGTCGTCGACGCCTGGACCGGCCAGGAACGCCGCCCGGCCACCCTCTCCGGCGGGGAAACCTTTCTGGTCTCGCTGTGCCTGGCGCTCGGCCTCAGCGATGTCGTCCTGGCTGAGGCTGGCGGCACCCAACTCGGCAGCCTCTTCGTCGACGAAGGCTTCGGGACTCTCGACCAAGAGGCACTCGACCAGGTACTCGACGCCCTCGACGGCCTGCGCTCAGGTGGCCGTACCGTCGGACTGGTCAGCCACGTCGCGGAACTACGTCGGCGGATTCCATCCCGCCTCTACGTCCGTAAGACAGCCACCGGCTCCACCGTGGCCGTCGAAACCCAAGCAATCGACTGAGGACACTTTGTCTACGCCTGTTACTCCCGGTCAAGCTCAGCTACCAGGGCTTTAACGACTCCGGTTGGTCAAGCCACTACCACCAAACAACGATCCCCGCCGCTGCGGACCGCGTCTCCGGGCCGTGAGGAACGCCAAGTGTCCCGCGCTTTGTTCAAGTTGCGAGTGTCGGTGACCCGACAAAACCTCGAGCGCGGGGATGCTGCACTGGTCAGCGGTCCGGCTGGTGCTACGAGTGATCAGTTGACGATGCTCGCGTAGGTCGCCGGACGCTTGTCGAGCCGGATGTGACGGTGCGCAACCTTATGATCGCGTCGCGGCCCGTGTTCGGCCTGGCAAGCGCGTCCCGTGGCTAGCCCGAGCGCGAGCCCTGCGATGTGGTGTGGGAAGGGATGTGTGTGCGGCCGGACGGCGCAGAGCTCGACGACGATGAGGAACGGTCGGCTGACGGCCCGGATCTGTGGCAGCTGGCCGGGCTGCCCGGCGGGTTGTTGCAGGCCAGCTATCTGACGAGCCGGTTCTCGGCCCAGTACCGGCTGATCGTCGATGTGCTGCTCGCCGAGCAGGAGCACACCCTGACCGGGGTCGCGGCTACTGAGCTGCCCGAGCTGCTGCGCCGCCGTCTGCAGGTGCTGGGTGTCGATCCGGGGCTCCTCGACGACCCGGCGTTCAAGCTGAAGGATCGGATGGGCCGTCTCGAACGATGGGGTGTCGTCTACCGGTTCCAGGACAAAGCGGTCCGGGACGCGGAGTTCGTTCTCGACCGGGACCGGTACCAGCTGACCGAGACCGTCGCCGAACTACACCGGGCGATCACGTCCCTCGGCGACGACACCGCCGCAGCCGCCGCTGCAACCCTTGCCCCCGGGATCCTGATGGCCAACCTGTCCCTGCTGTACGAAAGCGCAGAGGCGGATCCGGCGGGGGCGGCGGCTGCCTGGTCCGTGATCGCGACGACGCACCAGGCAATGGTGAAGGCCGCCGCAGGGTGGCAGGCGCGGCTCGCCGGTGCGCTCGCTGGCCCGCCGACACTGGAGAAGATCACCACGGTCCAGGAGACCCTGCGCCGTTATGTTGATATGTGGGGCGCCGGCGTCGACACGCATTCAGAAGCGATCACCAATCTCGCGGCGAAGCTCGCGTTGCTGCCGATACCGGCGTGGCGGCGCATCGCTGTGCACACCCTCGGCGCGAACGCGGACGAGCCAGCGATCGAAGCGCTCGTCAACGCTCACCTGCTCACCCTAGAGACGCTGCGCCGCTGGTTCGACGGACCGGACTGCCAGGCCCGCAAACTACGCCGACAGATGCGCGACACGATCGGGCCGCTGTTGCGCGGGCAGCGGACCTTGGCCGCCGTCGGGGGGCACGTCTCTCGCCGAGCTGAACTCATCGATCTGGCCACCCGCCTGGAATCGACCGCGGACGACGACGCCGCCTGGCGGCTGTGGTGCAGCTCGACCGGGATATTCTCCGCCCGGCATCTGCCGGGCGCGGGGGACCCACCGGCGGGCAACCCCGGCGCGGTGTCGTTCTGGGATGCCGATCCGGTCCCCGTGGAGGCCCGCCTGCGCAAGCAGGGCCCGAAAGCAACGACCGGGATCGCAGCGCGGATTCCCGACCGGACCGGCGCGAAACGCGCTGCCCGCGAACGGGCCGCACGGGCTGCCGCGCAGGCCGCGATCACCGAATCGGCAATTCTCGCCCGCTCCGGGCAGCGGCTGTCGCAGTGGCGGGATCTGACCCTCGACGAGCTGCAAATGCTGCTGGTCCTGCTCGGCGCGGTTGCCGCCGCCCAACCGGACGGCACCGGCCGGCGATCTGCGACCACCGGGGACGCCCGGTGGCTCCTGCGCGCCGACCCGCCGGAGGACGGTGCGCCGGCCGCGGTCGTGCACACGCCGGACGGCCGGCTGGTACACCCCGACATCGTCCTGCACATCACCCCAGCCGGGAGCCGGCCGTGAACACATCTACCTCCGCGTCCGTGCGGGAGGCGCAGCAGGCGTTCCTCGGCCTGCTCGCCCAGCCGCTGGTTACTCCGGCCACGAACCGGGTCCTGCACCGACATGTCCTGCGCCACCAGCGGCAGATCACCGAGCACGCCCGTCGGGCCGGGTACCGGATCCAGCGGGTCGGCCGGGCCGTACGCCTGATCCGGGTTCCGATCGCCGGGACCGTTACGGCCCCACCCCGCCCTGCGGACGCACCTGGCCGACGGCTGCTCTCGCTCGTCTGCTGCCTAGCCGCATGCTGCGAGGAGATCTCCGGGACGGTGACGCTGCAGCGGCTGTCCGACATGGTCCGGGACTTGACCTCCGCGCCCGGGGTCACCGTCACCGGCTACGACCCGGAGCAGAAACCGCAGCGTCGCCTGCTGCGCGACGCGGCTGCCCTGCTCGCCAGGTGGGGCGTGCTGCGCCGCCGGACCAGCGACGAGAAGATGCTCTACGACTGGACCGAAGACGGGGCCGGGCCTGGTGCCGGCTACGAGGTTGACCGGGATGCGCTGCTGCTGTTGACCAGCCCTGATGTGCTCGCCGCTGCCGTGCAACCGCAGGACACCGACGCCGAGCAGATCGCCGCAACCCGTACAGTCCGGCAGTTGCGCGCCCTGCTGGAAACTCCAGCCGTCATGTACGCGGATCTGGACGAGCAGGACGCGGACGCGTTGCGTAAGGCCCGCGGGCTGCGCACCGCCGACCTCGCGCAGATGACCGGCGGGACGGTCGAGGCCCGCGCCGAAGGTCTCGTCCTCGTGCTGCCCGACGACCCCGATCGGTCGCCGGCCGTGGCCGACTGGCCGCGAGCGCGAGCGGCTGATTGGGTGGCCCTGTTGATGGCTGACCTTGCTGGACGGCATGGCACCCGTACCGCGTCCGGCACGGTGGTACTCACCGACAGGCAGGTGGACGAGGTCGTCGAAGACCTGATCGGCTGGCGCGGCGAGTACATGTCCAAGGACCAGAAGACCGTGCCCGGAACGGTCCGCGCCGACGCGGAAACGATCCTGACCGAGCTCGGCCTGCTGCACGTCAGCCCAGACCAGTCATGGACTTTGTCCCCGGCTGCGGGCCGGTATCGCGACCCCGACATCACCCTCATCGACCCATCGGAGACGACCCGATGACCACGACCGACCTGCCGACCCCAGGCCCGGCCGCCACCGACGCGCAGCTGGCCGCGTGGCGCGACGCGGTCACCACCGCCGGCCTGCCCGACCCGGCCCGCCCCCGATGGCAGGTACTGCGCGCCGGGGTGGTCGGCCTGTGGGAGTTTGACGTGGCCGAGTACTGGTTCGCCGACGGCCGCGCCCAGTTCGTCGGGCAGAACCAGTCCGGCAAGTCGACGCTGATGGCGCTGACGACCCTGCTCATGCTCGCCGGCAGCCTCGACCGCAGATACGTGGACACGTTCGGCCAGTCCGACAAGGAGTACCGCTACTACGTCGAACCGGTCGCCGACGACCGCGACCGGCGGGATGCCTCCGCCTCCACGAACCGCGGCTGGGCGTGGGTCGAATACGGCCGAATTGGCCCGTTCGGCACACCGGAGTTCTTCACCACCATGCTGTACACCCAGACCAAACGCGGCGTGGCGCAGATGACCCGCGCATGGGTCGTCTGCCACGGCACCGCCCGGGTCCGCGCCGGCCTAGACCTGGCCGCAGGCCAGGCGGTCACCGAACCCAAAGCCCTCGAAGCCGTGGACGGCGTCACTGTGTATCCAAGGGGTCAGACCTACGCCGAGCGGCTCGCCACTGACCTGTTCGGGTTCGACGACACCGACCGGTACGCGACCGTGATCGAGATGCTGAAGGTGCTGCGCACTCCACACCTGGGGCAGAAACTCGACCCCGATTGGTTCACCTCCCAGATCCGCTCGGCGCTGCCACCGGTTGCAAAGAGCGAGGTGACCGAACTCGCCCACGGCTGGCAGGAGCTCGAACAGCTGGCCCGCGATCGGGACTCGGCCGAGGAGGCCCGCAAAGCAATCGCCGTCTACCTCACGAGGGCATGGCGACCGTGGGCTGACGCCGTCCTTCGTCTGCACGCCGACACCCTGATCGCCGCCGACGCCTGTGTCACAGAGGCACGTGTGCAGGTCGGCGCCGCGAAGACCGACCTGGACGACGCCCGCAAACGCCTGGACGAGGAGGCGAGAAACACCCAGCACCTCGAAGAAGCTCGCGACCGTACGCGCACGGAACTGATGCAGTTGTTGCGCTCCGCGGCGTACACGACCGCGGTAGAGCGGGCCAACGATGCCAAGCGGCTGCGCACGGAAGCGAATGCGGCGAAACGCCGCGCGGAGAAAGCCGTCGCTCGCCTAGAACGGACCCGCGCTGACCTCGAAGCGGCCAAGTCCGAGCAGGAGAAAGCCGACGAAGAACACGGAAACGTTGAGCAGGAGCTGAACGTCGCCCTCCGCCGTGCGGTCGAGACAGCGGCGGTTGCCAGGCTCGGCGACCAGGTTCCGCAGTGGGCAGCATCCGGCGACGTCGACCGGTTCGACGCAGCGATTGCCGCCCGCCGCGCCCAGGTCGGCACGTTGCGGAAACTGATCCGCTCCGCCAGCAAAGCGTCCTCGGCATGGCAGGCCCTCGACGACGTGGCTCAGAAGGCGCAGGAGCAGCTCGACGAACGCACCGAGGCAGCGGAGGCCACCGAACACGCCCTGGCGCAGGCGTTGCAAATCCTGTCCGACCAGCTGGAGCGGTGGGCAACAACACTCGGCGATGTGTGCCCGCCGGTCGAGGTCCGCGACGCGTGGATCACCGCCGTTACGGCCCAGACGGGAACGCTCCGGCCACGGGAGGTACTGACCGGCCTGCTGACCCGGGAGTGGCTCGACCCAGCAACCGGGCCCCTCACCACCCGCGTCGCTGAACTACGGGCCGCGGCAAGAACTGCAGCCGCCCGCGCCGCCGAAGCCGAACGCGACGCTGACGCACTCGAAAGCGCCGGCGACCCGACGCCCGATCCGCCAGTGCGGTGGATCCGTCGTGACCGGCCATCATTTCCGTCCGGTGCAGGCGCCCCGCTGTGGCGTCTGGTCGACCCGGTCGACGGCCTCGACCCAGTATTCCTCGACCAGGTGGAGGCCAGCTTGTCGGCCGCGGGTTTGCTGGACGCCTGGGTGACTCCCGACGGTGTCTGGGCACCGGACCGCGACGGGGACGAACTCATCATCGTCCCCGGCACCGTCCCGGCCGGCACGGGAAACCTTGCGCAGGTGCTGCAACCGGCCGACGACGCCGGTAACCTGTCCGCCGCGGTACTGCGGATCCTCGCCGGCATCGGATACACCACCGACGGGCCGTTGACCGCACCGACCTGCCTGGCCGCCGACGGACGCTGGCAGACCCCCGCCGCGGCGGGCCGGGCTGGAACCGCGACGCATGGTGCCGAGCTCATCGGCACCGCCGCTCGGGCTGCTGCCCGCCGCCGCAAGATCACCGAGTTGCGCGCGCAGGCGACCGTGTTCCGGGCCGAATTTGGGCAACTGGCCGGTGAAGCGGACCTGGTCGGTGAGCAGATTACGAGCTTGCGGGCGGCAGCGGATCAAGCGCCTACCGACGCGGATGTCGTTGCAGCCGCTGCTGCACACACTGCTGCGGCTGGCGAGGCGGACAAGGCCTCCAACGCTTACCGTGATGCTCGCGGCCGCGAACAGGAAGCCCGACGTGTCTCGGACGCGGCGACCGGAGAGGTGACCAGGTACGCCGCCGAAAACCTGCTGACGACCGGCGAGGAGCAACTCGACAACCTCACGGGGGCCCTCGATGCGACTGCGACCGCCTCCGGCGGTCTTCGTCTCGCACTCTCCGCGCAGAAGGCGGCCATGTCGGCGGTCATGGCCGCAGCCGGACGGGTCGCGATCGAGGACAGCCGAGTCCATGAGGCCGCCAGCACCGCCGAGGACGAGGCGCAAGCAGCGCAGACCGCAGACGTGAACGCGACGCTGGCCGAAAAGTCCGTGGACGCTGACGCCCAGCAACTGTTCGCCCAGGCTGAACGCCTGGAACGCCAGGTTGAGGAGTACGGGCCGTCGATCTCGGCGAGCAAACGCGAAGGCCTCGCCCGCTCGGCAGCGGCCGGGGAGGCGAACTCCAGCTGGCAGCAGCGCTGCAACGACCTCACCGCCGCTCTCGAACGTCGGGACATCGCAGCTGCGGCATGGTGGGTGCCGGTCGACGCCGGCCTGGCCGCAGCCCGCAACCTCACCGTTCCGGACAGCCGGGATCTGGATGCCGCGCTCGCGCATGCTCGCACGGCTGTCGACCAGCTACGACCTCAAATGTGGCCGGAGCTGCTCGACGAGAAGGCCAGGCGAGCCGAGGCGGCGTTGTCGCGCATGCTCGGCTCGTCGCTAGTCGACCTTCGCACAGTTCTGGAAACTTCTGGCGGCCGGTCGGTGATCACCACAGAGGCCGACGAGCAGCATCCCCTGCCATCGGTCACTCTGATCGTGGACGCCTCCGGCGCCCAGCTCGATCCCGCTGATGCGATCCGGCATCTGCAGATTCTGGTCGAGGATCTGTCGCGCACCCACGACGAGAAGCTGCACCAGATGTACACCGAGCTGCTGTCATCGACTTTCATCGACCATCTCGCCGACCGGATGAAGAAAGTCATCAAGCTCCTCGACGTCGTCAACGACGTACTCAGAAAGCATCCGACCGGGGCGAACAAGACCACGCTGCGGCTGCGCCGCGTTCCAGCCGAAGGGCAGGAGCCCGGATTCAAGATCCTCAAGGCATTGCAGGAAGGATCGATCGAATCCGAAAGCGCACAGCAGCAAATCCAACTGTTCCTCGGCGCCCGGCTGCGCGAGGCGCAGGACGCCGGCCTGGTCGGCACCGAAGACTGGACCGACCGTCTCGCGGAACTCCTCGACTACCGGGCCTGGTTCGACATCGTCGCCCAATACAAGGTGGGTGACGGCGACGACGAGACCCGCTGGAAAGACCTGACGAGGAAGGTCCACGGCGTCGACTCCGGCGGCGGAAAGGTGGTCACTCTCCTGCAGCCGCTGCTGGCGACGCTGGTCGCCTTGTACTCCGAATCGGAGGACGCGCCGCGGCCGTTGTGGCTCGATGAGGCGTTCGAAGGCGTCGACCCGAGCAACCGGGCCACGATGATGCGAATGCTCACTGACTTCGACCTGGACTTCCTCCTCGCCGGACCGGCGCCGCTCGTCGCGGTCGCGCAGGTCCCGACAGCCGCGCTATGGATCATCACCCGCGCCCCAGCACCGGCCGACGGCGTTGACCTGTCCCTGATGCTGTGGGCCGGGAAAAACCTAAAACAGGTTCCGGTCGGCGACTACGCAATCCGAATCCTCACGCCGCGTCGCCCAACCGACGACGCCGGTCCGGACTTGTTCACCACCATTGCCGAAACAGGCGGCCCAGCCGGGCCGAACCACACCGGCAACGACATGGGCGTGCCAGCGAGCATCGTCGCCGTGGACACGGGCGGGCCGGCATGACCGCCGCAACGGATCGATGGGCGGCTCAGGCCGGCCCGCAGAAGGTACTCGCGGCAGTCCGTAAGCTGTTGGAAGAGCACCGCACAGGAACCGGGGTCACCATCCGTGTAGCCCTGACCGAGCCCGAACGGGCGCAGGTCGGTCGGATTCTCGGCCTGGACTGGGAAACATCCGGTCGACCGATCACCCTCGGCAAGCTGCGGGCCGCGCTGACCCGCGCCGGTGACGACCTGCTCGACCTACTGACCCGCACCGGCGGCCCAATCGTCGACGTCCGCGGCCGCAGGGAGCAGGCCGCCGCGCTGGCGGCCGCCACCGTCGAATCCGCCTATACCACCCTCGACAAAGCCGGGCTGCCCACGCACGCAGTGGAACTGGCCCGGACCCGGCGATGGCTTGAACGCCCTAACCCGGACCTGGCCACCAGCCGAGCCGCTGACCTCACACGGCTGTGGCAGACGCTGCCCGGCACCGGCCGACCCCTGGCGGAGGTGGCGAACAGCCTCTTCGCCGACCCTCACCGGCTGGACCGCGACACCGACCTGGGCCGTATCTCCGCCCGCCTCCTCGCCGCCGCCACCGCCCTACCCGCCGACGCCGCAGCCGCCGCTGACACGGCGCTCGGCGCAGCCCGGTGGCGGCAGGTGTGGGCCGAACACGGGGTCAGCTGCGACGAAGTGTCGGCCACCGTCCTGGTCCTCAATCTCCCGCTCACCGGGACCGCGCCGGCAACGAGGATCGCGGCAGCGGCCGCCGGGTGCGGCGAGCCAGTGTGGCTGACCAGCCGGTCACTACGCGGCGACTGGGCACCCTGCCCAGACGTGGACAGGGTCCGGGTCTGCGAAAACCCGGCAGTAGCGGAAGCCGCTGCCGAGCGTCTCGGCCAGACCTGTCTGCCGCTGGTATGCATCTACGGCCGGCCATCGTCGGCGGCCTGGACACTCCTGCGCGGCCTGGCCGGCGCCGGCGTGCGGCTGCTGGTAACTGCCGACAGGGACGACGCCGGCCATCGGTTCCTCACGGAAATGCTCTCTCTCCCCGGCGCCACCGAATGGCTCACGGACGCCGACGGTGTGTACGAGGAGGCCCGCCTGGACGCGCTGATCACCGACCTGACCCCGGCACTCAGCGTCGCCGCCATGCGTACGACAGATGATCCTGGCCGCATACCGGGCCCTGCTCGCTCGAATGGACTGATCTGATGTCGCCCGCGCGGCCCTACTCGCCGGCGGCTGACACCCTAACAGCGCCATGCCTCGCGCTACGTGCCTCCCACCGTGCATCGCCGAGATCGCCGGCCAGGTCCATACAGCCTGCGTTAACGGCCGCACGCAGCACCTCAACCGCTGCCACAGTCGGGGCCAGCGCCGTGGTGCGCGTTCAGGTCACCGCCCGCGGCCAGCACCTTGACGTCCGCGAGCCGCCCCTGCGCCACCCAGAGCCGGAGCCCGAGCTTCATTGGCAACGCTCCGGCCCGAGCGGGCCGCCCGTTCGTACAGCAGCTCCGCATAGGCGAAGCGCAAAGGCCACGCCCTCGAGGAACTTCACCGGACCCTGCGGTTACGTAGGACGAGGATCGCCAGCGGACGAGATCGGCCACCTCTCGTTGTGACGCCCGCCGGAGTCAGCCGTCCTGGCAGGTGCATCCCGATCGCCCCGCACACTCCCGGCACTCGGGACATCGAAACCGCGATCCGGGAACGCTTTCTGCGGCGGTGCACGGCATCGCCAGCACATCCGCGCCGGCTGTCCGGTCGACGCGATCCCCGTTGGTGGTGTCGATGATGGCATTGTGCGGCCACAGCACCGGGTACCGAGCACCGCAGGAGCAGACCCGGCTGCCCCAGATGGCCTCGCAGTTGCCGCACCGGGCGTGGAAGGTGTCGCGGTCCCGCATGTGCAGCCGCGCTCCGGGCTCTTGGCAGAGCGGGCAGGTGTCGAACCGACCGAAGGCCGCCCCCGCCGCATCCAGGGCGGCCGTCAGCTCTGCCGGCAGAAGCTGACTGTCCCGGCTCGGGCCCTGGTGCCGGTCCACCGCCTCCCGGAGCAGGTGCGACCGCTCCTCGGGGGTGGGTCGGCGGAGCAGCAGCACCCGCCCGCCGCCCACCGGACGCAGCCAGTTCCTCGCCGGCAGCGTCGGCACCCCAGCGGGCAGCGCCAGCGGCAGGGGGTATCCGTGGCTGAACCACCGGCCCTGCAACGTCCACCGGAGGGCCCGCCCCAGCCGCTCCTCGCCCTCGACCTCCAGCGGGCTGATCGGCACGAGGCAGGCCGTCGTCCCGAAACCCGCCGGATGCAAGCCCCGACGTACCGGACGGGGCAGCGATGACCGGGTGGCCCGCAGGCCGGGATAGACCACAACGACCGGACCGGGAAGTGCCGCCAGATCGGCGAGCCAGCCCTGCCGGACCGGTCCGGGGACCTCCGCGCCGAGGTCTCGCGGGTCGGTCACGATTCGGGTCACTTCCGTCCCGCCGAAGTGAACGCCGACCGAACCGTCCTCGCTCATCGACCACGTCAACTCCTCCGCCGGGCCGCGCAGCCGGAGCTGGTTGCCCGCTGCCGGAGCCGGGGCATCCGGGTCGTCCGGCCGGTACCCCAGCAGCGCCAGGGCACGCAGCGATAGCGCGGCGACGTACGCTCGGTAGGCGGCGGGGAATTCCCGGCTGTCGGCCCGTGCCTGGTCCGTATCCGCCGCCTGCTGCACCGCCCAGCGCTCCCAGAGCTTCCCGACGCGCCGGTACCGACGGTCGTTGGTGAACAGGTTCGTCCACCTGAGCCGCATCGGTACCCGCGCCCGCCGATCGGCGTGGGTGAGTGCGGGGGAGTGGCGCAGAGCACGTAGCCGGCCCCGCGCGTTCGCCAGTGCCGCGTGGGTCGCCTCGATGGCGGCGGCCGACGCCGCCTTGTCCGCCACCGCCACCGCCACCAGCTCGGCGATCCGCTCGCGCCGCCGCCAGGAGCTGGTGCCGTGCAGCGCGCCCACGAACGCGCTCATGTCGGCGAGGCCCGCGCCGAGCAGGGTCAGTTCGTGGATCCGCCTGGTCAGATACTCGTCCAACCGGTCCACCAGTTGCGCCGCGACCCGATTCTCGTAGAAGTCGACGTCCTCGACGTAGCGAAGGGACAGCACTCGCAGCGGATGGATGCGTCCGTGCTCGACCCCGGCCCATTCCTCCGGATGCCCGGCGAGCCGGGCTAGCCCGGCCGGTGGCACCCGGCGGGCAACGTCCGCCCGCACCACCTCCTCCGTCCGCGCGAGGCGGTCGTGCGGACGGAGGCAGACGTGCGCGAGGCTGTCCAGGCCGCGCTGGACCTCCCGGTCGAAGTCCCGCAGCGAAGCCCGCTCGACGGTGTCCGGGACGAACATGTTCGTCGCCATCCAGGCGCTGACGTCGCTGGCCCGGGCGAGAACCCGCGAGGTATCGATGACCGAGCCCACAACCAGGGGGTCGGTAGCACCCGTCCGATCGGCCACGTCAGCTCTCCCGGCGGTGCACTTCGTCGTCGAGCAACCGGACGCAGCGAACCGGCTCACCCGCCATCTTGTGCAGGTCCCACGCCGTGCGGATCGCCTCCCGCAGCTTGCCGAGGCCCGTCACAGTGACGTCGTACCGGCCCCGGACGGTGCGGAGCACCTTCATCGCCAGGAAGTGGTCGGCTGCAAGGGACCGCCCGTCCTGGTCGGCGTCGCCGTACTCGGGCTGCTCGCCTGTCGGGTCACCCTGCCGGGCCGCCACCACCACCGGCGTGAACGCGCGCAGCTGCTTCTCCACGCGAGGGCCGAGGAGGGCCCGGCCGTGCTCCTGGAGGTCGCCGGTGAGGTACTCGACGAACGCCAGGACGGCCTTCTCGTCCTCGCGATGTGCCCGCCGCGCCTGCTTGAAGGCCCGCCGCAGGGTGTCCGTCCCGTACGGCGGCAGGGCGGGCACCGGCCTCCGGTCAAGCCGGGGCCGCTGCGCCGGCAACTCCATCAGGTGCGCCCGGTTGTACGTCTTGTCGGCGAACTCCAACGTGGACTCGTCCTGGTTGGCGGTGCCGATGAACCACACATTGGGCGGCAAGACGATGCTCGTGCCGCCGACCAGCTGGCGCGGCGCCCGGCCGTCCCCGCGGGTCACCAGCTGGATTGGCACCCCGTCGTCATTCTCCAGCTTCGACAGGAGCACCGAGAAGTACTGCTCGGGCCGGGACAGGTTCATCTCGTCCAGCACGATGAAGAACGGCCGGTCCCGGTGCCGAGGTGTCTGTGCCCGATAGAGCGCCTGCAGGAACTCGGTCTCCTCGAACCGTCGCTCAAAGGTGTTGTGGTGGCCGAAGAGGTCGGTGCGGTCACGCCAGCCGGCCTGCACCTCGATCACCGCGCAGTCGGTGCCGAGCGCACCGGCCAGCGCCCTCGGCAGGGACGTCTTGCCGATGCCGCTCATCCCCTCCAACAGATGCAGGCGGCTCATCGCCAGCCCGCCGAGCAGCACGCAGATGTCGTTCAGGCGATACGCGCGGTCGTGCTCGGCGAACATCGTCGTCTGCAGCGAGCGGGCGAACCCTGCCAGGTCCGGTAGGTCGCCGGACACCTCGCCCGGCTCGTCGAGCGCCGGGTCGTCGTCCATCGCCACGCACCGGGGGAAAAGCGGCGTACCCGGGTCGGGGCGGTCCTGGTACAGGGCGTCGATGGCCGACCGCAACTCCGCGATCCGCCCCTCGTACCCGCGGGTGAGGACCTCGAAGTGCCGTTCGGCGTCCGCGAGTTGCTTCACCTGCAAGTTGTTGATCCGGTCGGCGAGGGCCGCGCCCCGGAGTTCTTGGAGTTCGTAGCTGAGCTGTTCGCGTGCGGTGTTCAGCTCGCGGTTCTGCTGCTCCAACCAGCGGAGCCGATCTAGGTCCTCGTCGCCGATCCGGGCGGCGAGCTTGTCCCGCAGTTCGGCGTTCTGGGCGCGGAGCCGTTCCATCTCGTCCAGCACGTGAGCGGGATCCGAAGAGCCGATCTTGAGTAGCACCTGCTCCCGTTCGGCCAGCCGGCCGTGCAGGTCGGCGACCGCCTCCTCGGCCGCCGCGTACTGAATCCGGAGGACCTGCAGGTCCCGGTCGAGTGCGGTCACCTCCGCGGCGGCCCGCGCGGTCACCTCCCTCTCCAGGTCGCGCTCCCGCCGCTCGAGCTGGATCTCCTGTCCCCGCAGGGCACCCTGGTCGTAGTCGAGCTGTTGTGCCCGGGTCGTGAGCTGCTGGCGTTCCTGGGCGAGTTCGGCGTGGACGCGTTCCGCGTCGGCCAGCCGATCCCGCCGGGTCTGCTCGATCTCGGCAAGCGCCTCGGTCCGCTCCGTCACCCACCGCTCGCGCTCGGCGGCCACCTCCGCCGACGCGGCCCGTCGCAGCTCCGCCAGTTCCGCGTCGAGCGCCGCCCGGGCCCGCTCCGCCTCCGCCACGAAGCCCGCCTCGGCCGCCTTCTCCCGGTCCCGCAGCTGCGCATCCCGTTCGTCGAGCCGGGCCTCCGCCCGGGCCAGCCGGCCACGGATCTCCTCCGCCTCGGCCTGGGCCTGTGCCGCGAGGTTCAGGTCTGTCCGGATGCGCTGCCGGTCCGCCTCGGCCGCCTCCTCCCGCGCTCGTGCCGCCTCCTCGCGGGCCCGTGCCGCTTCCTCCCGGGTCCGTGCCGCCTCCTCCCGCGCCGTGGCGGCCAGGGCACAGCGCCGGTACTCCTCGATCTGCAGGGTGAGTTTGTCGTAGGTGGTCAGCACCTCCTCCGAGGACCGCTGCGCGGGCGTCAGGGCCTCGGTGGTCAGCGCGTTGACGAGTTCGGAGCCGTCCTCCGCGCGGCGCGCGGCGAGCGCCAGATCGGCTTGGACCTCGTCAGCGCGGGGCCGGGACCGGGCCCCGAGGTTGCGGTACGGCGACCGGGACTTGCTCTTCCCCATGGGTTTGGTTGTCCTTTCGCGAAGGCCGGGACAGATCGGGCAGGTCGACGCCCAGGTACGCGGCCGTCGTGTGCTGGGCGAGCGCCCAGGCCGCCTCGCCGGTGTCGAGGTTGAGCGGCACCACCGCGGCGTGCGCACCGCCGGTGTTCCGGTCGCTCGACAACCGCCTCAGCTCGGTGAACAGGTGTGGGCGGACCTCGGCCAGTCGTCGGACGGGATGGTCCGGTCCGCCGTGCGCGCCCGAGACCAGCACCGCGGCGAGCATCGCCGGCGTGTTGGAGACCTTCTCCGGACGACGAACCGCCTTCCGGAACTCGTCCGCTTTGAACCCGAGGACCTGGAGGTGCTCGCCGAACGGCATCCCGAGTCGCCGGCAGCATCGTCCGAGCGGACCGGCGAACCGGTTCCCGTGGGGAGTCAGTTCGGGCGCGTCGGCCGGCGGCGGGTGCCGGGCGACGATGTCGCGCAGGACGACCTCGTGCAGGCGCCAGGCGTTTCGGACCACGTCGCCGATTTCGGTGCAGCCGTCCCCGGTCAGGCGGGCCCGTTCCATGTCCCGCTCCAGCAGGGTCAGCAGCTCGAAGAGGTCGCGGTGCGCCCGGACCAGACCGGCGAACCGGTCCTCCAGGACCTCGCCGATCCGTCGGCGCAACGCAATGTCGAGCCGGTCGTACTCCAGCACCACCGCTTCGCTGCGCCGGCCGATGAACCGTTCGACTTGCTCGCGCAGCGCCGGCACCTGTTGCAGCCGGGTCGCCACCAGGCGCCGCAGGTAGGTGCTGGACCGGCCGGTGAACGGGCTGAACGCGTCCCAGCTCACGGTCTCGGTACTCGCCGGTTCGTGGCGATCCGACACGAGCGGGACCGGAATCCACACCGGCACACCCGAGGTCATCAAGGCCACCCGTGAGACCACACGATCCGGGGCGGCCCGGTCCCACCGTCGGGCCCGGCCCCGCTCCTGCTTGGCCCGCTCACCACGCGAGACAGCCTCGACAACCTCCTCGTGGCTGGGCTGCTCGGTGCCCGTCCAGCGCTCCGGCAGCACCGGGAATGCGGTGACCCGCAACGGCGCACCGGCAGTCCGCAGCTGCAGCGAGACCTGTTGCCGGGCCCGCCAATCGGCCTGCGCCAGCCGGGCCTGCAGGGTCGACGCCGGCCAGAGCGATCCGGTCAAGACGTCCTGGTAGACATACGTAGTGATGGTCCGGGTCGGGTCGGGGAAGCCGTCCCGCAACGCCTGCAGCCCGGTGTCGGTCACCGCGCCATTTCGGTCCAGGTAGGACAGCGCACGCAGGTCCGACCGGACCATCTCCACCAGGTCACCCTGGAGGCCGAGCAGCGCCGCCATCTCGCCCACCTCCCGGTATCCGGACCGGGCCAGCCCGAGCACCGCCGACTGGAAGACGTTCAGCCGTTCCTCGTGCACGAGCGGGGCGACCACCCGGTAGCGCAGGGCTGGCCACAGCAGCCACAGTTGGTCGCCCCGATACCGGACGTGGTCCGGTAGGACCACCGGGCTGTCAACGTCGAATCCCGCCACCGTCCACCCCCTTGCAGAGTTCCCGGAACGCCACCAGCCCCTCGGCCACCGACCGGCCGGGACGTCCCGGCGCCTCCGGCGTCGCCGACCGTTCCGCCATTGCGGCGTCACCCACCGCGATGAGCAGCCGGCGTTGCCGGCTCATCGCCACGCACATGCGGCTGTCGCTGAGCAGGTGCCCGTACCGCCGGACGGCCTCGGCGGGGTCGGGGGTGGACCTAGGCGGTGAACTGCTCCGGGTCACCGACAGCAGAACAACGTCGAACTCCATGCCCTGGAAGGCGTCGACGGTGCCCACCCGGAGCCGCTGTCGGGGGACCGGCTCGGCGGTGTAGGCCATCGCCGGTACCGGTGCGAACCCTCCCTCGTCGTCCACGACAGCCAAGCCTGCATCGACCAGTTCGGTCTCCAGCAGGACCTGCTGCTCCCGGTAGAAAGTGATCACGCCGAAGGTGAGCTGCCGCGCCTCGTCCCGTGCGGCCAGCTCCCGCAGCTCCCGCACCAGCCGGATCGCCTCCACCCGCCGGGTCCGGCTGAATCCGGTCCGTTCCTCGGCACCCGCCCCCCGCGGGACGTCGATCCAGCCCGCGACCTTCCTGGCCCATGGGCTCAGGTCGTGGGTCAGCTCCTGGGTGGAGGGGTGGGACTTGACCACGTCCGGGCCGCCGTAGAACACCGAGCTGACGAACCGCCCCAGGGCGGGGTGCATGCGGAATTGGGTGTCGAGCCGGATCGTCCGCACCGCGGGTCGCTCGCTCGCGAAGAGGTCGAACCACCGTTCGAAGAGGCTCTGGGACAGCTCGGACCCGTCGAGTGAACGATTGCGGCGCAGCTCCCGCTCCACCTTCTGCTCCAGCATGTGCGGGAGCTGCTTGTGGTCGCCGACCAGGATGATCCGCCGGCGGGCGAAGGCCATCGGGATCATCAGGTCGAGCGGGTTGGCGCGGGCTGCTTCGTCGACGACGACGGTGTCGAAGACCGGCAACGGCGCGTCGAGCACCCGGGACATCTCGCGGGAATCGGCGTGCTGCACGGTCGAGGCGAGCACCGCGTTATACCGAGCCAGGGTCCGCTCCACCAGGTCAAGGTCCTCCCGCAGGTCGTCCTGGTACGCGCGAAGCACCTCGGCGGCGCTGTCGGTGGACGCCGCGTGGACCTGGTGCACTGCCTCCGCGACCTCGATCAGCAGGTCCTCGACGGCCGGATCGTGCTGCGGGGTGTGCAGCAGGCCGGTGGTCGCTGCCAGCCGGTCGAGCAGCGCCAACCGCAGTTCCGCCAGGTCGGGGAGGAGGGCTGCCTGGTCCGCGTCCCCGGTGGCGGCCCGCCCCAGCAGGAGCTGGGCTTGTTCGTCGAGCACGTCGGTCAGCAGCCGCAGCGCGCCGCCCGCCCGCTCCGGGCCGTCGTCCGCGAAGGAGACCGGGGTAACGCGGATCGACCGGACGACCCGAGCCACCGCAGCCCGTTCCTCGTCCGTCAGGCTCCGGCCGAGCGTGCCGGTCACCTGCAGCTCCGCCAACGTCCGGTCTAACCGGCTGCGCAGTCCGGCCGGCAGTTCCGCCCCGGCCAGCCGCTTCGTCTCCGTCAGCAGGTTCGTCAGATCGGGCCCGGCGACGGGGTGCCGGCTGTAGGCGGCCGCCAGCTGACGCAGCCGTACGACGCGGTCCCAGCCGGCCACCTCGGGACGGTGCCGGTCGAGGTGGCGGTCGACCGCGGCCACCGTCTCGTCCCGCCACTGTCGGGTGTTCTGCCGGTCCCGTTCTGGTTTGTTGCTCACCCGGGTCGGCGGCAGGCCCAGCCGTCGGGCCCGGCGGGCCACGTTGTCCACCGCGTCGTGCTGGACGCTGGACAGCAACGTCCGGTTCACCGCCACCGCTCGGTCCCCCAGCTCGTCGAGGCAGCGCAGGAGATCGGTGATGAAGCGAGTCTTGCCGGTGCCGGGCGGACCCTGCACCAGGAGGATGTCCGGTGTGCGCAGCGCCATCCGGAGAGCGGCCCGCTGCACCTCCGTCGGTCTCTCGCCGGCAGCAGCGCCGATGACCCGGTTCACCGCCCGGTCGTGTGCTGGGTCGGCGCGTGGCTGCGCGCCGGGACGCGGGAGTCCCTCGATGAGCAGTCGCAGGCCGGGCAATTCGGCCTGGTCGTTCTCGATCCGCTCGCGGGCGGTGTCCCGCCGCCGCAACCGGGACCGGTCCCCGGACAGGGAGCGGAACAGGTAGCCCGTCACGGGTGGCGGCTCGTCCCCGGCGACCGCGAGGTCCACCGTCCAGTTTCCCACCGCCGCGCCGCGGACTTCGCCGTGCACCCCCACGGTGGCCCGGCCGCGTTTCTCCGCCAGTTCCGGGGGAAGCTCCCCGGCCGCTTCGAGCTCCAGCCGCCCCGGGTACGCGGCCACCGTGCCGAGAAACCGTGCGGCCCGCTCGCCGGGCTGTAGCTCGAACCGCCAGTCACCCCGGGCGGTCACCTTGCACGACTGGAACCTCGCCCACCGCAGCCGCTTGGCGTCCTCAACCAGGGCCTCCCGCTCGATGTTGTTGTACGCCTGCCATAAGTCGAGGTAGGTGCGTCCGTCGGACTCGAGGCCGAGCAGGGCGGCCCGGATCGCCTCCGACGCGTCCGCCTCCGCGCCTCGGTCGACGAACCGTACGTCCACCTCACTCAGCCGGTGCCAGCGGCCTCGCCCCCGGGGCATCCGCGCCGGTCATCCGGGTGATCCGAAGTACGTTGTCGACCAGCGCGACGTCGGCGACCCAGCGGGTGCCGTGCAGTGTGAACGCGCTCCCGGCGGGCTGCTCGCGGGGCCCACCGCTGTGCACGATTCGGTCCCGCGCGCCTTCAGCCGGCGGAGGCAAGCAGAACTCCCGTCGCAGCCAGTCCCGCACCTCGTCGAAGCCTGTGGTGTGTACCCGGGCTGCGACGCGGACCTGTCCGGCGACCCGGTCGTCGACACCGATCTCCAACCGCGGGCCGAGGTCGGCACCGGCGAAGCCGTGGCACTGGAGGTCTACCTCGCGGTCGGTCGCGTGGGCGACCCAGGCCACGACGCTGTGTCCGGCTGCGGCGACCCAGTCACGCGCATCCGGATCCGCCACCTGGGCTCGGAAAGGGCCGTACTGGCGGCCCTGGTGTACCGCCAGGTCGAACGCGGCCGTCGCCGCAGGCACGCGTACCTCGATCTCACGGTCCTGGCGATCCTTCTCCGCGAGCGCCTTCAGCCAGGGCGGTACCACGGCGCCCATCACCGGGTGGACGCGGATCAGCCGGGTGTCGCCCACGGTCAGTTCGTCAGCGCGCATCGGGCGCCTCGATCGACTGCAGGACCAGGATCCGGTGTGGCCGCAATTCGGTGTCGAAGTGGATCCACCACGGAGCGCGCAGGTGCTCGACCGCGGCGGAGCCGGGAATGAGCTGGAGTCCGTTGCCGCCCTGCGGCGGCACGCGGCGCACTATCGACCGTCCGCAGTTGCGCACCCGGACCTCGGCGCCGCCGTCCCACTCCATCCGGAGCAGCGCCACGGTTGGGTCCTCCGGGTGTCGTACTGCCGTGCGATTCGTGACCAGGAGCGGCCGGTGCGCCTGCAGCACCAGCGTCAGGTCGTCCTGGGGGAGCAACGGTGGTGGCCCTTCAGTCAGGCGTGGGAACTGTTCGAGCACGGTGACCGTCAGCGCGGGCGGGCGGGCGGCCCGGCACCACGGGCAGGTGGGGTGCGCGGCGAGGAAGCTCTGGCCGCACGGGCAGACCAGGCAGCGGTCGGCGGCGGCGTGCAGGGCCGCCGCCCACTCCCCGGCGCCGGGGCGTGCCCACGGGTCGGTCATCCCCTCCTCGAAGGTACGTCGGAACAGATCCCGCAGGCGCCGTGTGAGCACCCGGTCGGCCGGGTAGCCGAACCGGGTCCGGTTGCGATCGTCGGTCGAGTGGTCGATCCAGGGCACCAGCCCGCGCTGGGCGTCGTCCTCCAGTTCGACCTCGCCCTCGTTGACGTAGTCGCCGATCAGCGGGTGATTCATGGTCAGGACCTCGTACGCGAGCACGGCGAACGAGTAGACGTCGCTGAAGACGGTGTTGCCGCTCTGCCCCCGCAGGAGCTCCGGTGCGGTGTAAAAGGGCGTCCCGAGCCGACGGGTCGCCGTACTGCTCTCGGTCTGCAGGTTGTCCGCGTCGATCAGCCGGACTTCGTCGTGACCGAGGTCGGAGGAAACCAGTACGTTACCCGGAGAGACATCGCTGTAGACGATTCCCCGATCGTGCAGGGTGGCGAGGACATCGGCGCACCGGGCGAGCAGGACGAGCCGGCGGCGCAGGCCACCACCGCCCAGATACCACGCGTCCTCGTCCTGCTGCGGCGGGTCGCACAGCTCCCGCAGCGGAACCATGTCCTCCAACAGCTCCATGACGTAGCCGACATGCGGCGGTGCCAGTTGCTCCAGCGGGCGGCAGAGGGGAATGCCGTCCAGTGGCAGCCACCGGAGGCGGGCGAAGAGCTCGGTCATCCGGTCCCGGCTGGAATCGTCGGGGGCGCACAGTTTCACTGCCAGGCCGCCGTACCGGGTACGGAAGACCGCCCCTTCGCCGCCGCTTCCCAACTGGTTGTCGAGCAGGAGATCGAGGTGCAGGTTGTTGCTCGCGGCTCGGACACTGCTCGGCCACGCGGAGCCTTCCGTGCTCAATCCAGATCCTCCAGCCGGACGGCTCTCGCTGCAGTGCGCTGGTGGAGCTGTTCGGTCACCGTCGCGGTTACCCACCGGAACTGCGCCGGGATCTCGTGCACCTGGTCGCTCCGAAGCACGTCGGTGCCGGGAGTGCTGAACTGGGCCAACACCTCGTCAGCCTCCGAGGTCCGATCGACGCCGATCCCGATGGCCAGCCGCAGTGCCCGCGCACCCCAACGGGTGCCGAGCAATGCCGTCAACGGAGCCTGCCAGTCGTCCGTGGGCAGCCCGTCGGAGACCAGGACCAGGGTGGGCGGGAATGCCCGCTTCGGCACGATGGTCGGGTCGTCGAGCAGCGCCCGGGTCAGGTCGAACGCACCACCCATCGGAGTCCGGCCCCGCGGTGTGAGTTCGGTCCACTGTGCCTGTGAGGCGCGGACCAGCGGCTGGTGCACGACGGCCTCGTCCCCGCCGAAGGCGATCACCGCAACGTGTATCTCTCCCCGCGCGGAGTCCTCCGCAGCGAACGCGTGCAGCATGCTCCGAATACTGCGATTGAGCACGTGGATCTTCTCGCCGTCCATGCTTCCGCTGATGTCGGCGAGGACGATCACCGGCATCGGCCGAGGCGGGCGTCGCGATTGGTTCGCCAACACCTGCTGTTCGGCGTCGAGGGTTGAGCCATATGCCGTCAGGTTCTCCGGCGCCAATACACCGGCTCCTCTCCAAAATCGCTCTGTACGTATGCTCGTCACGCGACCGAGCCAGTCAGGCTCTCACTGGACGTTTGTTTCGCGTTCGCGTCAGTAGTGACCGATTTACGCCTCGACCTCGTCAGGGCAATATGCCGGACCTGACCCGGAAGGCGCACATTCTGGCCAGCTCTACCTTGACCAGAATCAGAGCATTTCAGCCCGCGATCGTGTCTGATTCACTTTCACCCGACATCGACGTACATGAGGTCCGTCGATCCGGCCCTCAGACGCCGTACGCCTGAATCATGACCGCGCGACGAGCCTATCCGTCCGACCTGTCCGACGCCCGATGGGCCCTGATCGCACCCCGCCTGACAGCCTGGCGACAGGCCCGCACCGATGCCGGAGTCAGCGGCCGCACCCCCACTCACGACCTGCGCGAGATCTTCAACGCCATCCTGTACGTCAACCGCACCGGCATCGCCTGGCGCTACCTGCCCCACGACTTCCCGCCCCACCCGACGGTCTACGGCTACTTCGCCGCCTGGAGCAAGGAAGGCATCTTCACCGAACTGAACTACCAGCTCACCGGCCTCGTACGCGACCACCACGGCCGCACCATCGCACCCACCGCGTCCATCATGGACAGCCAGAGCGTCAAGACCTCCACCAACGTCCCATTGTCCACACAGGGCACCGATGCCGGGAAGAAGATCGTCGGCCGCAAACGCGGCATCATCACCGACACCCTCGGCCTCCTCCTCGCCGTCATCGTCACCGCCGCCAGCACCAGCGACAACACCATCGGCGCAGACCTGCTCGACCAGGCCACCACCACCTACCCCACCCTGACCAAAACCTGGGCCGACGCCGGATTCAAAAACCGCGTCATCGAACACGGCGCCCACCTCGGCGTCGACGTCGAGATCGTCACCAAGGACCCGCAGGTCAAGGGCTTCAGCGTGGTCAAGCGCAGATGGGTCGTCGAACGCACCATCGGCTGGCTCATGCACCACCGCCGACTCGTCCGCGACTACGAAGCCCGCCCCGACAACTCCGCCAGCATGATCACCCTCGCCATGATCGACAACCTCGCCAAACGCCTCACCACCGAAACCACCCCAACCTGGCGAGAACCCCTACAACCACAACACACACAAAATACGTGAATCAGACGTCCTCTCAGGTGCCTTCCGACAGGTCAATATCCCGAACGTGCCGAGAGTGGACTGTGTCGGGATACCGACAACCAGCGGGCTATCTTGAGCGCCTTGAGCGTGCTGCCGCCAACCTGATCCAGGGCAGCCAGAACGCTAAGCCCGTTGGCGATCTTCTCCTGTTGCTGGTTCCGGCATGGCCCTTCCAAATTCGATTGGTTTCCTTTGTTAGCTGGTGGATCGATCGTGGGATGCTGTCGCGTGCCGTGGTTGCGGCATGGAGCCGATGACAGGGACGAGTGAACTCTGGTGATTCATCCCGATGACCTGCCCCGCTGGCGGCACAAGCTCGATCAGATCGAGGCGGCCGTGGACCTCGACGAGGAAGTGAAGCAGCGCTGGGCCAAGGCGGATGCGCTGCGGCCCACCCGGGATGCCGAGGCACGCAATCTGGTTTCGGAGCTCATCGCCACGCGGGATTTCGCGGCATTCCGGGCAGGCTCGGACAAGTGGTCGCGCCAGGAGGGTCCGTACAACGCCTTCTCGGGTTTCGGTCAGATGTGGCTCAACCAGGTCGCCAACAACCTGCCCGATGACCCCGAGGCGCTGAACGTGCTGGTCCGCGCCTTCACCACGCCGGCCACCGTGGATGAGGCGCGCTCCCGGTTCGCCGAGGTCGAGCGGGTGACCCGGGACCTGGCGAGTAAGGGGCAACCGGCCGTCGGGCGGATCCCGTACGTGTTGTCAGTGTTCTGGTCGACGGACCGCGTGCGGCCGGGCTGGCCGGTGATGTGGAAGAGCGCGCCGGAGCGGATGTGGGCGCTGGGTTGGCTGCGGACGTGGGAGAACGCCGACCGCTACCTAGCGGTGGTTGAAGCGGCACGCGCGTTCTATCCCGACGATGTCCACCGGTTCGAGCGATTGATGTGGTTCCTATCCGAGCGACAGGGGTTCGTGGGAGTCAACCCCGCCGTGCGGGAGATGTGCGACGAGGCCACCGGCATCATGGCCACCTACGAGGTGGGCGCGCGCTATCCGGACGAGGAACGTTCGAGTCGAGCAGCCGCTCTCGCCGCCCAACTCAAGGGCGAGCTGCACATCGCCGCCAAGGGGCTTCTGGCGGACCTACGGGCCGCCACGGGACTCGAGCTGGAGACCTCGCAACCGCAGGACCGGATCGCTTCGGACAAGGCGGCCGCGTATCGCGCGGATGCCTATGCCACCTGGTCGCTGCCCGGGGCGGTGTCCGCAGCCGGCCTACGCCTGTGGGCCACGCGTTCGGGGCTTGCGCTCGGCCTGTACGACTGGCGGAACCCAGGCGCCGGCGCGGCGCTTGCCATGGGTCCGCTCCCCTCCGGTCACCGGTTCTTCGAGATCCGGCCCCACCTCACCGGAGACCGGCTCGTTCCGGTCGACGCCGATCCGGGTGGGAGCACGTTAGTGGGGAAGTGGTGGCCCTGGTCCGAGGTTCCCCCGGGCCTCGCCCTGCGGGGCGCCCTACTCGAAGAGGTGGGTCGGCTCAAGCCTCTGGTGAGGCTGGTCGCCGGCCAGGGCGAGGCCGTGCCGGCGACGATCCCCGAGGGGGAGAACCTGGCGGCGGCGCTCGCCAGGTTCAAGGCTGAGCGCCCTTACCCGAACGACAAGGACGAGTGGCATGCCGAACAGCGGCAGCAGTTCGCTGAGGCTCTGTCACCTGAGAACCTGACCATCTTCGACCTGGACCAGTTCCGGCTGCTCGTCAACGGCAAGCGCTACGGCAACCCGGGTCCGCAGTCGGTGCTCAACGCCAGCCTTTCGGGCATGGACTCGGTCGCCCTCGACGCCTTCGCCAACAAACTTCGTGAGGTCCTCTTCGGTGATGGAGAGGTTGCCGCCCGCATCGACCGAGGCCTGGATTGGAAGGACCTCGGCACAAAGGGGCTGGGCGAGAGCGTGCTGCTGAAGCTGTTCGCCGTCACCGACCCCCGGCGCTTCCTGCCGATCTTCCCGCTGACGGGTCCGATGGGCAAGATTGCCATGCTGCGCCGGTTCGGGCTCGCGGAGCCGGACGGCGCACTGAGCCGCGGTCAGCAGCACGTCGAGGCGAACGATCGGCTGCGGGCAACCCTCGAGCAGATGCTGCCCGGCGATCCCTGGGGGCAGGGTCAGTTCGCCTACTGGATGCTCAACCACGACGCCGTGGAGCCGGTTGAGGAGGAGGACCATATCGCCCGGACCGCGCGGGATCTCCTCTTGCCCGAACTGTTCCTGCACGAGCTCGCTGAACTGCTCCACGAAAAGGGGCAAATCATCTTCTACGGCCCTCCGGGCACGGGCAAGACCTATCTGGCGGACCGGCTGGCCAGCGCCTTGCAGCAGGACCCAGAACGGCGGATGCTCGTCCAGTTTCATCCGTCCACCTCGTACGAGGACTTCTTCGAGGGCTACCGGCCACGCACCGATGAACGGGGGCAGCTGACCTACGAGCTTCGCTCCGGGCCGCTTGCGCTGATGGCGGAGAAGGCGGAAAGTAACCCCGGAGTGCCGCACTACCTGATCATCGACGAGATCAATCGCGCCAACCTGCCGCGCGTCTTCGGCGAACTGCTGTTCCTGCTGGAATACCGGAACAAGGCCGTACGCACCGCCTATCGACCCGACGAACCATTCGAGCTGCCGCGCAATCTCTTCTTCATCGGCACCATGAACACCGCCGACAGGTCGATCGCGATGGTGGACGCGGCCCTGCGCCGACGGTTCCATTTCATCCCGTTCATGCCGCACGAGGGAGCGATGCGGTCGCTGCTCGCCGACTGGTTAAAGAAGAACGGGGAGCCGGTGTGGGTCGCCGGACTGGTAGATCAGGTAAACGAGCGGCTCCGGGTCCTGCTGAAAGGACCGCACCTGCAAGTCGGTCACAGCCACTTCATGAGACAGGGCCTCACCGACGAGCGACTCGCACGCATCTGGGAGTACGACGTCTACCCCTTCATCGAGGACCAGTTGTACGGCCGGCCCGACCAGCTGGAGCAGTTCGCCTGGGCGAAGGTGCATGCCGCGTACGGGCCGTCCTCCGCTTCGGGGAGCGAGGCCATGGATGCCACCTCGGACGACTCCGATGAGTCTTCCTTCTGAATCCCAGGTCGCCGGCGTAGTGAGGCTTCGCGAGTACGAGACCTCGGGGCCCGTAGCTCTCAACGTCGCGGAGGTGTCCCTGCTCCGCGGCATCCCCGGTGGCCGCCTCGAACTCAACCCGTCGGACGAGCCCGGTTCGTACTTCCTCCAGGCCACCTCCTGGGTAGGCGCCGTGGTCCTACCTCGGCTGACCATCCAGATCCTGCCCAAGGTGCGGGACCTGCGGACCGTTCTGACCATGTTCACCTCCGGCGCAGGCCTGGTCGAGTGGGGAACCGACGCGGCGGCGTACGACCGAAGCGACTTCGTCGAAGGCGTCGCGGGACTGTTACTACGAGCGATCAACGGGGCGACCCGCCGAGGGCTCGTCCACGGCTACCGTGCCGTTGACCAGCGACTCCCGGTGATCCGTGGACGCATGGACGTCCAGCAGCTGGTCGCACGGCCGTGGGACTCCTGGCCAGTGCCGTGCCGCTTCGACGACTTCACCGCGGACATACCCGAGAACCGGGTTCTGCTGGCGGCCGTTCGGCATGTCGTGCGGTGGCCAGTAGGCCCCGTCCTGCGTCGCATGGCCGGTGAGCTGCTTCAGCGCCTCGAAGGGGTGGGTGACTCGCCGATCGCGTTGACCGAGTGCGACCTAATCCGACGCACGCCGCTCAATGAGCACTACCAACCGGCTCTTGCACTTGCTCGACTGGTCCTCGAGGGCTTCGGCCTCACCCAGGGCGCGGGTGGCCTGACAGCGCAGAGCTTCCTGGTCGACATGAACAAGCTATTCGAGAAGTGGATCGGGGACGAGCTACGTGCGAGGCTCTACCCCACGATCGAGGTCCTCGAGCAGATGGCTGTTCCCCTGAGCGCCTCGCCACGCGTCACCATGAACCCCGACCTGCTCTTCCTGCGGGGCGCGGAGGTCGTTTTCGTTGCGGACGTCAAGTACAAGCTGACCGGGGGAGGTCTAGCGCGTACCAGCGACTATTACCAGTTGCTGGCCTACACCACGGCCCTGCGACTACCGCGCGGAATGCTCATCTACTGCCGTGCCGACCTCGCTCCGGACCGGGTCATCACAGTGGTCGGGGGTAACCAGCGGCTGCACACCCATCCCGTGGATCTGAGTGGGTCGCCTGAAATGGTCGCCGAGGCGCTTGACGTGGTCGCGGATTCGATCAGGAAGCTGGCCTGACGGCGTACACGGAACTCGAGATGACCGGGGCGGTCGGGCGACTCATCCGGATTCAGACCCTCGCGGTGGCAGTGCGAGCGCAGATCCGCGCGTTGCAGGAGCACCGCGTTACATCGCGCTGATCGGCCCTGGATGCTCTGGCGCTGCGCCCGGTTGTGGTGAATTTCAGAGTTTGACGAAGGCGGTGAACCTCGTGCGCTCACTACCAAAGAAAGCGAGCGGTACGGGTTGCGGTCAACGCCGGCCGGCTGAAGCTCACCAGGACCCAAGCGGTGGGCTCCAGCTTGATGCCTGCACGGTCATTTCGGCCGGTCGATAACCGAGCCAGCTGGCTGGCAAGCTTGGACCCTACGCGTCCCAACTTCGATTCATGCTCACGCACGGTAATGAGCGCGCGAGGTTGAGTCAAAGCTGACCGTGCCGTAATCTATTAGCATGTGCACCCGTAACGGAGCACAGATGATACGTACAAGAGTTCGAATCCCCCCTCGGACACAGATTTGAAGCATCCCTGCTGTACCTGACGTACCGGTGGTCAAGCCCGCTTGAGCACCGGAATCTCGGCCTTGAAGCGGCCTTGAGGGTGGCAGTGCACGGTCAGGCTGGCCGCCATGGCTGATGCGCCGGTTCCCGCCCTCGTGCTCCCGCGACGCTGTCGGAGCGGATCCGCGGAGGCGGTCCAGGATCAGACAGGTCGTTACGTCGTCCGCCGCTGCCGCTGCCAGATCTCCCGACACCCTGCACGGGAGTCATGGTGTACGGCTTGGCCGCCATCGACGTCAGTGGTCGGATCGCCGATCGTCCGATCATCCACGCACTTGTCTGGACGACGGAGAATGCCTCGGCCGAGGCGGTCATTTGTCGGGAGAAGAGGTCCAGCGCCGGGTCGGCGCCCCGGCGTAGGGTGCGCATCGGGTTCAGCGGGGCGAGCACCAGCACGACCAGCAGACCAACCCGCCGCCGATCAGCGCGTTGACCGTCCGGGGTAGCTCAGCGCGGACGTGGGGGCCCGACCCTACCTGCTGGCGCACAGGGACCACATCGTCGATGTCTCCTGCGACTCGGTCGCCGACGGCAGCCGGGTCGACACCCCCGAGTTGATGGCCCTCTACGGCCTCAGCGTCCCAGAGCAGCGGGTGGGCGTCTGACGGTCGCGGCACCCGGCGTCACCGTCGCGGTCGAGTCATCGGACGACGGTCATCGCCAGTGCGGCGACGATCGCGGTACAGAACGGGGTCACCGTCCAGGCGATCACGAAGTCGCGGACGGTACGCCCGGACACTCGGTGCAGCTGGCCGCCCGCCGCGCCGACGATCGCCCCGGTCGACACGTGGGTGGTCGACATCGGAAATGCCAGTAGGGCGCCCGAGGTGACCAGGCCGGCCGTCGTGAGGTTGGCGGTGAATCCTTCGGTGTGCGTCATCTTGAGCACGTTGTCCCCCAGTCGACGGGCGACCCGGATGCCGGCCAGCGAGCCGACGGCCATCGCCCCGGCGACCAGGATGCTGATTCCGGTAGGGGAGTATCCGTGCGGCAGCAGGGCGAATCCGCCGATCGCCGCGATCTTCGGCGTGTCGTTGAGTCCACGGGCGCAGCTGGTGGCCCCGCTGGAGATCCAGTGCAGGAGCGTCAGCCCTCTGTCGTTGGTGCTGGCTGTCTTCATCGGAGTCACCGCCCTGGTCGACCGTCCGCCGCGAGTGGCGCCGACCGCGGCGGTGGCTCGCAACGGCTCGGGCCTGGCCCGCGATGGCCGACCCAAGGCTCTGGTCAGGAGGGCGAGCCCGACCGAGATCGCGTAGGCGACCACGATGCTCAACAGCAGCGGCAGGAGGACCTTCCGTAGTACGCCCTGCCACTGGATGGCTTCCGGTGCCAGGACGAGCCCCCCGCCGACGAGGGCGCCCACGATCGCGTGCGTCGTCGAGACGGGCAGCCGGGCCACGCTCGCGAGCGCCACCCAGGACGTGGTGCCCAGCAGGACCGCCAAGGCGAAGGCCTCGGTCGGGTCGGTGTCGACGATGCCACTGGAGAAGAGCTTGCCCATGCCCTGGCCAAGCTGGACGGAGAGCAGCGCGCCCGCGAGGGTGGTGAGGGCGCCCCAGATGATCGCCGTCCGGTAGGCGGCCACTCCTGCGCCGGCGAGGGTCGCGACGCCCTTCGAGACGTCGTTGGCGCCGTTGACGGCGGCGAGACCGATCAACATGGCAAGAATGACGGCGGTCATGCGGCACCCTCCGCTCTCCGTGGACTTCGTCGGACGCTCGGTCTCGGGCGCTCGGTACTCAGATCAATATCGATCAATGCAACCTCCCGCCTGGCGGCAACTCCGGTCACGCAACGGATGCTGCCTCTCACGTTGGGTGCCGAGACCCCTCGTCGGTGCATCGCCGGCTGTCCGTTCGGGGTGCCCGACCAGAGGTGGCCGGCCGACCACCGAACGTGTGGGTGTACGTCGATGGAGGCCGCGTCGAAACTCGAAGCACCCCGTGGCGTGAAGGGCCATCGGGACACGGCAGAGGAAGGACGCCATGCCATCGACACCGGAACACCCGGCACCGGCCGGGCGAGACGACGACTTCACCCGACGGCTGCACGGCGTGGTCGCCGCCCACCTGGAAGTCGACCCGGACGATCTCAAGGACCACCTGGACCTCGCCGACGACCTGTGCATGGACTCGCTGGCCGCCGCGGAGCTCCTCGTCGTCATCGAGGAGGACATGGGGATCGCGTTGGACGCCAACCTGCTCGCCGGTCGGGAACATGTCACCTACGGCGAACTCAAGCGCCTGGTGAGCGAACGCGCCCCGGTGGCTTGAGACATGGCGGGCGGGCCGACGACCCTGCCGGCGACAGAGGCGGCCGACGGGGAACTGACCGAGGCGGACCTCTCGCTGGACGGTCCGGTGACCACGGAAACCTGGCTCGGCGCTCCGGCCCGCAGCTATCCCCGCCGCCCGCGTTCGATCGTGGCGGTGCTGGAGCAGGCGGCGCGACGATGGCCCGACGCGCTGGCGATGGTGGACGAGACCGGTGCCCGCGCGACTTTCGCCGAACTGGCTGATCTGGTCCGGGGCGGCGCCGCCGAGCAACGGCGGCGGGGCCTGGTAACCGGCGACCGGGTGGTGGTGGCCGCTCGGAACCGTCTCGACATGGCGGTCGCGATCTTCTCCTGCGCGGCCGCCGGGACGGTGCTGGTGGGGTTGAACCTGCGGCTGGCCCGGGACGAGTGGGCCTGGATGATCCGGCGCAGCACCCCGCGGCTGGTGTTGGGCCAGCCGGAACTGCTACCGGCCCTCACGGAGGCAGCCGAGATCGCCGGCCTGCCGGCCGATCGGGTGGAGCGACTCCGCCTGCCCGACCCCGTCGCCGACGCCGGGAGGTCGGCGTTCGAACCGGACGAGGCCGACGCGTACCAGGTGGTGTGGACCTCCGGCACGACCGGCCGGCCCAAGGCCAGCAAGGTGGTGCACCGGTGCAGCGTGCATTCGGCCATGTCCTACCAGAAGGTGCTCGGGCTGCGGCCCGGCGACCGGACGGCGGTGCTCTTCCCGCTCTACTACATCAGCGCCATGCACGCACACGTCCTGCCCGCCATGCTCGCCGGGGCCACCAGCGTCCTGGTCGAGACGAACGAACCGGGCCGCTGGCTCGACCTGCTGGCCCGGCACCAGGTGACCTGGGCCTACGCCGTACCGTCGTGGTGGTCGCTGGTCGCCCGCGAACCTCGCTTCACGGCGGCCGGCCTGCCCGCGCTGCGCGTGGCGGCGGCCGGTGGCGCGCCGTTCCCCGCCGAACTCGTCGCGCTGTTTCGCCAACGACTTCCCGACACCCGGCTTATCGACGTCTACGGCCTCACCGAGACGCACTCGCCGGCCACCATGCTCCTCGACGAGGAGTTCGCCACCCGCCCCGGTTCGGTGGGACGGGCTCTGCCATGCATGGCGGTGGAGATCCGCGACGACGAGGGCCGGCCGCTTCCGACCGGCCAGGTCGGTGAGGTGTTCCTGCGCGGCTCGTTGGTGACCACCGGCTACTGGGGCGATGCGGAGGCGACCGCCGCCGGCATCGTCGACGGCTGGTTCCGCAGCGGCGACGTCGGGCGGGTCGACGCCGACGGCTATCTCTACGTGCTGGACCGTAAGAAGGACATGATCAATCGTGGCGGCCACAAGGTCTTCTCCGCCGAGGTGGAGCGGGTCATCCGGCAGTGCCCCGGGGTGGCGGACGTGGCGGTCGTCGCCGTACCCGACCGCGTTGCGGGAGAGGCCGTCGCCGCTGTCGTGGTCACCGACGAGGGGACCCGGCTTGCACCCCTGGCCGTGCGCCGTTGGGTACGCGACCGGCTGGCCGACTACGCCGCGCCGACCGTCGTCAGGTTCACCGAGGAGTTGCCGCGCAACTCCACCGGCAAGACCGACAAGCTCGCACTGCGTCGGATGCTTGCGCCCGCGAAGGAGCAGAGATGACCCTGGGCTACCCGTTCCACCGGACCGCACCGCTGGTCACCCCACCGGAGTTCGCCCAGCTGCGCGCCGAGCGTCCGGTGGCGCCCGCCGTGCTCCCCACCGGGTCGGTGGTGTACCTGGTCACCCGCTACGACGACGTCAAGACCGTCCTGACGGATCTCCGGTTCAGCCGCGCGGCGCTCACCGCGCCGGACGCACCCCGGGTCACCCCGATCCCGATGCCGCCGAACGCGCTGTTCACCACCGACCCGCCGGAACACACCCGGCTGCGGGCACTGGTCGGCCGCGCCTTCACCGCCCGCGCGACGGAACGGATGCGGGTCCGGGTCCGGCAACTCACCGCCGAACTGCTGGACGGTATCGAGGCCGCCGGTCAGCCCGCGGATCTGATCGAGTCGTTCGTCTTCCCGTTGCCGGTGGCCTTCATCTGTGAGCTGCTGGGCGTCCCGTACGCCGACCGGGACCAGCTGCGTGCCTGGTCGGACCGGATCTTCGCGATCGGCGACTTCCCGGAGGAGGAGGTGCTCACCGCCTACCAGGGCATCGGCACGTACCTCGACGGCCTCCTCGACGCCAAGCGGGAGAAGCCTGCCGACGACATGCTCAGCACGCTGGTCACGGTTCAGGACGAGCAGGGATTCCTCGACCAGGGTGACCTCATCGTGCTGGCGATGACCCTGCTGATGGTCGGCTACCCCACCACCGTCGACACCCTGTCCTGCAGTCTGCTGATGCTGCTGTCCCATCCGGAGCAGTACGCGCGGCTGCACACCGACCCGGAGCTGATCGCGCCGGCGGTGGAGGAGTTGCTGCGACTCAACCCGCCCAGCTCGAACCTGAGCGACCTGCGGATCGCGGTGGCCGACGTCGAGATCGGTGGCACGGTCATCCCCGCCGGCAGTGGCGTCATCCCCTGCTACACCTCGGCCAACCGCGACGAGACGCAGTTCGCCGACCCGGAACGGTTCGACATCGACCGTGGGGGAGTCGGCCACATCGCGCTCGGGCACGGCCCGCACTACTGCCTCGGCGCCGCGCTGGCCCGGGTCGAACTGCAGGAGGCGCTGCGCGGCCTGGTGAACCGTTTCCCACACCTGCGCCTCGCGGATCCGCCCGAGCAACTGCCCTGGCGGGAGTCCATGTTCGGCATCGAGATCAAGGAACTGAGGGTGACCTGGTGACGCAGTCGTGGCGGAAGACGGTGCTGGTGACGGGAGCCAACCAGGGCATCGGGCGGGTGACGGCCTTCGAGCTGGCCCGCGCCGGGTTCTCGGTCTTCGCCACCACCCGCAGCGAGGAGAAGGCCGAGGCGCTTCGCGACGAGGCGGCCCGCGTCGGCTTGACGTTGCGTACCGTCGTGGTGGAACTCACCGACGTGGACGCGACGGCGGAGGCCTTCGCCGAGGTGGCCGCCGCCACCGACGGCGGACCGTGGGCGGTGGTGAACAACGCCGGGTACGCCCAGGCCGGTGCGGTGGAGGACGTGGACGACGCCCGGGTGCGCAACCAGCTCGAGGTGAACGTCTTGGCACCGGTACGCCTGGCCCGGCTCGCGTTGCCGAGCATGCGGGCGCGGGGGACCGGCCGGATCGTCAACATGTCCTCGTTCGGCGGGCTGATCGTCGAGCCGTTCCTCGGCTGGTACATGGCGAGCAAGTTCGCGCTCGAAGCCATCAGCGACGCGCTGCGCATGGAGGTCGCCCAGTTCGGCGTGCAGGTGGTGCTCATCGAGCCGGGCGGGTTCTCCAGCGGGATCTGGCAGCGCGGGGTGGACGGGGCGCCGCCCCGCGAGAACTCCGCCTACGCCGGCTTCTACAACCTGGCCGACGCCATGCTGGAGCACGCCGCCGCACTGCCCCAGCCGGACCCGGTGGCCCGCGCGGTCCGTCACGCGTTGACCGTCGACCGCCCGCGCGCCCGCTACCCCGTCGGCACCGACGTGAAGGTCGGCTCGGTGCTGGAGACCGTGCTGCCCACGCCCGCGCTGGACTGGGTCAAGGGCCTGCGGTCCGGGCTGCACAAGCCGCAGAGCGTCCCCGGGCGGGTGACCGCCAACCTGCTGTCCCGGTTCTTCTGAGCCGCAGCGTCCGGCGGATGCCGCACGCTGCGTCGGCAGGTCCTCACGACCAGCGCGCACGCCGTCCGGTCGCGGCCGCACGGTCGCCGACCGGACGGCGTTCTCAACCCGGCAGGACCAGCGGGATCACCGACACGCCGAAGCCGGCGGCACCGCCGACCAGCAGGATCTTGTCGCCGGGCCCGGCCCGGCCCTCGGTGACCGCGAGGCTCAGCGCCACCGGGATGCTCGCCGCGCCCGTGTTGCCCAGCCGGTCCACGGTCACCATCACCTGCTCGGGCGCGAAGCCGAGCTTCACCCGGAGCATCTCGATCGTCTGGACGGACGTCTGGTGCGGGACCACCAGCTTGACGTCGTCGGTCGTCCAGCCCGCGCCCTCAAGCACCTCGCCCACCACGGCGGGTACCCGCTCGACGCCCAGCTCGTGCAGCCGCGAACCGTCGCAGTCCATGGTGAAGTGGTCGCCGTCGTGCGGCTTCAGGGTGCCGCCGGAAAGGATGACGGACCGACGCCACTCCCGTCCGTCGGAGCGGAACACCCCCGGCAGTACCCCGGGCGCCGGACCCGCCTCCACCACGAACGCCCCGCCGGCATCGCCCACGGTGAGCGCCGGAAGCTTGAGCCCGATCTCGTCCGTCTCGCGGATCTGCCACGCGACATGGATGGAGGCGACCTCGCCGGTGGTCACCAGCACCCTCCGGCACTGCCCCAGCTTGATCTTCGCCGCGGCCACGTCGAGCGCGTTGACGAAGCTGTTGCAGGCGTTCTTCACGTCGAACACCGCCGCGTTCCAGCAGCCGAGCCGCTCCTGCACGATGTTGGCCGTGGCCGGCTCGATGACGTCCTGGGTGACCGCCGCGAACAACAGCAGGTCGATGTCCGTGGGGTCGACGCCGGCGGCGGCCATCGCCGCCTGACCGGCCCGGGCGGCCAACTCGGAGGACGTGGTGCCCGGGGGTGCGTACCGGCGTTCCTCCACCCCGCTGAACATGTGGATCACCCGGGGGGACACCACCGTACGTCCGCTGCGTTCGTTGACCCGGTTCACCACGTCCCTGGTGGTCATGACCTGGTCCGGCAGGTAGTGCCCGATCCCGGTCACCACCGCCGACACTCCACCCTGTCCGGTCACCGTTCTCCCTCTCTCGTCACCGTTGCTCCCAGCGAGCGGTCATGCCCGACCCAGCGTCAGCACCGCGTTGTAGCCGCCGAAGCCGAAGCTCGGGCTGACGGCGACCGACACGTCCATCGCACGGTTGTCGCCGCGTACCACGTCGATGCCGGCGCACTCCGGGTCGAGCTCGTGGCAGTTGCGCGTCGCCGGCACGATGCCGGTACGCAGCACCTGCACGCAGACCGCCGCCTCCAGCGCGCCGCAGGCACCCATCAGGTGCCCGGTCATGGACTTGGTCGACGACACCGGGGTCCGGGCGCCCAGCACCCCGGCGAGCACCCGCGCCTCCACCCGGTCGTTCAGCACCGTGCCGGTGCCGTGCGCGTTGACGTAGCCGACCTGCTCCGGCGACACCTGCGCGTCCCGCAGCGCCGCGCGCAACGCCCGGGTGGCGGCGACGCCGTCAGCCGCCGGGGCGCTCAGGTGGTGCGCGTCGTTGCTCGACCCGTAGCCGAGCACCTCGGCGAGGGCGGTGGCCCCACGCCCCGCCGCGTGCTCGGCCGACTCCAGGACGACCACGGCGGCGCCCTCCGCGACCACCAGGCCGGTACGGTCGACGGCGAACGGACGGCACGCCGACGCCGGGTCGCCGTCGCCGGTGGCGGCCGCCCCGACCGCGTTGAACGCGGACAGCGCGACCGGACCCACCGGGGCGTCGGCGCCACCGGCGAGCACCACGTCGGCACGACCCAACCGGATCAGGTCGGCGCCGAGGCCGATCGCGTCGGTGCCGCTGGCACAGGCGGTGCCGGGGGCCAGCGCCGGCCCCTGGGCGCCGGACTCGATCGCCACCGCGGCGGCCGCGGCGCTGGGCACCATGGCGACGGCCGTGTAGGCGCTGCCCGAGCGGCGTCCCGCGGCCAGGGCCAGCACCGCCCGCTCGTGGCTGCCGATGCCGCCCAGCCCGGTGCCGATCACCGTGGCCCACCGCTCGTCGCCGCTGCGCCCGGGCAGGCCCGCGACCGCGCGTGCCTCCCGGGCCGCGACCAGGGCCAGCTGGGTGTACCGGTCGAACTGCCGGGCGGTCCGGGTGCCGAGCGCGGTGTTCGGGTCGAAGTCGACGGCCTGCCCGGCGATGCGCACGGCATTGTGGGCCCCGTCGATTTCGCGGATCCCGCTGCGTCCCTCGCACAGGGCCTGCCAGGTACCGGGGAGGTCGCTGGCCAGCGGAGTGACCGCGCCCATCCCGGTGATCACGACACGTCGACGCATCCATCGACGCTAGCCACCGTCCGGACCGTCGACGGCTGCCTGATCCGCTGCTGCGTTCGGGCTGCCCGATCGGTGCTCGTCGGCTCCGCAGCTGCCGACGAGCATCGACGGCGAGGCGGGGTGGATCCCGCACGGGAGGTGCACGTGGCCAGCGGCTGGCAGCTCGCCGACAGCGACTGGAACCACTGGCCGGACGGCCTGCGCGACGACGAGATCTGGCCCCTGGCGGCCGGGCTGGAAGTGTCCGGGGTCGAGGTCGGCGTCTATGCCGCCACGGACGAGCTGTCCGCCGACCGGGTCGCCCGACGGCAGTCGCTCGTGGCGGCCCACCGGCTTCCGGTGCTGGCGGTCCTGCTCTCGCTGCCTGCGCAGCGGTGGCCGGGCGGCGCCTTCACCGGCCGGCCCGACGCCGTCGCCGCAGAGGTCCGGTCCTGCGCGTCGGTCTGCCGCCGCTGGGGCCTGCGCACGCTGGGAGTGTGGCCGGGCGCCGATCCGTCCACCGCCTCCTGGGACTCCTTCGTCACCGGCGTCCGGCAGGCCCGGGACGCCGCCGACGAGCTCGGGGTACGGCTGGCCGTCGAGTACAAGCCCGGCACAATGGTGCCCGACGCCGCCGCCGCGCTGGAACTGGTCCGCGCCGCGCCCGGCACGGGTGTGCTGCTGGACACCGGCCACGCGTACGCGGCCGGCGAGGACCCGGCGGACGTCGTCCGGCGGCTCGGTGATCGACTCTGGCACGTCCACCTCGGGGACGCCGCCCCCGGCCGGGAGGACGACGACCTGCCGCTGGGGCGGTTGCACGACGCCCGACCGGTGCTCGCCGCGCTCGACGCGGTCGGTTTCACCGGCGTGGCCGCGTTCGACCTCTACGGGGCGGTCAGCGACGGCGGGCAGACCGGTCGACAGGCGGTCGCCGAGTCCCTGGCCCATCTGGGGAACCGGCGGTGAGGGCGGTCCTGGCCCGCGGGCCGGGCCGGTTCGAGCTGGTCGACCTGGCCGCACCCGTACCGCCGCCAGGTGGCCGGATCCTGCAGGTCGAGGCGACCGGCGTCTGTGCCGCCGACCGCATGCTCTGGAACGGCACCGGGCCGTGGCAGGTCTGCTGGCCGTTCGTGCCCGGACACGAGATCCTCGGCCGGGACATTCTCACCGGGGAGCGGCTGACCGTCGAGGTCAAGATCCCTTGCGGGCGGTGCCGGTTCTGCACCGCCGGCCGGACGAACCTCTGTCCTCACGGAACCCACCTGGGATCCGGTCTGCCCGGTGGGTTCGCGGAGCGGATCGCCCTGCCCGCCTCCGCGGTGACCCATCCTGTCCCGGAGGAACTGCCCCGCGACGCGGCCGTACTCGCCGAACCGATGGCCTGCGCGGTGCACGCCGTACGCCGGGCCGCCGTCGCCGCCGGCGACACCGTCGCCGTGATCGGACTCGGTGCGGTCGGTGCGCTGGCCGTGATCGCCGCCCGGGCCCGCTCGGCCGGCCGGGTCGTGGCGGTCGTCCGCAGCGACGCCAAGGCGGAGGTGGCCCGAGCCCTCGGCGCCGAACCCGTGCCCGTCCGGCCGGTCGAGGGCGGATCGCCGAGGTCCGGCGTGGACGATCTCGACGGTCGGATGGACGTGGTCATCGAGTGCTCCGGCGACCCGGACGCCGCCGCGCTCGCGCTGCGCCTCGCCGCCCCCGGCGGGCGGGTCTGCCTCTACGGCGTCTACCCCCGCCCGGCCGCGCTGGACCTCAACCAGATCGCCGAGTTCAAGGAGTTGACGGTCACGGGGGGTCACCTCGCACCCGGTTGCTTCCCGGAGGCCATCGCACTGCTGCCCCACGTGCCGGCTGATCTGCTGGTCACCGGCGTGTGGGGGCTGACCGAACTGCCCCGGGCGCTCGGACCGGCCCAGGGCCCGCGGATCAAGGAGGTGGTGGTGCCGTGACCGACGGGATCGCCCGCGACGGCCGGTTCACGACCGGGACGACCGATGGTGCGGAGACCGACGCCGAACTGCTCGACGACCTGATCTCCTGCGGTCGGGCGGTGGTCTCCGCCGGCCTGGTACGGGGGTCCGGCGGCAACCTGTCGGCCCGTCGGCCCGGGACGCGGAACTGTTGGGTGACGGCGACCGGCACCTGGCTCGACCGTCTCACCCCGGACGACTTCTCCCTGGTCGACATCGAGACGGGGGCGGTGCTCGCCGGCAACCGTCGGCCCACCAGCGAGGTGCTCCTGCACCTGGCCAGCTACCGGGCCCGGCCGGACGCCAACGCGCTCATTCATCTGCACCCGCAGCTGTCGGTACTGCTCGACGCCATGGGTGAGCCGATCCGGTTGGTCACCATCGACCACGCCTACTACCTGCGCGAGGTGCGCTCCACGCCCTTCACACAGAGCGGCACCGCGGAGTTGGCGCAGGTCGCGGCGGCGGCGGTGCGGGACGGCGCCAACTGCGTCATCCTCGGCCACCACGGCTGCTCGGTACTCGGGGACGGCCTCGAACTCGCCCTCAAACGAGCCCTCAACCTGGAGGAGGCGGCCACCGCGACGTACCGGGCGCTGATGCTGGGCCGTTCGGTGCCGGAGTGCCCGCCCGAGTACCTGGAGCGGATCACCGCGGCGGAAGCCGGTTCAGCGGCGGTGGGTGCGCCGTGACCGCCGACCGGGTCGTCGGGGTGGATGTCGGCGGTTCCAGCGTGAAGGTCTGGCTCGCCGACCCGCGCGGGGTGCGGACCCGCGTCGCCGCCCTGCCGACCCTGCGACCGTCCCCGACGCGCGCGGAGTTCGACCCGGCGGTGTGGTGGGCGGTGATCCGTCGCGAGCTTCGGGCGTTGATCGACGAGGCCGGACCTGGTGACCTGCTCGGGCTGGTGGTCAGCACGATGCGGCAGGCGTTCGTCCTGATCGACGACCGGCGGGAGCTGGGCAACGGCATCCTCAATAGCGACCGCCGCGGTGCCGCGACACTGGACCGGCTCCGCGAGCGGCCCGACCTCTACCCGGTGACCGGGCACTGGCCGGCACCGGAACTGACGCTGGGCAAGCTGCTGGCTGTGGCCGCCGACGAACCGGAACGCTGGACGGCCACCCGCCGGGTGCTCTTCGTACACGACTGGGTGGTCTGGCGGCTCACCGGCGCACAGGCCACCGAGGTCTCGTACGCCTGCGCGGGCCAGCTCGCGGACGTCGCGCGGCGCGACTGGGCCGTCGGGGTGCTGACCGGGTTCGGCCTCGACACCGGCAAGCTGGCCGGCCTGGTCGAGCCCGGCACGCCGGTGGGCGGGCTGACCGACGACACGCTCGGGCTGCCGGTCGGGCTGCCGGTGCACGCCGGCTGCGGGGACACCCAGCTCGCCGCGATGGGCGCGGGCGGGCTGG
Organism: Micromonospora nigra; assembly: GCF_900091585.1. Taxonomy (NCBI): domain Bacteria; kingdom Bacillati; phylum Actinomycetota; class Actinomycetes; order Micromonosporales; family Micromonosporaceae; genus Micromonospora; species Micromonospora nigra. The sequence goes on along the minus strand of NZ_FMHT01000003.1, from coordinate 769,827 downwards.
CCGAAGGTGTGGTGACGGTGGTCGCGGGCTCGAGCACGCCCGTGCAGATTGCCACCGACCGGCCGTTGGCCGACCCGTTGTGCCGCCCGTGGGTCTCCACGCACGCCCGCCGGGACCTGTGGGCGGCGGAGACCAACGCCGGCTACCCGGGCACCATGGGCGACTGGTTGCGCCGCCTGCTCGGCCCGATCGAGCGGTCGGGCCGGCCGGGGGCCGGCGGGCTGACCGCCGTGGTCGCCACCCCGCACTGGACCGAGCACGACTGGTCGACGAAGGCACCGATGACCGTGCTCGGTCTCGGCCCGGCGACCCGCCCGGAGGACCTGGCGCAGGCGTTCGCCGAGGCACACGCCTACGCGGTCTGGTCCAACCTGTCCGACCTGGAGCAGGTGCAGGGCCGGCCGGCGCGGCGGGTGGTGCTGACCGGCGGCGGTGCCGAGAGCCTGGCACCGCTGCTCGCCGACGTGTCCGGCCGGTCGGTGGAGATCTGTCCCGGCGCACACGGCACGTCGCGGGCCGGATGGGCGCTGGTCACCGGAGCGGCACCGGCCGGCGTGCCGACCAGTCTCGTGGCGCCACGACTCGGCCCGGACCCGTACGCCGACGCCTACCAGCGTTACCTGGCGACGCACGGTGTGCTGCGGGCCGGGCTGGCGGAGGAGGAACGATGACCCCCATCGCGTACGTCACCGCCGAGTGGCCGCAGGCCGCCGTGTCGTCCCTGGCCGACCTGGGCTACCAGGCCCGGACCGGCGGCTGGGGGCAGACCGGGCAGGTGCTCACGGCGGACCGGCTGGCCGCCGAGGCGGCGGGGGCGAGCGTCCTCGTGGTCGAGGTGGAACGGGTCGACGCCGGGCTGCTGGCCGCGCTGCCCGACCTGCGGGTGGTGTGCACCGCCCGGGGCACCCCCACCAACGTGGACGTCGCCGCATGCACCGACCGGAACCTACCGGTGCTGTCCGCCCCCGGGCGCAACGCCGACTCGGTCGCCGATTTCGTCATCGGCGTGCTGATCTGCGGGCTGCGGCGGATCCCGGCGGCCGAGCGGCACCTGCGTGACGTCGGCTGGCTGGTCGGTGACGACCTGCCCTACCTGCACTTCCGCGGCCCGGAACTGGCCGGCCGGACGCTCGGGCTGATTGGTTACGGCGCGATCGGTCGACGCGTGGCGGCCCGGGCGAGGGACGGCTTCGGCATGCGGGTGATCCACCACGACCCGTTCCGGCTCGCCGAACCCGACGGCACCGGCGTCACCCTGCCCACCCTGCTGGCGACCGCCGACGTGGTGAGCCTGCACTGCACCCGGTCGCCGGAGACGGCCAACCTGATCGACGCGGCGGCGTTGGCGTTGATGAAGCCGGGCAGCTACCTCATCAACACGGCGGGTGGCGGCATGGTCGACGAGGCCGCGCTGCTGGCCGCCGTGGAGTCCGGGGCGCTCGCCGGCGCCGCCCTCGACGTGTTCGGCACCGAACCGCTCCCGCCGGACAGTCCGCTGCTGCGCTGTGACCGGCTGTTGCTGACTCCCCATCTCGCCGGCGCGGCCACCGACGTCGCCGCGCACCACGCGGAGCTGATCTGCGCCGACCTCGCTCGGCTGGCACAGGGACGACGGCCCGTGCACTGCGTCAACGTCGACGAGCTGTGGAGCACCGGGTCACGACCGGGCCCCCGGGACTGATCCCGACGGCCGACCGGTCAGCGCGACGGCCGACCGGTCAGCGCGACGGCCGACCGGTCAGCGCGACGGCCGACCGGTCAGCGCGACGGCCGACCGGTCAGCGCGACGCGGTGCCCAGGGCGGCTTCCAGGGCCAGCGCGAACTGGGCCTGCTCGGCGGCCTCGCGGCGGGCCGCCTCACGCGGCGGCAGCGGCTGCGTCCACGACCGTCCGCCGACCACGTCGTCCCAGACGTGCAGCAGCGCCGCCGCGCGCATGCCGCACCAGCGGGCGGCGTTGAGGGTGGCCGAGGACTCCATGTCAACCGCGACGGCGCCCCGGCGCACCCATCCTTCGACGAGTTCGATCGGCTGGCGCAGCAACACCTCGGTGCTGACCGTGGTCCCGCGGTGGAGGGTGTGCCCGGCAGCCGTCGCCACTCTGGCGAGCCGCCCGGCCAGGTCCAGCGTCGGCACGGCGGCGTGCCAGCCACCGTAGAAGGTGGAGGCACCCTCCGCCACCAGCACCCGGGACGGTACGACCAGGTGACCCGGTGCCAGCCCGGGAAGCAACGCGCCGCAGGAGCCGAGCTGCACCACCGTCGGCGTACCGAGCTGGCCCAGGACGTGTACCGGCTCGACCGTCCGGGCTGCTCCGTACACGCAGGCGTACACCACCGGCACACCCCGGTGGCGGCCCCACCACCAGTCCGGCGCCGCCAGCTCCCGCACCTCGTCGAGCAGGGCCAACCGCTGCCGTTCCCGGTCCCGCCGCCACCACGATCCCTCGACGACCAGCAGAGCGGGCAGCTCGGCCGGAGCCAGCCCCAGCACCGTCCACCAGTCCTGGTCCATGGTTCGCCGGCTTCTCGGTGGCGCACCCGGTGGATCTGCCGGTCGGGTCATCCCAGCCTCGCCGGCGCAGGGTACGCGCCCGCCACCTCGGCCACCTGCTCGTAGCCGACCCGGAGCAGGAACTGGGAGTTCCGGCCGTAGGACTTCGCGCCGAGGATGAAGTAGTTGGGCTCCGGGTTGCGCAGCACGTTCACCCCGTGACTGGCCTGCGCGAGGCAGTCACCCGCCTCCTCGCCGAGCAGTTCGGCGGCGAGTGCGATCGGCGCCGCCGTGGCGTAGCACTCGTGCACCTGGAGTTGGCGGTGCAGCGTCGGGTCCGGTACGTGCCCGGTCAGCGAGAGGACCCGGTCCACCTGCAGCTCGAGGTCGGCGGCACCGGTGAGACGTACCCCCAACCGGTCGCCGACCGGTCGGAACGCGTCCACCCGGACGCCCGTGAGAACCTGGAATCCCGGTTGGGCACCCTCCGCCAGCCGGTTCGACGACTCCACCAGGGCCTGCCGCTCCGGCAGCGGGTCGTCGTCCACCGCCCCCCAGCCCGGCTGCGTGCCGCGCACCGCCCAGTGGACCCGGGTGTCCGGCGCCGCGGCCGTCAGCGCGGCAAGGTCACGGGCCGCCGTCTGAGCGGATTTGCCCGCCCCGACGAGCAGGACGCTCCGGCCCGCCCACCCGTCCGGGTCACCCGCGACGTCGGGCAGTTGACGGACGATCCGGTCGCCCGCCTCCTCCTCGCCCGGGGCGGGCACCCCGCCGTCGCCCGTGGAGTTGGGGGTGGCGTAGTTGCCGGTGCAGTCGATCACCAGCCCGGCCCGGACCACGTCGGTCGTCCCGTCGGCCCGCCGCACCAGTATCCGGAAGGGGTGTGCCGCCCGCTGGTCGGTGCCGATCTCTTCGTGCTTGAGCAGCCCTTCCCGGCCGACAGCCAGGACGGTGGTGCCGAGCTCGATCCGCCCGGCCAGGGCGGGCAGGCTGGCGAGTGGTTCGAGTAGCCGGGTGACCAGCTCCGCCCCGGTCGGGCAGGTGTCGGCGTCGTCCGGCACCGGGTGCCCGGCCGCCGTCAGGTGCCGGGCCATCGGTTCGGACACGTTCATCGACCACGGCGTGAAGAGCCGCACGTGCCCCCATCGGCGCACGTTGCCGCCCACGCCCGAGCCGCTCTCGTAGACGGTGAACGGCCAGCCGGCGTCGGCGGCGGCGAGCGCGGCGGCAAGCCCGACCGGACCGGCGCCGATGATCGCCACTCCGGCGCGTACCGCGGCGAGCGCCACCTCCGGGTCCATCCCCGCCGGCGCGTCGTCGCCGGTGTCCACCACCCCCGGCTCGGCGGCGGACAGGTCGTGCGGCTGGTCGACGTTCATGCTCGGCCTCCTCGCGGAATCAGACGGCGCAGTGGTAGATCTGCGGCAGCGACCCGTCGGACTGCCGTCGCACCAGGAAACGTTCCACCGCCCGGCGCTTGGCCTCGCGCATCGAGATCTCCGACGGGCCGAGCAGCATGTCCGGGCTGGTGGCCAGGTCGGCACCGGCAGGGTGCCAGTGCCAGCCGTCGGCGGTGACCGCCAGCTCCGGCACCGTGTTCTGGTCGTCGATCTCCACGCCGGTGTCGGAGTGTCCGCGCCGCACCAGCGGCCGTACGGCGAAGTTCGCCCCGACGATCCCCCGTTGGCGCAGCAGCTCGCGCAGCAGCGGTACCTCGTCCTGGTTCTGCGCCGTCTCGGTCATCCCGACCCGTACCGGCATACCCAGTGACTGGGCGATCTCGATGCCCTCCATCGCCCGCACCCAGCTGCCCTCGCCCCGGTTGCGGTCGTGGGTCTCGGCCCGGGCGCCGTCGATCGACGTCTGCAGGATCAGGTTCGGCCGGTGCGCCAGCCGGGCCAGTTCGGTACGCCGCCGGCCCTTGTAGAGCAGCCCGTTGGTCAACGCCACCGTGGCGATCCGCTCGCTGGCGTACTCCAGCAGCTCCACGACGTCCGCGCGCAGGAAAGGCTCACCCCCGGTGACGTACAGCTCGGTGAAACCCTCCGCGACCGCCTCGTCCACCAGCTCCCGGTAGCGCTCCCCGCTGATCTCCCGAGGCCGGGCCTTCGGATGCGAGGCGACCGAGCAGTACCAGCACTTCAGGTTGCAGTGGAAGTTGGTGTAGAGCCAGAGCCGGGGCGGGAAGAGGGCGGTGCCGAACAACTCCACCACCGGCCGGCCGTCGTCCACCGTATCCGGCGCGTCGGCCCAGCTGACCTCCGCGGCTCCGAACTCGTCCGGCAGGGCACTGCGGTAGAGCTGGAATCGACCGTGACTGCGCTCCTGTGGCGGCACGATCTCCAGGCAGGTCGTCCACCAGCCGGTCTCCACCGTCTCCACGAACGCCTCCGGCAGCCCGGCGGCGCGCATCGATGCGGCGTGCGCCCGCCAGTCGTACGCCAACGGCACCAGGGTCGCCTCGGCGGCGCCGTCGACGACGTCGAGCAGGGCGTACCAGACCTCCTGCCGGCCGTCGTTGGCCGGGCGGCCCAGCACGCCGACGTTGACCACCAGGGTCCCGTCGATCCGCCGGGTCCACGGGATGCCGGAGTGGGTGCAGCAGATGACGTCCGCTCCGCTCGCGGCGACCCGCTCCCGGTGCTCCTGGTCGGTCAGCGACTCCCACCAGAAGTCGTTGAGCTGCAGCGTCGAGCCGTGCACCAGGTGCACGTCCACGCCGTCGACGCGTTCCCGCCGCTCGGTGGGCAGCGACCGCATCCAGGCCGCGTAACCGGCGCTGGTGTGGGTGCGGGTGTAGTCGTACATGAGCTGCGCGTACTCGTTGTCGCGGGGGTCGCGGTAGCCGCAGCCGCAGTCCGGGTCCCCGCGTCCGATCGCCACCTCGTAGTTGCCCGCGATGCACTCGATGTCGTTCCCGCGCAGCAGCGTCCAGATCTCCTCCGGCTCCGCGCCGTAGCCGCCGAAGTCGCCGAGGCACCACAACCGGTCGGCGCCCTTGGCGCGCGCGTCGGCCACGAAGGCCCGCAGCGCATACGGGTTGGAGTACACACCCCCACAGATGGCGATCCTGGTCATGGTCTTCCCTCCGCTGGCTGGTCGGCGACGTCTCAGCTCTGACCGAGCGCCGTCAGGACGTGCTTGAGTCGCTGGTAACCGTCCAGCGCGTGGCCGGACAGGTCGACGCCGTACCCCGAGTCGCGCACCCCGCCATGGGGCATCTCGCTGGCCAGCACCGAGTGGCAGTTGATCCACACGGTGCCGTAGTCCAGCCGGCGGACCAGTCGCATCGCGCGCCGGTGGTCGGCCGTCCACACGCTGGCGGCCAGGCCGTACCGGCTGGCGTTGGCGAGCTCCACCAGCGCGTCCTCGTCGGTGCCCGCCTCCACGGTGATCACCGGACCGAACACCTCCCGGGTGGCGAGCTCCTCGTCGGGGCGCACCCCGGCGATCACCGTCGGGGCGTAGTAGAACCCGGGGCGGCGCAGCGCCGAGCCCCCGGCGACCACCTCGGTCCCCGGCCCGCGCCCGTCCACCAGCGCGCTCACCCGCGCCAGCTGCTCCGCACCGTTGAGCGCGCCGTAGACGCCGTCCGGGCCCACCTCGGTCGCTTCTGCCGCCTCGGCAAGCCGTGAGACCACCTCGTCGTGACACGAGCGCGGGGCGAGCACCCGGGTCGCCGCGGTGCAGGACTGCCCGGCGTTGAAGAACGCCGCCCCCACCACCCGCCGCCAGGTGTCCGGGTCCTGCACGACGTCGTCGAAGACCAGGACCGGTGCCTTGCCGCCGAGTTCCAGATGGACCCGTTTGAGCCCACTGCCCGCGGCCGTCGCGACATCCCGGCCCCCTTCCACCGACCCGGTGAAGGCGACCAGCGCGGGGATCGGGTGCCGGACCAGCAGCCGCCCGGTCTCGCGGTCACCGCAGACGACGTTGAGCACCCCCGGCGGCAGCACCTCGGCGGCGATCTCGGCCAGCATCAGGGGAGTGACCGGGGTGGTCTCGGCGGGCTTGAGCACCACCGTGTTTCCGGCGGCGAGCGCCGGGGCGACCTTCCAGATCGCCATCATCAGGGGGTAGTTCCACGGTGTGATCGCCGCGACGACGCCGACGGGTTCCCGGCGCAGCATCGAGGTGTGGTCCGGGACGTACTCGCCGGTGGCGGCCGTCTCGCCGTGCCGGAGAACACCGGCGTAGAACCGTAGACAGTCCACGACGGACGGCAACTCGTCGGAGATCATCTGACGCCGTGGTTTGCCGGTGTTGCGGACCTCCGCCATCGCCAGTTCCTCGGCCCGGCCTTCGATCGCGTCGGCCAGGGCCAGCAGGGCGCGTTGCCGGACGGCCGGTGTGGTGTCCCGCCACCGGGGAAACGCCAGGGCAGCGGAGCGGCAGGCCCGGTCCACCTCCGCGGACCTGCCGACCGGGGCGGTCGCGTAGGGCTGCCCGGTCGCCGGGTCGTGCAGGGTGACCACCTCGACGGGCTCCCCGGGGAAGGGCTGGCCCGCGACGAAGTGGTCCAGTGTTGGCGCTTCCATGTCCGCCGACACTGACACGACGGTGCCGGTCGGACGGTGACCGAATGGTGCCTGCGTCCAGCCACCCCGACAGCCGGGCAGTGGCCGTGCGTCGCCACTTGGCACTCGTTCCGCGCTGATTGGGGTAGCCGGTCGAGTGCTCCGAGATGGGCCGACCACGGCTTTGCTGGGTCGATCGATCCCGCACGGAGGAGGAGGACGCGTGCCGGCAGCGTCGAGGGAACCGATCTGTGTCGTCGGAGCGGGCGTCGCGGGCCTGCTCGCCACCCGCCGGCTCCTGGCCGAGGGGTTGGCCGTCGAGGTGGTGGAGCGTCGGGCCGCGGCGGGTGGGCTGTGGCGGCGCGATCCGCGGTACGGCGGTGTCTACCACTCGGCGCACCTCATCTCCTCGAAGTACAGCACGGCGCTGCCCGACTTCCCCATGCCGGCGGACTACCCCGACTATCCCGGTCACCGGCAGGTGCTCGACTACCTCGACCGGTTCACCGCGCACCACGGGCTGCTGGAACACGTCACGTTCGGCCGCGAGGTCACCGCGGCGGTACCGCGCGATGGCGGCGGGTGGCGATGCGCCTTCGACGACGGGCGGGAGGTCGACTACGCGGCGTTGGTGATCGCGAGCGGACACCACTGGGAGCCCGCCTGCCCCGACGTGCCGCACGACGGGTTCGACGGCACAGTCATGCACGCGGCCAGTTACGACACCCCGGAGTTCCTGGCCGGTCAGCGGGTGGTGGTGGTCGGCCTGGGCAACACCGCCTGCGACATCGCCGTCGACGCGCTCTACGCCGGCGCCGAGGTCATGCTCAGCGTCCGCACCGGCAACCAGATCATCCCGAAGTACCTGATGGGCAAGCCGGTGGACCAGCTCAGCAAGGGCGGTGCCGAGTGGCTGACCTCCCGGCTGCCGGAGGGGGTGCGGACCGGGATCGAGGAGCGCCTGATCCGCAAGCTCGCCGGCACCCCCGAGGCGTTCGGGCTGCCCGCACCCACCCACCGGCTCTACGCCCGGCAGCCGGTCGTCAACTCGCTGGTGCCCTACCACATCGGGCACGGCGACATCCGGGTGGTGCCCCCGGTGACCGAGCTGAGCGGTTCCACGGTGGCCTTCACCGACGGTACGAAGACCCAGGCGGACGTTGTCATCTGGGGTACCGGCTACCGGGTGAGCCTGCCGTTCCTCGACGTCCGCGCACAACTCAACGGCGACGAGCAGGGGCGGCCCCGGTTGTGGCTGAACATGTTCCACCCGGACCGTGACGACGTGGTCGCCATCGGCCTGGTCGACGCCCTGGGCTCCTTCTCCACCCTGGACGTCCAGGCCCAGTTGGTCGCCCGGCACCTGCGGTCGGTGCTGGCCGGCGACGCCTCTCCGTTGACGCACGGGCTGATGCCCCGGCCGTTCACCCCGGCCCTGGGCAACGGACCGGACCGCGAGTGGTTGTTCAAGGACCGCAGCTACACCCGGTTGCTGCGGAAGCTGCTGCACCAAGCCGGCGGACCCGCCCGGTAAGGGTGCTCCGGCCGGGTCCGACGGCCCGGCCGCCACCGATGGGAGACCACATTGCCTACGGATCTGTCCGTCCCCGAGTCGGTCAAGGACTACTACGGCAGGGTGCTGAAGTCCTCGGCCGACCTGCAGACGTCGGCGTGCTGCATCGATCAGGCGCCACCGCGGCACGTCACGGAGGCGCTGCGGAACGTGCACGACGAGGTGCTGTCCCGGTTCTACGGGTGCGGGTCACCGATCCCGCCGGCCCTGGAGGGATTGACCGTGCTCGATCTCGGCTGTGGCAGCGGCCGGGACGTCTACGTGCTGTCGCAGCTGGTCGGGGCGGGCGGTCGGGTCATCGGCGTCGACATGACCGACGAACAACTCGCCGTGGCCCGCCGCCATCTCGATTACCACGCCGAGCGTTTCGGCTACGCGAACGTGGAGTTCCGCCAAGGCTACATCGAGGACCTGCGCGACGTCGGCATCGCCGACGGGTCGGTGGACCTGGTGGTGTCGAACTGCGTGCTCAACCTCTCCCCGGACAAGCCCCGCGTGTTCCAGGAGATCATGCGGGTGCTGCGCCCCGGTGGGGAACTCTACTTCTCCGACGTCTTCGCCGACCGCCGCGTTCCCGCGCCGCTCACCACCGATCCGGTGCTCCTCGGTGAGTGTCTGGGCGGAGCCCTCTACACCGAGGACTTCCGGCGGATCATGGCCGACGTGGGCTGCGCCGACGTCCGGGCGGTCAGCAGCTCTCCGCTCACGGTGAGCAACCCGGACATCGAACACCGGATCGGCTTCATCACGTTCTCCTCCCGGACCATCCGCGCCTTCAAGCTGCCCTTCGAGGACCGCTGCGAGGACTACGGGCAGATCGCCACCTATCGCGGATCGCTGCCGCTCCACCCGCACGCGTTCGACCTCGACGACCACCACCGGTTCCCCGCGAACAAGCCGGTGCCGGTGTGCGGCAACACCGCCGACATGCTCGCCGGCACGCGCTACGCGGCCCACTTCGAGGTGATCGGTGACCGGACGACCCACTTCGGGCTCTTCCCCTGCGCCCCCGCCGGGCCGGCGTCCGGCGAGTCCACCGCAGCGGCCTGCTGCTGAACGCGGACGTGCCCGGTGCAGTACGCACCGGGCACGTCCGGCAGGGCAGCGACGGCAACTAGGACCTCGCGGTGGGCAGCGCCAGCGACGGGGAAAGGTCGTCCAGGGACATCCCCCGGCCCTCCGGGCCCCGGAGGCTACCCCAGACCACCGAGGCCAGGGCGCCGAGCGCGAAGAAGGCGGCGAGCAGCGCGAAGGCCGTGACCAGCCCCAGACCCCCCACCGTGTACGACAGGCCGACCACACCCACCATGCCACCGATCCGCCCCGCGGAGACCGAGACCCCGACCCCGGTGGCCCGCAGTTCGGTGGGGAAGAGCTCGGCGAAGGTGGTGTAGGCCGAGATCCAGGAACACGTCGCGGCGAAGACGCAGAGCGTGAACGCCACCAGGGTCAACCCGGGCGACCGCGTGAGCGCCGCGAGGGCCAGCAGCAACACCGAGACGGCAGCCGTGCCGTACGCCACCAGCACCGTGTACCGGCGGCCGGCCCGGTCGATGACGGCGGCCACGCTCAGCCCGCCGACCAGCGCGCCGACGTTGCCGATCAGGTAGTAGAACGGCACGGTGCCGTCGGCGACCTCCACCTGCCCCTTCACCAGCACGTACGCGCCGAAGAAGGTGAACAGGCCGTAGTAGGCGCCGGTGGCGCAGAACTCCAGCACCATGCCGTAGACCAGTCGGCCGCGCCAACCCCGCCACAGCTCGGCCAGCTGTGACCGGAACGACCGCCGCACGTCGACGCCCACCGGGTCCGAGCCGTCGTCGGGCAGGCCCGTGATCCTGGTGACGATGGCGTCGGCCTCCACCCGGCGGCCCTGGGCGGCTAGCCAGCGGGGTGACTCCGGAATCGCCCGCCGCGCGATCAGGGCGTACCCGGCGGCGAGGGCCCCGGCGAGCAGGCAGAGCCGCCAACCGGCCAGGTCGACGCCGCCGACGGTGACCTGACGGGCGATGAGCCCGTTGAGGAAGCCGATGCCGATCAGGCCGGCGGCGATGCCCCCGATGGACCAGAAGCTCAGCGTGGCCGCGGTCGCGGCGCCCCGCTTGCGGGCCGGCACGAACTCGGTGATCGCCGAGGTGATCGCCGAGTACTCCCCGCCCACCCCCATCGCGGTGACGAAGCGGAACAGCAGGAAGACCGCGAAGTTGGGGGAGAAGGCGGTCAGTACGGCGGCCAGGGAGTAGACCAGCAGGGTGGCCACGAAGAGCCGCTTCCGGCCCACCCGGTCGGCCAACCAGCCGAAGCCGGAGGCGCCGATCATCAGTCCGACGAACCACACCACCCAGGTGGTGGACAGCGCCCAGGGCAGCACCGCACCGGCGGCGTCGGTCAGTCCGAACTCCTTGGCCAGCGGGCGGATCACGCTGCCGATGATCTGCACCTCGAAGGAGTCCAGGGCCCACCCGACACCCAGCGCGAGCAGGATGCGGGTGTGGATCGGTCGCCAGGAGGATCTGTCGAGCCTGGTCGTCACGGTCATGAGTTACCTCGTCGGATAGGAGGGGTTGGTGGTCCCGCGCCGGGCCCGACGGCGCGGGGCCCGAGGCAGGGGTGGACCGGACCGGGCAGCCGCACATCCGGTCGGTGTTCCGGCGGGCCGGCACGGCCGCGCGGCCCGCCCGTGCCGCGGCGGCGGGTGACGTCGTCCGCCCGCGGTGCGTGTCGGTCCCCGGCCGGTGACGGGGCGCGGCGGGCGGCCCGCTCGGCTGGACCGTCCCTGCCGGCCCACGCTGCCCGGTCGGCGGATCGAACCCGTGACCGCCATTCAAGCGCGCCATCGCGTTCGGACACCTGGCAAACCGGAGTGCCAGCCCGGCCGCCCCTGCCGGACCGGTGATCCGGCGCGCGGTGGTGCCCCGCCGGTGCCGACCGACCTCCGGGCGGACGGTCCGCAGCCAGCGCAGCCGGGGCAGTTCGGCGGTGGGGAACGGCACGAGCCGGTCGGAGAACGGGGTGAACGCCATCGTGGTGTCCAGCCGGACCCGCTCGTACCGTTGCGCCATGGCCAGGAAGGCGGTGTGGTCGGGCGCGCCGAGGTGCGCCACGATCGCGGCGAGCCGGGGGTGCCGGGCCATCAGGGCGGCGAAGCCGTCCGGCCCGGTGTGCGCGGTGCCCACCGGCGCGTGCCCGACGTGGACCACCACCGGCACGCCCGCCTCAGCGAGCAGTCCCCACACCGGGTCCAGCGCCGGGTCGGTCGGGGCGAAGCCACCGACCCTGGACGTGCACCTTGAACAGGCGGGCGCCGGCCCTCAGCGCGTCGGCGACGTACCCGCCTCCGGCTCCGGGAAGAACGTCGCCGAGGGCAGGCAGCCGGGGGTGCGTCGGGCGAAGTCCAGCCGAGCCCTCTACACCGTCGCCCTTGTCCGCATGGGCAACGACCCCCGCACCCGCGCCTACGTCACCCGCCGCACCACCGAAGGCCGCACCAAACGCGAGGTCATGCGCAACCTCAAGCGCTACATCAGCAGGCAGCTCTTCCGGACCCTGGCCGCCGCCCACGGAAGGAACCACCCTTGACAGCTATAGAAGCTTACCCCCGAAAACCCCTGTGAAGCGGTGACAGGCGTCGACAAGCTGTGGACCATGTTTGCGCAGGTAACGACAACTTTTGGTGGTCAATGACAAGCCCTGGACTGTGACGTACGGTAAGCGTAATTCGACGGTTCGATTCCGTCAGGCGGCTCGGTGAAGAAGCCCAGGTCATCGACCTGGGCTTCACCATTTTCGGAGGTCGACCGCGCCGTCGCCGGAGGTGCCGGTCCGCACCTCCCGTGGGCGGGTAAAGCGCGGTCGCCGGCCCGGGTCGTCGCGCAGCACCCGGTAGGGCCGTTCCGCCGATGCCGGCTCTGCCAGGAACGCCCCGGTGAGCTCGGTCGCCTCCTGCAACGCGGCTGGCCAGTCCTGCCCGCCGAGGTGGGCCGTCAGCAGGCAGCCGAGGAGCACGTCACCGGCTCCCACGGTGAGCGTCGGGTCGTCGATCGACGGCGGCGCCTGCCGGAACGTGCCGTCCGGGCCGGTCAGCAGCGCGCCCTGACCGCCCAGCGTCACCAGGCAGTGCCCGGCACCGGCGAGCTCGGTGGCGGCTGCGGTCACGTCGACCATCGAGTCCAGCGGACGGCCGGCCCAGCGGCCGAGCTCGAGCAGATTCAGCGCGGTCAGGTCGTTGTCGCGGCGGGCGGGCCGCAGTTTGCCGGTCTCGGTCGGATCGGCGGACAGCAGCCAGAACGGTACGCCCCGCTCCGCTGCCTCGGCGGCCAGCCAGTCCAGCGCGGGCGCCGTGGCGTCGGTGCCGCCGATCAGCACGCTCGCGGTGTCGAACAGGAACCGACCGGCGGCCAGCGCGGTCGGGTCCAGCCCGTCGATCGCCGCCCCGCCGATGAACCATTTCTCCCGCACCGAGCCGTCGGCCAGCTCGGCGTGGAACAGCGGCAGCGGCGCCGCGAAGGGCAGTGGCGTCCACCGCACCCCGTTGCCGACCAGATGGGTGGCGACCGCGGACGCCAGCTCGCCCGTGTAGTCGGCGGTCACCAGCGCGGGACCGGCGCCCCGGGCACCCATCGCGCACGCCATGTTGTTCATCACGCCGCCCCAGCGCAGCGTGACCGGGGCACGGCCGGAGCCGATCGGGCCCTCGTGCAGCACGTCCAGGGTGACCGTGCCGACCAGGACCGGGTGGCGGGTCACGTGCCCGCCGCGGCGAACAGGCGGCTGATCGACGCGTCGTACGCGGCGCTGATGTCGAAGGCCTTACGCGCCAGCGCGATCCGGCGTTCCGGGCTCACCCCACCCTCCGCCAGCTCCTTCAGCACCACCGGATAGTCGTCCGGGTCGCTCAGCGGCACCACGTGCGCGCAGTTCTTCGCGGCGGCCCGCAGCATCGCCGGGCCGCCCACGTCGATCTTCTCCCGGAACTCCTCGAACGACATCCGGGGTGCTCGCTCCGGGAGGAGGTAGTAGTTGCAGGCGACCAGGTCGACCCGGCTGATGCCGTGCTGGGCCACCTCGGCCAGGTCGGCGGGGTCGTCGCGGGCCAGGATGCCGCCCATCAGCGACACGGTCAGCGTCTTGACCCGGCCGCCGAGTAGCGTGGGCACGCCGGCCAAGTCGGCCACCGCCCCGACCTCGACGCCATGTTCGGCCAGCAGCCGCCGGGTGCCCTCGGTGGCCACCACGTCCCAGCCCAGCCCGAGCAGACCCATGGCCAGCCGGTCGACGTCACGTTTGTCGCTTACTGCCAGAACTGCGAGCATCGGATTCCTTCCGTGCGGGGGTTCAGCGGGTGACGAGCGCGTCGCGGTGCGCGCCGACCGACACGTAGGTGACCGGTACGCGCAGCAGCGCCTCGATCGCCTCCAGGTATGCGCGGGCCTGCTTCGGCAGGTCGTCGTATGTGCGGATCCCGGTGATGTCGGCGTCCCAGCCGGCGAAGGTCTCGTAACACGGTTCCGCCTCGGACAGCGCCGCCACCGACGGGGTGAAGTCCGGCGTGACCCGGCCGTCGATCCGGTAGCCGGTGCAGATCTTCAGCTCGCCGGTGCCGCTCAACTGGTCGAGGTTGGTGACCGCCACCTCGTCGGCGCCCTGCATGACGACGCCGTAACGGGTCGCCACCGCGTCGAAGTGGCCCAGTCGCCGGGGCCGGTTCGTGGTGGCGCCGAACTCCCCCCACCGGTCGCGGAGGAACGCGGCCCGCTCGTCGTCGAACTCGGTGACGAACGGCCCGGCGCCGACGCAGCTGGAGAACGCCTTGGTGACACCGACGGTGTGCCGCACCCGGGCCCACGGCACCCCGAGGCCGACCGGCGCGTGCGCGGCTAGGCAGGTGGACGACGTGGAGAACGGGTAGATGCCGAAGTAGATGTCGCGCAGCGCGCCCAACTGCCCCTCGGCGAGCACGCTGGCGTCGGCCTGCTCAGCCTGGGTCAGCACGGCGGTGGTGTCGCTCAGGTAGGGCTCGATCCGCTCCCGCACGTCCGCCGCCCACCGCTCGGCGTCCCTGAGGTCCCAACCGGGCTCGCCGTAGATCTTCTCGAGCCGGACGTTCGCCCACCCGACCACCGCCGAGAGCCGGCTCGCGAGCTGGCGGGTCTCGAAGAGTTCCCGCACCAGCAGGGTCTTCTTCATCACCCGGTCGCCGTAGGCGGGGGAGATGCCCATCTTGGTGGAGCCGTACTGGTTGCGGCCCAGCCGGGTCTCCTCGTGCGCGTCCAGATCGCGGTGGAACGGGAAGCAGATCGAGGCGTTGCCGGAAAGCAGGATGCCGGACGGGTCCACACCGTGCCGGGTGACCAGGTCGATCTCGGCCAGCAGCCCGTCCAGATCGACGGTCATGCCGGGGCCCAGCACGTTGCGCACCCCGGGGCGAAAGACGCTGCTGGGCAGGCTGTGCAGGGTGAACCTGCCTTCGTCGAGCTGAATGGTGTGCCCGGCGTTGCTGCCGCCGTGGTATCGGCCGACGATGTCCGCGTCAGCGGCCAGATAGTCGACCATCCTCCCCTTGCCCTCGTCACCCCAGTTGAGACCGACGACCGTGGAGATCAACGTGAATCCTCCCGATGTGCATGTGCGGATGTCGATGCCAGTATCCCGGTAAGGCGGGCCGAAGCGGGCCCCCAGATCTCCGGGTTCAGGGCGTGCGGCGGGGCTTCGCCGCTCAGTGCGGTGACGAGCTGCCCGGCCCCCGACATCGCCAGCGCGTGCTTCGTCTCCACGGTGAAGTCGGCGACGTGTGCGCTGAGGACCAGTCTGTCGATGCCGAGCAACGGGCTGTCCGACGGCGGTGGCTCCTGGTCGTAGACGTCGAGCGCGGCGCCCGCGAGATGTCCGGATCGGAGCGCCCGCACCAGCGCGGCGGTGTCCACCACCGCACCACGCGAGGTGTTGAGGAAGTAGGCGCCGCGCTTCATCCGGGCGAACATGTCGTCGTCGAACATGTTCTCGGTCTCGTCGTTCAGCTCGGGATGGCAGCTGACCACATCGGACGCAGCCAGCATCTCGTGCAGGTCGTCCACCTTGGTCGCGCCGTGCCCGGCGATGGTCTCGGCGGACACGTACGGGTCGTAGGCGAGCACGTTCATCAGGAAACCGGCCGACGCGCGCCGGGCCATCCAGCCGCCCACGTTGCCGCAGCCGACGATGCCCAGCGTCTTGCCGCCGAGCTCGACGCGCCGGGTGCTGAGCCGCTTCTCCCACGCACCGGGCATCCCGTCGCGGGCCACCGCGCCCAGGTCCCGGGTGACCGACAGCAGCAGCCCCAGCGCGTGTTCGGAGACCGGTCGGCCACCCAGGCCGGGATTGTTGGCCACCACCACCCCGGCCTTGCTCGCGGCCGCGATGTCGATGTTGTCGACGCCGCGCCCGCTGGAGAGTACCGCGACCAGCTCCGGCGCCGCGTCGAAGATCTCCGCGGTGATCTGCGTGGGGTAGCGCACCGCCAGCCCGTGCGCGGTGCGCAGGGCGGGCGACGCGGCCAGCTCCTCCGGCTCGACCCGGGTCACGGCGAAGTGCCGCTCCAGCAGCTCCTCGGCCTCGGGGTGGTACATGGCACCGACGATCAGGACGTTCAGACGCATCGACAGAACTCCTTCGGAAGTCAGTTCTTGATGTCCGCGGCCAGCAACCGCTCCAGGGCGTGCAGTTCACCGGACCGGCTCGCCGCGACCAGCCGGTGGGCCAGCTCGGCCTGCTTCTCCGGTTCGATCCGGAACCGGCGGTCACCCGCGAGCCGGGCCCGCCCGCGGCTGTAGAGCTTGCGGCAGGACGCCTCGCGGATGCCGGTGATCGCCGAGACGTCCCGATAGGTGTACTCGAAGCCGTGCCGTAACACCACGACCGCCCGTTCCGCCGGGTTCAGCCGTTCCAGCAGTTGCCGGGCGACCAGGGCGATCTCCTCGTCGCGTTCCAGCTTGTGCTGCGGGCTGGCCGAGGTCGGACCGGCCGGCTCCGGCAGGGTCGTGCCGCTGCACTTCTCCCGACGGATCCGGGCCGACTTGAGGTGGTCGCTGCACAGCCGGGTGACGATGGTGGACAGCACCGCACCGTGATCGCGTACGTCGCAGACCCGGTGCCACCGGATCCACGCCTCCGACACGATGTCCTCGGCCTCGACCGTGGAACCCACCCAGCGGTACGCGATCGCCAGGAGCCGGCGACGATGGCTCTCGAATTCCTGCACTGTCCCACCCATGGGGCTTGTTCCTCCTCGGGGAATCGACCGCCCGGTCCCGGGCCGGACGAACACCAACGGGACTTCAGCTACTGCGCGAGGCAGGCCCTGACGTCGTCGGCGGCGGCGGTGAACGCCCGCGCGAACGCGTCGACGTCGTCCGGCTCCATCGCCGTCGACACGCAGCCGAGCCCCGAGTCACCGATGTGCACGCCGTGCCGCAGGAGCGCGCGGGACAACAGGTTCACCGCGTTCACCGGGCGGCCGTCGGCACCGGTCGCGTTCGGGCCGAGCACCCGGAACAGTGATCCGTTGCCGTTGACCGTCCAGCCGCCCGGCGTGTGGTCGGCCAGGATCTGCCGCATCCGGTCCCGCACGTCCGCGCCGAGGCCGTTGATCCGGTCCATCTCGTCGCTCGTCAGCAGCGCCAGCGACGCGAGGCCGGCGCTCATGCTTACCGGGTTCGCGTTGTACGAGCCGGAGTGCGGCAGTGGCGGCGATCCGGCGCTCGGGTCGAACACGGCCATCACGTCGCGGCGGCCGGTGACCGCGCCGATCGGCATGCCACCGGCGATCACCTTGCCCAGCACGGTGAGGTCCGCGGCGTACCCGAACTCGGCGATCGCGCCGCCCATCCCGATCCGGAACGAGCCGACCTCGTCGGAGATCAGCACCACGTCGTGCTCGTCGCAGAACCCGCGCAGCGCGGCCAGGTACTCCGCGGACGCGGGCACCAGGCCGATCCGCCACGGCAGCGGGTCTATCAGGATCGCGGCCAGCTCACCGGCGTGCCGGCCGAGGACCTCCAGCGCGCCCTCCGGATCGTTGAACGGGATGATCACCGTGTTGTCGGAGACCCCGGCTGGGATGCCCAGGGTGGCGTGCGTGATCAGCGATCCCGAGCCGTCGTTGTTGATGGCCGTCGCGTCGTACGCGCCGTGGTACGCCCCGGCGATCTTCGCCAGCTTCGGCCGTAGCGTGTGTGCGCGGGCCGCCTGCACCGCCATCATCACCGCCTCGGTGCCGGTGCTGGTGAACCGCACGTGCTCGAACGTCTCGTTGCGGGCGGTCAGTGCCTCGGCGAACGCAACCTCGGTCTCGGTCGGCATCCCGAACGACGTGCCCCGTGCCGCCGCCTCGGCTACCGCCCGCACGATCGTCGGGTGCGCGTGCCCGTGAATCAGCGCGGTGCTGTTGTTCAGGAAGTCCAGCCGCTCGGTGCCGTCGACGTCGACGACCCGGGCGCCGTGCCCGTACCGCACGTAGATCGGATAGGGGCTGCTGTAGACCGCGGTGCGGCTGTTCCCGCCCGGCATCACCGCGCGGGCCCGCCGGTTCAGCTCGGCCGAGGCGACGGTGCTGGCGGTGGCGACGCCGGGCAGATCGTACGCGGAGGTGGTCATCTGGGTCCTTCCTCAGGAGAACAGGGGGCTGACACGGACGGGGGTGCCGGGCGTGACCCAGCGCGGCTCGGCGGTGGGCCCGACGGTGCCGATCTGCTCGGCGAGTCGGTCCGCGGTGGCCGGCACCAGCGGTCGCAGCACCTGGGCCAGGCTGCGCACGGCCATCAGTTCGAGGGCGACACAGGTCCGCGCCGGGCCGTCCAACGCGGGCGCGGTGAGCAGGTCCTCGGCGTCCTCGGCGAACCGCCGCGCCGGCTTCAGGAAGGCCAGCAGGGCGGCGACCGCGCCGGCCGGCGAGAACCGGTCGAGGGCCAGTGCGGCGGTGATCTCGGTGTGCAGGGTGGCGATCCGGCCGGCGAACTCCTCGGCGGCCGGGAAGAAGGTGCCGGCGGTGGGCGCGCGACCGGCGAACCGCCCGGCCACCCGCTTGCCGACCCCGGCCAGCCAGTCGTCCAGCCGGCCGACCAGTTCGCGCTGCACGAACGCGTCGTGGTCGACGGTGGAGAAGTTGCGGCGCCGGTGCTCCGGCCGGGTGGCCGCCAGGAACAGCCGCAGCCGGTCCTGGGTCTTGTCGTCGAAGGCGTCCCGGCCCCAGATCACGTGCCCGCGGCCGGTGGAGAACTTCGCGCCGTTGAGCAGATAGAACTCGTTGCCGATCAGCGTCTCCGGCAGGTCGATCCGGTCGGTGAACGCGCCCAGCACCGCCGGGAACACCACCGCGCGCAGGTACGCGTTGTCGAAGCCGAAGAACAGCGCGGTCCGTGGCCGATGCTCATCCAGGTAGGACTGCCAGCCGTCCGCGCCGGAATCGCGGGCCAGCCGGTCGACCGCGGTGAGGAACCGGGCGGCCAGCTCGAACGCCGAGTACATCCGCTGCCCGCCGCTGTCCGGCAGTTCGATGCCGTCGGCGGCGACCACGCTCACCGGCAGGTCCGGCAGCGGCCCGGCAAGGATGCGGCTGACGTACGCGGCGATCCGCGGCCCGGTCCGCACCGACGCGAGATAGGCCGTGAGCCGGTCCCGCAGGGGTTCCAGCGGCATCAGCCAGCGCTCCAGCGGCCGGTGTTCGGCGGCCGTGCCGCACGTGCCGCAGGACGCGTCGACCAGGTCGGCGTCCGCGAACGGCAGTGCGCACTTCTCGCACTCGATGCCCGCGGTGTCCCGTGACCCGCAGTGCGGGCAGGCACCGGCCACGAACGCCTCGAACAGGAACACCTCGCACGCCGGGCAGAAGTTCGTCGGCACGGTCCGCCGGACGACCACCCCGGTGTCGCGCAACCGCTCGAACACCTGACGGGCCAGCGCCGGGTAGACCTCGTCGCGGGGTCGGACGAACACGTCCCACTCGATGCCCGCCGCCCGTAGCCCGGCCATGATGCCGTCGGTGTTGCGTTCCGCCAGGGTGTGGAATGACACGCCGGCGGCGCGCGCCGCGGCGGCCACCTGGCTCTGGTGGCCGACCGTGCCCAGCAGCAGGTGCGCGGGGGTGCCGGCGGCGAGCAGCGCCCGCCGCGCGAAGTCCGCGCCCAGGTAGGGCCCGGCCATGTGTCCGAGATGCAGTTCGCCGTTCGGAGTGGGGAACGACGGCAGTAGCAGCACGGGCCGCTCGTCGCGCGCCACCGACGCGGCCCGGCGCGGGGCGTGGGCGGCGGCCAGCCGCGGCATGTCCTCCCAGTAGACGCTGAGGAAGGTGAGCGGCTCGTCGTCCGCCAGGTTGCGCAGCGTGTGCCGTTCCAGCGGGGGCAGCGTGACGGTGTCCCCGGCCGTCACCGCCGCGACCCGGCCGTCCGACCGTACCTCTCCGTGCCCGGCCAGCATGATCCACACCTCGGTGTCGTGGTGGCTGTGCGCGGCGGTGATCTCGCCGGGGCGTAGCGTGACCCGGGTGACCGCGAACGGCGGCGGTGCGTCCGTGGTCCAGCCGGGCGGGGCACTGCGCATGAAGTCCGGCGCGTTCAGGTCCGCGACCGAACGCGGGATGCCGGTGACGATCATCGAGATTTCCTCTCCGTGCCTGGTGTGCGGCTCAGTCGCCGTGGGTGCCGGTCATCAGCTGGTCGTCCGCGTGCACCCAGTCGACCGCGCCGCTGACCTGGCCGGTGTCGAAGCGCTTCTCGCCGAGCAGGCTGTTCGCGATGGTCGCGCTGCGCCAGGCGAGCAGGCTCAGGTTGGGGTCGGCCACGCCGAAGTCGCGCCGGGCCGCGTTCTGCACGAAGATGAGGTTGTCCGCCGGGCCGTCCCATTCGAGGCTGAAGTCGGCGCGGACCGGCGGGAGCTCGTCCGGCATCCGGTCGCGCAGCCCGCGCAGCACTGGCGGCAGCCCGTGCCGGTAGCCGGTCGCGCAGATCACCACGTCCACGTGCCGCCGCACCAGCTCGCCGTCCGCCGAGCGCCACGTGGTGAGCAGGTCGTGGCGCTGCTGGTCGATGCCGAGCAGTTGGTGGCCGACCATCACGTCGCACGGCCGGGCGACGCCCTCGACCAGCTCCAGGTCGTACAGCTGCTGGTAGATCTCGCGCAGCAGGCCGGCGGAGACACCGTCGCTGGACATCCGCTGCTGCTCGTTGAGCAGGGCCCGCCGCTCCGGCGGCTGGGCATGGAAGTAGCGGCTGTAGTTCGGCAGGTAGTGCTCCTCGACGAACGGGCTGTCGTCCAGCGGGAACAGGTTGCCGCGGCGGGTGCCCCAGAGCAGGCGGCTCGGGCGCTGCTCGCCAGCACGCAGCAGATGCAGCACCACCTCGGCGCCGCTCTGCCCGCCACCCACCACGGCCACCCGGCGGCCGGCCAGGTTGCGCGGCACGTCCAGGAGGTTCGCCGCGTGCAGCACCCGGTCCGGGGCATGCCCGGCCGCGCACGGCGGCAGCCACGGTTGCAAGCCGGTGGCGATGACGATGTTCCTCGCCCGCATCGTGCTGTGGCTGCTGCGCAGCAGGAACGCGTCGCCGTCGAACTCCACCGTGTCGACCGCCACCCCGAACCGCAAGTCGTCGATGCGGTCAGCGGCCCAGCGGCAGTACTGCTCGAACTCCCGGCGTGGGATGTGCGTCCGGCCGCTGACCAGCAGCCGGTACAACCGCTTCTCCTCGACCGCGAACGACAGGAACGTGTACGGGCTGGTCGGGTCGACCGGCGTCACCAGGTCCTTGAGGAAGTGCACCTGCATCCGGGCGTTCGGCACCATGATCCCGCTGTGCCACTCGAACGACTTCTTGCGTTCCAGGAAGACCTTGCGCAGCCCGCCGCGGTCGGCCAACAGCGCGGCCAGGCTCAGGTTGGCCGGCCCGATCCCGATCCCGACGAGGTCGAGCGTCGGCGAGGGTCCGCTCATCGTGTGCCTCCTACGCGGCGGGAAACAGTTCGGCGATCCGGATGCCGTGCCGGCGTAGCGTGTCCAGCAGCCGCCCGCGGGCGGCGCCGCGGATCGCGAGATGCGGCATCTGCCAGCCCGCGCCGCCCACCTCGCCGCCGGCCAGCAGCAGGCTCGCGGCGGCCAGGGCGAAGCCGGTGCACCGGGTCATCGCGGCCAGCCCGGTCGCTGGATCGTGCGTGTCGGTGAGCCGGACGCGCAGCCCGTGCGGCCGGCCGCCGAGGGCGCCGTGGGCGATCACCTCCAGCACCACCAGGTCGGTGTCCGCCGGGCGGGCCATCACGCGCGGGGCGAGCACCCGTTCCACCAGGCGGCGCGGGACCACCCGGGCACCGTCCACGTCGACCGGTTCCTCGCCGAGCAGCCCGAGCTGGGCCAGCCGGGTGACCGCCTCGCCGAACCCGGGCCAGCGCACCGTCTTCTGGGTGCAGTCCGCCTCGCTCAGCGCCGGGTGTGTTCGCAGCCAGGGCACCATCCCGTCGTGGTACGCCTGCAACGTGCCGATCCCGTCGAAGTGGCGCTCCTCCAGGCCGGAGAAGCGCGGGACGGTGACCAGCCGGCCGTGCCGGGTGGCCAGCGAGTCCCGCTGGGCGATCGGCAGGTGGTGGGCGCTCTCACCGCCGAAGAACGAGACGTGCCCGACCGGTTCGCGCGGCGTGCTCGGGATGCCACCGCAGAAGATCTCCACCGACCTGGTGTAGTCCAGGCGTTCGGCGAGTTCCGCGGCGAGCAGCTCGGTGAGCCCCGGTTCCAGGCCGATGGGCAGCAGCACGGTGGACGTGCCCGGCCGGTCCAGGTCGCCCAGCATGGCGAGGTCGTCCTGGTGCGGCCGGGCGATCCCGGCGATCGGCACGCCGGTACGGGCCGCCGTGCCGATCAGGTCCCGGCAGGCGGCCCACGGCAGCGCGGTGGCCAGCACGTCGTGACCGGCCCGGGCGGCATCCGGGTCGGTGGCCACGGTGACCGTGCCGGTCGCGTACGGCGTGATCCGGTGGGCCGTGTCGTGGGCCCGGTCCGGGTCGGTGTCGAACAGGGTGAGCCGGGTGACGGCGGGATCGGTGGCCAGCGAGTGTGCGCAGCCCAGACCCATCCGGCCGCACCCGAACAGGGCGACTCTCATCTATTCGACATCCCGTCCAGGGTCGGGGTTCGAAGCGTCGCGGGTGCTGGTGCTGGTGCTGGTGCTGGTGCGGAGCGGCGCGGCGGCGGAGCGTCCATCCGGGCGGTGACCTTGCCGGGCACCGCGTCCAGCAGCGCGTCCAGGCCGGCGCGGGTGGCGTGCCGGGCGACGACTGCGGCGACCCGCTGCTGGCCGAAGTTCTCCGGCGGCAACGCGATCGCGGTGCCCGGCGGGTGCTCGAAGAACAGGTGCGGGTAGCCCGGGTCGCCGGCCACCGCGGCCACCCCGTCCACGCCGTCGAAGCGACCCGGCCCGTCGGCCAGCACGAACCGAAGCCCGGCGTGGAGGGCGCGGTCCGGCTGGAGGACCGGTGCCTCTCCGACCGCGATCCGGATCAGGTCGGCGAAGTAGTCGACGCCGGTGGCGAGCGGGATCAGGTGCGAGGCGATGTAGTCACCGGCCGGCCGCGCGGCCACCTCGATGAACCGCATCCCCTTCGGGCCCCACTTCGCCTCCAGGTGGAAGGCGCAGTTGTCGAAGCCCAGCGCGGTGACGATCCGGCCGGTGGTGACGGTGACGCCGGCGAGGGTCTCGGCGCCCATCGCGGCCGGCATCCGGTGGTCGACCTCCAGGTGGTACGGCACCGAGGTGATCTTGTCGGTCACGGCGACCACGTGCACCTGCCCGGCGGCGACCATGCCCTCCACGCTGAACTCGGTGCCGTCCAGGTATTCCTCGACGATGAATTCCGCCCCGAACTGCCGGAACACCGCGTCGAATTGCGGGCTGGCGATTCGTTCGAGCTGCTCCAGCGCCGGTTCCACGTCCTCCGGCCGGCGCAGTTCGAAAACTCCCTTGGAGCCGGAGGCGCCGGTCGGCTTGATGACTGCAGGAAACCCTATTTGGTCGACCGCCCGCCGAAGCTCGGCCAGCGTCCGCACCCGGCGAAATTCCGGCAGGACACCGTCGAGATCTCGTAACGCATTCTTCATCTCGAATTTGTTTCGGGCGCGTAGCGCGGCGGTGGCGCTCATCCCCGGCAACCCGAGCTGCGCCGCGATCGCGGCCGCGAGCTGAACGTCGATCTCGGTGAAGCTGGGCACCCCTGCGATGTCGTACTTGCTGGCCAGCTCGTTGGCGGCGGCCAGGGCCAACTCGGTGTCGTAGGTGTCTACCTGGTGGAAATCGGTCACCAGCGGCGCGGCGAAGTCCGGCAGTGAGCGGCCCAGCAGCACGACCTCGTAGCCCAGCCGGCGCGCAGCCAGCAGGGACTCCATTCCTTCTCTTTCGATGCGCCGAAGGTTGACGAACAGGACCTGACGGATTTTCATCGAGCCTCACTCCGTGGGCAGCTGAAGGTCGATTGGCTGCAGTCGCGAAGCATCTACTCCTGGTTGCACTGAAGGGGTCGCGCGGCTTATCCGGGAACGCCTGGGCAACTCGCGAATGCGTCGGCTGGGTAAAACAACCTCAACATAGAGGTACGTCAGTGTCAAGAGACTTCATGGCTGAACGTCACCGCGCTGTCACGCATCGTCCCGTCCGTTCGTCCACCAGAGGAGTGACCGACCCGCGGGACGGACGGAGAACGTCGATGACCACCAGGACAGTCAATGACCAGCTCACCCGGGTGGGGGCCGGTACGCCGATGGGCGACCTGCTGCGGGAGTACTGGATGCCCGTCATGCGCTCGGCCCGGGTCGCGGAACCTGGCGGCGCACCGGTCCCGGTCGAGCTGCTCGGCGAGAAGCTCGTGCTGTTCCGGGCCGCCGACGGGACCCTGGGCTGCTTCGCCGAGGCGTGCCCGCACCGCGGCGCCTCGCTCGTCCTGGCCCGCAACGAGGACTGCGCGCTGCGCTGCGTCTACCACGGCTGGAAGTTCTCAGTCACCGGCGAGGTGCTGGAGACCCCGTCCGAGCCGCCGGAGCTGACGAAGTTCGCCTCTCGCGTCAAGTTGCGCACCTACCCAGTCGCCGAGGCTGGCGGCATCATCTGGATCTGGCCCGGTGACCCGACCCGTGAGGCGCCGCCGCTGCCCGGCTTCGCTTTCCACAAGCTGCCGCCCGAGCAGGTGTTCGGCCTCATCGCGCCGGTCGAGTGCAACTGGTTGCAGGGCCTGGAGGCCGACGTGGACTCCGCGCACGTCGCCCTGCTGCACGAGACCGAGGCCCGGGCCGGTGCCCTGCGCGAACTGCTGGACGACGTGGCCCCGCGTGACGACATCGACGAACAGCCGTACGGGCTGCGTTTCGCCGCCGTCCGGCACCTGTCCACCGGCGAGCAGCTCGTCCGGGTCAAGCCGTTCGCCATGCCGTTCTACACGGTGGTTCCCGAACTGCCGTCCGGCGACCGGCTCTGGCACGCCTGGGTGCCGGTCGACGACCACCGCAC
Source organism: Micromonospora nigra (assembly GCF_900091585.1). Lineage (NCBI taxonomy): Bacteria > Bacillati > Actinomycetota > Actinomycetes > Micromonosporales > Micromonosporaceae > Micromonospora > Micromonospora nigra. The sequence goes on along the minus strand of NZ_FMHT01000003.1, from coordinate 744,737 downwards.
GATCATGTGGTACCTTTGGTACAATGAGGAGCGACCCGTAGACCCGACGGTGTTCGCCAGCCAGTTCGGCCTCGACCTGGCCACCCTCGACCCGGACAACATCCGCGCGGGCTGGAGCCGGGAGAACGCCTGGGGTCAGGACCGCAGCGAGATGCGTGACGGCCGCAGCTTCTCCGGCATCCGCGGCCTGGTGATGCAGGACATCGCCGTGCAGGAGAGCATGGGCCCGATCGTCGACCGCACCCGGGAGAACCCGGGCCGCAGCGACACCGGCATCATCGCCACCCGTCGCTACCTGCTCAAGGCGCTGAAACAACACGCGCTCGGACAGCGTGCCCCCGGCGTCGACGCCGACTACGGGCAGGTTCGCTCGGCCGCGCTGACCGTACCCGCCGGCTGCGACTGGCGTACCCGATGAATGTCTCCGACGCCACCGACGTCGTGGTGGTCGGATCCGGCGGCGCCGGGCTGCTGGCCGCCTGCCTGGCGGCCGACGCCGGGCGGCGGGTCACCGTGCTGGAGAGCACCGACCGCCTCGGCGGCACCACCGCGGTCTCCGGTGGCATGATCTGGGCGCCGGAGAACCCGATGCTGGGCGCCCTCGGTCTCACCGACTCGGGCGACGCGGCCCGTCGCTATCTGAAGCGGGTCACCGAGGGCGCGGTGCCCGACGCCGACATCGACCTATTCCTCGGCACCGTCGGCCCGATGGTCGACTACCTGCTGTCCCACACGCCGGTCCGGGTCGCCGCCATCGACCGGCCCGACTACCACAGTGACTGGCCCGGCGCGTTGCCCGGCGGCGGTCGCTGCCTGGACGTGCTGCCCTACGCCACCGCCGGCCGTCCCGGCCTGCTCGACCGGATCCGGGTCGGCCCGCACTTCACCGCCGCCCTCACGTACGACGAGCGGCAGCGCAGCCGCTGGCCCGGCACCCGCGACGAGACCGAGGTGGCCCGCCGCGAACGCGACGGCGTGGTGGCCGTCGGCGCTGGCCTGGTCGCCGGCCTGGTCGCCGCCGCCGACGACCGCGGCGTCCGGTTCCGCACCGGCACCCCGGCGCGCGGCCTGCTGAGTGACGACAACCGGATAACCGGGGTACGCACGGACGCCGGCGACCTGCCCGCCGCGCTCGGCGTGGTGCTGGCCAGCGGCGGTTTCGAGTGGAACACGGTGTTGCGGCGGGCGTTTCTGCGTGAGCCCGCCAGCGCGCCGGTCAGCCCGCCCGGCAACCGCGGCGACGGCCTGGTCATGGCGATGGCGGCCGGCGCCGCGCTGGACGCGATGTCGGACGCCTGGTGGGCGCCGATCGTCCAGGACCCGGACGAGACGTACGACGGTGAACCGTTGACCCGCCACCTGGTCGCCGAACGATGCCTGCCCGGCTCGATCCTGGTGGACCGGACCGGCCGCCGGTTCGTCAACGAGGCGGTCAACTACAACGACATCACCCGCGCGTTGCACGCGTTCGACCCGACCCTGCACCGGCTGCGGCACAGTCCCGCCTACCTGGTGTTCGACGACGCGTTCCGACGCCGCTACGCGGTGGGCGGCACGCCGGCCGGCGCCCCACCGCCCGGCTGGTGGCGACACGGCACGTCGCTCGCCGAACTCGCCAAGAACTGCGGCGTCGACGAGGACGGTCTGGTCCGGACGGTGGCCGGGTTCAACACCCACGCCCGGGACGGCCACGACCCGGAGTTCGGGCGCGGCGAGACCGAGCACGACCGCTACTACGGCGACGACCGGCAACCCGGCAACCCGTGCCTGGGCCCGATCGAGGAGCCGCCGTACCACGCGGTCGAGGTGCGCTCCGGCATGATCGGCACCAAGGGCGGCGTCCGGACCGGCCCGACCGGTGCCGTGCTGCGGGCGGACGGCAGTGCGATCCCCGGCCTGTACGCGTGCGGCAATGTCGCGGCCGGCCCGATGGGACCCGGCTATCCCGGCTCCGGCGCGACGCTGGCCGCCGCGCTGACCGGCGGCTATCGGTGCGGGCGCGCGTTCGGCCCGCCCGGTTCCGGCGGCACGCCGGGCTCGCCCGGCACGCCCGATGCGCCGGGCTCGTCCGACCCGCGGCACAACGCGCGGGGCGTCCGATGAGGATCGTCGTGGTCGGTGCGGGGGCGGTCGGCACCTGCGTGGCGTACCGGCTGGCCCGTACCGGAGCCTCGGTCACGCTGCTCGGTGCCGATCCGCCGGAGCGGACCCTGTCCGCGCACAGCTTCGCCTGGGTCAACCCGGTGGACGACGGCAACGCGGACTACTGGGCGCTCACCCACGAGGCCCAGGCCGCGCACCGGCGCCTCGCGGCCGAGATACCCGACAACGGCTTCCATCCGGCCGGCAACCTGCACTGGACCGACAGCCCGGAGGCCGCCACGACGCTGCTGGAGGCCACCGCGTCGTACCGGGCCAAGGGCTGGGCCGCCGAGCAGTACACCCCCCGTGCGGCCCGCCGCCTCGAGCCGGCGCTGCGCATCCCGGACGACGCCGGCCCGGTGGTCCACTACCCGGACGACGGTTACGTCGTCGCGGACCGTTTCCTGGAACGGCTGCGTGCGGCCGGGCGGCGGCACGGCCTGCGGGTCCGCCTGGACGCACCGGTCGCCGAGCTCGCCGGCGACGGCGTACGGCTGGTGTCGGGGGAGCGGATCACCGCCGACGCGGTGGTCTGCTGCGCGGGTCGGACCACCGCCGGTCTGCTGGCCGGGCGCGGCTACGGACTGCCCCTGGCCGGCCCGGACGATCCCGGCGTCCTGACCCGCGGGCTGCTGGTCCAGACGTCGCCGATGCCGCCCGGGGTGAGCCTGGGGCGGGTGGTGCACGCGCCGGGTCTGAGCATCCGGCCGCACCACGGACGACGACTGGTGCTGCGTTGCCAGCAGGTCGACGTGCGGCTGCCGCAGGACACCGGGGTGGCCGCGGCGGCCGTGCTGGCCCGGTTGCCGGAGGTCCTGCCCGCGGCGGCGGGAGTCACGGTCGAGGCCGCCTTCGCAGGGGTCCGCCCGATGCCGCGCGACGGGCGCAGCATCGTCGGGCCGGTGCCGGGGCAGGACAAGCTCTACGTGATCGTCACGCACAGCGGGCTCACCCTCGGGCCGTTGCTCGGGGAGATCGCGGCGCGCGAGGTCACCGGGGGTGGTGAGCACGAGTTGGCCGGGGCGTTTCGGCCGGGTCGGTTCGCTCCGGCCTGAACGGGCGGGTCCGTCCCGGTCTGGCCGGGAGGTGGTGGTGGTTCAGCGTGGCCTCGTGCCCGGCGGCGTCAGCGCCGCAGGGTGCGCGGGCGCGGGAGTGTTCCGGCTGGTCAGCACCCGGACCTGCCCGTCGGTGACCACAGCCGTGATCGCCGGGACGTCCCCGTTGCGCATCGCTCCCGCCGCGTCGTCGGCCACCCCGCCCCGCGGCGCCGACAACACGACGAGGTCCGCCGCCGCGCCCGCCGCGATCCGCCCGGCCGGCAACTCCCAGACCCGCCCCACGTTGCCGGTCGCCAGGGCCCACGCGACGGCGGGGTCGAGCGGCACGAGGCAGGTCAGTTCGACCACGGTCTTGAGGACGGCCAGCGGCATCACCCCGAACCCCGACGGCGTGTCCGAGCCGACCACCACCCGTGCGAGCGCGCCCTGCTCGGCGGCTCGCCGGACCAGCCGCAGCGTGGACCGCAGATTGCCCGCCTGCACCACCTGGAGGGCCATCGCGCTCTCCACGATCAGCAGGTCCACGTCGGCGTCCGGCATCGCGGTCGGGCCGCCGTTGGCGTGCCCGCAGACGTGCGGGTCCAGCCGCAGCAACGCGTCGGCGCGCAGGGCGCCCGAGCCGGCCGCGCTGACGCCCCCCGCGTGGCACATCACGAGCAGACCACAGCTCTTCGCCACCCGCAGCTGCGGCACCGCGTCCAGCGGGTCGGTGTACGCGCCGAAGCCGAACTTGGCCAGCCAGACACCGCACCGCACCAGGTGCCGGAAGTCGCTCTCGTCCAGCGTGGGTTCGAGCAGGACGTTGCCGGCGTGCACCCGCATACCACCGGGGCGGATCGCGTCGAACGACGCTCGCGCGGCCACCGCCAGGGCCTTCACGCCCTCGCGGTCGCGGGGGCGGCCGGGGACGTGCACCTCGCCCGCGGAGATCATTCGCGTCACCCCGCCGTGGACGTAGCTCTCGAGGAAGCCGACCGTCTGCTGTCGGGGGGTCCAGTCGCCGAAAGTCACGTGGCCGTGCGAATCGATCAGGCCGGGCGCCACCGTGCCGCCTGCGGCGTCCAGGACCGCGTCCGCGTCCGCCACCCCGTCGGCCAGTGTGTCGGCCGGACCGGCGGCGACCACCCTGCCGTCCGCGCACAGCACGGTGTCCGCACCGGTCAGCATCGGTGCGGCCAGGTCGCCTGAGAAGACGGCGGCGGCGTTGACGACGGCAAGTGTGCTCACGTCGGAATCCTTGTCCGGGAAGGCGAAAGTTCCGTCCACTCTGTCACGGCCGGCGTCCCTGAACCGTCCCCCTGTCGGTAGGTTCGTGACGACGCTCGCGGAGGCGATCGTGAAGCAGTGGTCGACAAAGGACCTTCGGGTGCTGGTGCCGCCCGCCGAGGGGCGGGCCGGTGACGCCCTGATGACCTTCTCCGACCGATACTCGGTGTTCGACCACGGCGTGATGCCGGACCGGATCCCGGGCAAGGGGCGCGCCTCCTGCGCGATGGCGGTGCACTCGTTCGGCCTGCTGCACGACGCCGGGCTCGCCACGCACTTTGTCGAGCAGGTCGCCGCGGACACCATCCGCATCAGGCTGCTCGGCCGCGACCTGAGCGGCACCCGGCTGACCGGGCCCGCCCGGCTGATCCCGCTCCAGGTGGTCTACCGGCGCGAGCTGCGCCCCGAGTCGTCCGTGCACCGGCGGATCGCGGCCGGAGCGCTGGACCCCGCCGACGTGCCCGCGCCCGACCCGGTGACCGGGCGGCTCGCCGCCGACATGGTCGAGTTCACCAGCAAGTTCGAGGAGACCGACCGGTTCCTCACCCGCGCCGAGGCGGCCCGGGTCGGTGGCGTCGGCCCCGACGACCTGACCGCGCTGACCGTGGCCGCCCGCCGGGTCTGCGCCACCGTCGGCGAACGCTGCGAGCGTATCGGGCTCACCCTGGTCGACGGCAAGGCCGAGTTCGGGTACGACGACGACCGCCGCCTGATCATCGTGGACCACGCGGGCACCCCGGATGAGAACCGCTTCTACCTCGGCGACACGCCGGTCTGCAAGGAGCTGCTGCGCGCGATCCACCCCGGGCTGCGCGACCGCGTCCAGGCGTACGTCCGGGACGGGGTGCCGCGCGCCGAGTGGGCGCCTCCCGCGCCGCTCGCCCCGGAGGCGATCGGCGCGGTCGCCGACGTCTACGCCACCCTCGCCGAGCTGTGGACGACCGGGACGGCCGCCGCGCGGAACCGGCTCACCGCCGCCGCCCGGCGCTACGACGACGCCGTCGCCGCCGGTGCCGGGAGCGGACGGTGACCCCGCGAGCGGTCCGGGTGTCCGGGCCGTCCCGCCTCAGCTTCACCCTGATCAACCTGGACGCCGGGTCGCTGCGCCGCAACGGCATCGCGGCGATGGCGGTCCGCCGGCCCGGCCTGATCGCCGAGGTGCAGCCGGTGCTCGGCGCGTCCCGGGTGAGCGGCGCGGCCGAGGAGACCGCGACCGGCCTGCTCGCCGCCCTGGCCACGCTGGAGAAGCGCTGGGAGGGCCCGCCCGTCGACGTGCACCTGACCAGGCCGCTGCCGCAGCACACCGGGTTCGGGTCCAAGACGGCCACGCTGCTCGCGGTCGGTCGTGCGTACGCCGAGATCTGCGGCCGGAGTGTCGAGTTGCCGGAGCTCTCCCGCCTGCTGGGCCGGGGCCGCACCTCGGGTGCGAGCACCGGGCTGGCGGCCACCGGCGGCTTCCTGGTCGACGGCGGCCACCGCAACCCGCCCGAGATGGCCGCCGATCCGGCCGCGTTCCTGCGGCCCAGCCGCTACGCGCCGCCCGCACCGGTGCCCCGGCCGGTGGTGAGCCTGCCGTTCCCGCCGTGGCCGGTGCTGATCCTGATCACCCACGGGCGGCACCTCGGCGGCCAGCAGGAGCTGGACTGGTTCAAGCGGGTCACCCCGATTTCGTCCGAGGAGGCGCGGCGCACCGCGCAGCTGGTGTTCCTCGGGCTGGCCCCGGCCGTCGCGGAGCACGACTTCGACGGATTCTGCGACGCGGTCAACGAGATCACCTTCACCAGCCACTTCAAACGGGAACAGATCATGTTCCAGGGCCGGCCCGTCGAGGACGTGCTGGCCGCCGGTCGCGCCTCGCCCGCCGTCGACGCCGTTGCGCTCAGCGTGACCGGGCCCGCCTGCTTCGCGTTCGCCCGTGACCCGCGGGCGGCCGAGGCGTGGGCGGAGTCCCTGCTTCGCAAGGGCCTGCTGCGCGACTACTGGGTCACCCATGCCGACAACCATGGTCTCACGCTCGACCATGTGCCACAGCGATGAGGAAACATGCCTGAGAAGCCGATCGTGCCCAACGTGCTGGCCGCGCGCTACGCGTCGCCGGAGATGGTGGAACTCTGGACCGACGAGCGCAAGGTGGTGCAGGAGCGCCGCCTCTGGATCGCCGTGCTGGAGGCCCAGTCCGACCTGGGCGTGGACGTGCCGGCCGAGGCCGTCGCGGCCTACCGCGTGGTGCTCGACCAGGTGGACCTGGCCGCCATCGAGGCGCGCGAGCGCGTCACCCGGCACGACGTGAAGGCCCGGATCGAGGAGTTCAACCGGCTCGCCGGGTACGAGCACATCCACAAGGGCATGACCTCGCGTGACCTCACCGAGAACGTCGAGCAGCTCCAGATCCGGGACAGCCTGACCCTGGTCCGCCGCCGCTGCGTGGCGGTGCTGGTGCGGCTCGGGCGGCTCGCCGCGGAGTACGCCGACACGGTGATGGCCGCCCGTACCCACAACGTGCCCGCCCAGCCGACGACCCTCGGCAAGCGGTTCGCCGGGGTGGCCGAGGAGATCCTGCTGGCGGTGCGGCGCCTGGACGACCTGCTGGACGCGTACCCGATCCGGGGGGTGAAGGGGCCGGTGGGCACCGCGCAGGACATGCTCGACCTGCTGGGGGGCGACCGGGATCGGCTGGGCCGACTGAACGACCGGGTGGCCGCCCACCTCGGGGTGACCCGGGCGATGGTCAGCGTCGGCCAGGTCTATCCGCGGTCGCTCGACTGGGAGGTGCTCAGCCTGCTGGTGCAGGTGGCCGCCGGGCCGTCGTCGCTGGCCACCTCGCTGCGGCTGATGGCCGGGCACGAGCTGGCCTCCGAGGGGTTCGCCGAGGGGCAGGTCGGCTCGTCCGCGATGCCGCACAAGATGAACATGCGCTCCTGCGAGCGCATCAACGGCCTGATGGTCGTGCTGCGTGGTCTCGCCGACATGACCGGGCAACTGGCCGGCGGCCAGTGGAACGAGGGTGACGTCTCCGACTCGGTCGTCCGCCGCACCGCGCTGCCCAGCGCGTTCTTCGCCCTGGACGGGATGCTGGAGACCGTTCTCGTGGTGCTCGACGAGTTCCAGGCGTTCCCGGCCGTTATCGACCTGGAACTCCAGCGCTACCTGCCGTTCCTCGCCAGCACCCGAATGCTGCTCGCCGCGGTGCGCGCCGGGCAGGGCCGGGAGACCGCGCACGAGATCATCAAGGAGCACGCCGTGCGGCACGCCGGCCTGCTGCGTGCGCGCGGCGGCGAGAACGGTCTGCTGGACGCGCTGGCCGCCGACGAACGCTTCCCGCTGGGCCGGACGGAGCTGGACGCCCTGCTGGCGAACCGGTTGCTGTTCACCGGCGCGGCGGCCGACCAGGTCGCCGAGATCGTGAAACGGATCGACCGGGAGGTGACCGCCGACCCGGACGCCGCCGGATACCGCCCCGCCGCCCTGCTGTGAGGGGTAGTAATCACGTGGTTACCGTATACGGACGAAGGCCGCCTCCAGTGAGGAGTTTCCATGCAGCACGAGACGGTCCGGTTGCTGACCGCCTACCACCCCGCGACTACCGCCGAGACCACCGACAAGGAACGGACGCTCGCCCTGCTCGACCAGAGCGACCCGTGGTCGCGGGACATGCCCGTGCACCTGACCGCGTCCGCCCTGATCGTCCACCCGCCGACCCGCCGGGTCCTGCTGCGCTGGCACGCCCGGATGCAGGCGTGGTTGCAGGTCGGCGGGCACGGCGACCCGGGCGAGCGCGACCCCCTCGACGTGGTGCTGCGGGAGGCCCGCGAGGAGACCGGCCTGGACGACGTGACGCCCTGGCCGGACAGCGCGGTGCGGCAGGTCGCCGTGCTGCCGGTGCCCGCCAGCGCCACCGAACCCGCGCACGAGCATGCCGACCTGCGCTTCGTCCTGGCCACGGCCACACCCGAGGCGGCCCGCCCGGAGAAACCGACCGCCGAACTGCGCTGGCTCACCCTGCCCGAGGCGTTCGACCTGGTGACCGAGCCGAACCTGACCGAGTTCCTGACCCGGGTGGGGGAGTTGTTCGACCAGGAACGCTGAAACCTGAAGGAGTGGAACGCCGTGACCGACCTCGCCCTGCCGACCGGCGACCCCGACATCGTCGGGCGCAGCAAGAAGATCTGGCTCGTCGAACCTGGCCGCTGTGTGGTGGAGATGATCCCGTCGCTGCGCAGCTTCACGTACGACCGTGACGACCTCGTCGACGGCACGGCCGAACTGCGGCTGGACTTCTTCGAGCACGTGTCCGGCCTGCTCGCCGCCAACGGCGTCCACACGGTGTTCCACCAACGGCTCGGCCCGGTCACCTACCTGGCCGATTATCGGCCCTCCGTACCGTTCGAGGTGATCGTCAAGAACCGGGCCACCGGCTCCACCATCCGCAAGTACCCCGGCCTGTACGCGGAGGGGCACCGGTTCGACCCGCCGGTGGTCAAGTTCGACTACCGCACCGACCCGGAGGACCAGCCGATCGGCGAGGACTACCTGCGCGACCTCGGCGTGGACGTGGCCGCGTACCGGCAGATCGCGCTGAACTGCAACCGCCTGCTGTGCGACCGGCTGGAACCCCTGGAACTGTGGGACTTCTGCCTCGTGGTCGCGGAGGACGACGACCACGGTCTGGTCATCAACTCGGAGATCTCACCGGACTGCATGCGGTTGCGGGCACCGGACGGCACGCCCTACGACAAGGACCTGTTCCGGCGCGGCGCGCCGGCCGCCGAGATCATCGCCCGCTGGCGCGAGCTGATGGAGCTGGTGCGTCGTGGCTGAGCGGATCGCACTGGTGACCGGGACGAACCGCGGCACCGGCCGGGCCATCCGTACCCGGCTGCTCGCCGACGGCTACCTCGTCCGCTGCCTGAACCGCAACTCCTGCGCCGACCACGACGACCCGGTCCTCGCCGACCTGGCCCACGGCCCGACGGTCAGCCGGGCCGTCGCCGAGGTCCTGTCCGACACCGACCGGCTGGACCTGCTGGTCCTCAACGCGGTGACCCGCGGCTTCGGCCGGCTCGCCGACCTCGACCCGAAGGACTGGGACGAGGCCGTCGCGGTCAACCTGACCTCGGTGGTACGCGTGGTCCAGGTGGCCCTGCCCAAGCTGCGCGCGGCCGGCGGGCACATCGTCATCATGGGTTCGCACGCGGGCGTCCGCCCGTTCGAGGAGGGTGTCGCCTACTGCGCGACCAAGGCGGCGCTGCGTGCGGTGGCCGAGGTGCTACTGATGGAGGAACGCCCGCACGGGGTCCGCACCACGCTGCTGAACCCGGGCGCCATCCGCAACTTTGACGACGACATCGCCGACACCAAGATGAGCGTCGAGTCGGTCGCCTCGGTGGTGTCCTGGGCCGCCGCGACCCCGCCGGACGTGGTGCTCGGCGAGATCGAGCTGCGGCCCGCCCTACTGGACCCGCCGCCGGTCACCGGCCTGGACCGCCTGCAGTACATATGAGAGCCGGGGAGGCAGTGGCATGACGGTCCGGACGCCGCTCGTGGCCTGGGACGAGGAGACCCGGACCCTGCACGTGGTGCTCCACGAGGTGACCGACGCCTCGCCGCCCCGGTCGGTCCGGCGCAGCCTGCTCTGTTGGGTAAACTTCGATGCCGCCGGCGCGGTCTGCGGCGTGGACGTGCACGACGTCTCGCCCGACGTGACCCGCGCCATCCCGCATTTCACCGGAGTCGACATCATCGGCCGCACGCTGCTCGACGACGGCTGGCTCTGGATCCCCCTGTCCGACAACTCCACGCACCGGCGCCGGAGCGGTTCGGCCGACGTCCGGTTCACCCTGGACACCACCGGCCTCGCCGCCCTGACGGTGCACTTCGCGGAACGGAAAGCCACTTGACCTACCTCGCGATGCTCCGCCTGCCCGCGGTGACCCGGCTGCTCTGCGCGGCCGTTGTGGGCCGGCTCCCCACCTCGATGGTGGCCCTCGCACTCACCCTCACCCTGCGGGAGAACGGGATCGGCTACCAGTTCATCGGGTTGGCCCTGGCCGTGCTGACCGTGTCGCAGGCGGTCGGCGGCCCGGCGCTCAGCCGGCTGATCGACCGGCGCGGCCAGACCACGGTGCTCTCGGTCTCGGCGCCGGTGTCGTCGCTGGCGATCATCGCGGTCGCCGCGGCACCCGACAACCGTGCCGTGGTCCTGATCGGGGTTGCCCTCTGCGGCCTGGCCACCCCGCCGCTGGAACCCTGCCTGCGCGCGCTCTGGCCGGGCCTGGTGGGGGAGAAGAACCTGCAACGCGCGTACTCGCTGGACTCGGTCGGCCAAGAGGTCATCTTCGTGACCGGGCCGTTGCTGATCGCGCTGACCGTCGCGGTCGCCTCGCCCGGCGTCGCGCTGGTCCTCACCGGAGTGCTGTGCCTGGCCGGCACCGCCGTGTTCGCCAGCTCGCCGCCGTCACGGCAGTGGCGCGGCGCGGCGTCCAATGCCGGGCTGCTCGGCCCGCTGCGCAGTCCCCTGCTCGTGCTGATGCTCGTCGGGATCGCCGCCACCGTCATCCCGATCGGCGCGGTGAGCATCATCCTGGTGTCCTACGCCGAGCAGACCGAGGTGTGGGGTGGTGCCAGCGTGCTGCTCGGCATCTCCGCGGTCGGCGCGTTCACCGGCGCGCTGACCAACGGGCGGATCGAGTGGAAGACACCGGCCGCCACCCGGATCGTCGTGTTCAGCGCCTGCCTCGGCACCTCCTACCTGCTGGTCGGCACGCTCGCCCCGGTCTGGATGATGGCCGTCATCGTCTTCGTCGCCGGGTTCTTCCTGCCGCCGCTACTGGTGATCGCGTTCACCCTGACCGACGAACTCGCACCGACCGGCACCATCGTCGAGGCCTTCGCCTGGTTGGTCACCCTGTTCGCGGTCGGCTCCGGCATCGGCGCCGCGGTGGCGGGCGCGGTCCGCGACACCGCGGGCACCCGGGCCGCCGCGCTCACCGTCGGCGGCCTCGCCTTCCTCGGCGTCGCCGTGCTCGCCGTCTTCTGGATTGCGCACACGTCCCGGGTCAAGGTCGCGGTGTCCTGATGGCCGGCCGCCGCCTTCTCTGCGTCGACCTGGACGGCACCCTGCTCGATCCGGCCGGGACCGTGGCGCCGGGAGTGGCGGCGGCGCTGCGCCAGGCGTGCGCGGCCGGGCTGGCCGTGGCGGTCCTGACCGCCCGGCCGGCCCGGGACGTGCCCGCCGCCGTCCGGGCGGCGATCCCGGCGACCACGTGCTGGGGGTACAGCAACGGTGCGCTCGTCCAACTGCCCGGCGAGGCGCCGGTCCGGCTGGCCGGGCTCGCGCCGGACCTGGTCGGCGACCTCGTGCGGGACCTGTCCGCCCACTGCCCGTCCTGGACGTACGCGCTGGACCTGGCGGAGGCCACCGTGCTGCGCGACCCTTTTCCGCCCGAGGCGGCCGTGCACTGGAACGACGTCCGCCGGGTCACCGCCTTCACCGGCCGGGAGACCGCCTCCAAGATCCTGGTCCGCACCGGGGAACGGGCGGGACCGGCCGAGGTGGCCCGGGTGCAGCGGGTGCTCGGCGACCGTGCCGAGGTCACCGCGTCCGGCGGCCGGTACGTGGAGGTCAACCCGCCCCACGCCGGCAAGGCGGCGGCGATGTGCCGGCTCGCCCGGACGCTGGGTGCCACCTTCGTCGCCGCCGCCGGTGACGGGCTCAACGACATCCCGATGCTGGCCGCGGCCGACGTGTCCGCGGCACCCGCCAACGCGGAACCCGCGGTACGCGCGGCAGCCGCGCACCTGCTGCCCGGCAACGACGAGGACGCCGTCGCGGCGTTCGTCACCCTGCTGCTCGGGGCCGGGGCCGCCGTCGACTGAGAGGAGTCCCATGTCCCTGCATGTCCCGTACGGCTCCTGGCCCTCCGGATGGCGGGCCGAGGACGCGGCGCAGGCACCCCGCACCGTGGACTGGACCGGCTTCGCCGGTGGCTGGGTCCGCTGGGTGGCCGCCGATCCCGCGGACGGCCGCAACCACCTGCTCACCGCCAGCGCACCGGGACGGGTCACCGACGTGCTGCCGCCCGGGTGGGACGTCCGTACCGCCTACCAGGAGTACGGCGGGCGCCCGTGGACCGCCGGCCCGCGCGGCGAGACGGTCTTCGTGCACTGGGACGACCAGCGCCTGCACCGGCACGTCCCGGACGGCACCGTCGTCGCCCTCGGACCGGCGAGCGGCGACCGACGCTACGCCGACCCGGTGATCCGCGGCGACGAGGTGTGGTGTCTGCGCGAGAGCGGCGGCGTGCGCCGCCAACTGGTGGCCGTGCCGCTGGACGGCAGCCGGTCGGAACGCGTCCTGGCCGGCACCCACGACTTCCTCACCGGCCCCCGGGTCAGCCCGGACTGCGCCCGGGTCGCCTGGACCGGCTGGAACCACCCGGACATGCCGTGGGTACGCACCGACGTGATGGTCGCCGGGATCACCACGGACGGCCGCCTCACCGGCGTCCGGCGCCTCGCCACCGGTCCGGACGAGTCGGTGACCCAGGTCGAGTGGAGTGTCGACGGCCGCTCGCTCGTGGTGGTCAGCGACCGCAACGGCTGGTGGAACCCGTACCGGGTGGACGATGACGACCGCTGGCACCCGATCTGTCCGCGCCCCGAGGAGTTCGGCGAGGCGCTGTGGCGGGTCGGCGCGAGCACGGTCGCCGCGCTGCCCGGCGGCACCCTCGCCGCTGCGCACGGCACCGGCGCCCGCCGGCTCAGCGTGCTCGGCGCCGACGGGGGCCTGACCGCCGCGGGACCGGATCTGAACGGCTGGACCGACTGGCAGTCCGTGACGGCGTCGGGCAACCGGATCGCCGCGGTGGCCGCCGGACCGGGCCGCCCGCCGGCCGTCGTGCTGACCGGCGGCGGCCGCACCGACGTGCTGTGGACCACGCCCGGCGTCCCCGCCGGCCACCTGCCGCCGCCGGTGCATCGCACCTACGCCGGCGTGCACGCCTACGTCTACGAGCCGTGCCACCCCCGGGTCACCGGCCCACCCGGCGAGACCCCGCCCTATCTGATCCAGGCGCACGGCGGCCCGACCAGCCGGAGTCGCCCCGGTGGGGTGGAGGCGGCCATCGCGTTCTTCACCAGCCGGGGCATCGGCGTGGCCGACGTCCAGTACAGCGGTTCCACCGGCTTCGGCCGCGGGTATCGGGACCGGTTGCGGCACCGCTGGGGCATCGCCGACGCCCGGGACTGCGCCACCGTCGCCCGCGCGCTGATCGCCGAGGGCCGGGCCGACCCGCACCGGCTCGCCCTCCGCGGCACCAGCGCCGGCGGCTGGACCGCGCTGCGCGCGCTGGTGGACGAACCCGGCCTGTTCCGCGCCGCCGCGGTCTCCTTCCCGGTGCTGGACGCGGCGTCCTGGGCGGCGGCCACCCACGACTTCGAGTCCCGGTACGCCGACTGGCTGATCGGCGACGCGGTCGCCGACCGGTCGCCGATGGCCTGCGCGGACCGGATCCGCGGTTCGGTGCTGCTCATGCAGGGCGCCCGCGACGCGATCTGCCTGCCCCGGGACGCCGACCGGTTCGTGGAACGCCTGTGCCGTTCGTCGGTGGCCGTGCGCTATCTGCGTTTCCGGCACGAGGGGCACGGATTCCGCGACCCCGGAGTGGTCGCCGAGTGTCTGCGCGCCGAACTCGACCTGTACGGCTCTGCATTCGGATTCCTCCTACCGGGAAACGGAGCGGAATTGTCATGAGCAGAACCGCAGGAGTGACACCGGGAACGACCCCCCTATTGCGCATCGCGGTGCCGAACAAAGGCACCCTCGCGGCGAACAGTGCCCGTCTGCTCGCCGCCGCCGGGTTCTCGTTCGCGCCGGCCCGGGAGCGGCTGTTCAGCGCCGACCCGATCAGGTCCGCCGAGATTCTCTACCTGCGGGCCCGGGACATTCCCGCCATGATCGCCGGAGGGTACGTCGACGCGGGCATCACCGGCCGCGACCTGGTCGCCGACTCCGGCCACGAGCTGCGCGAGCTGCTGCCGCTCGGCTTCGGCCGTTCGGTGGTCCGGTTCGCCGTGCCGCCCGGCACCGACGAGGACCCGCGGACGTGGCACGGCAAGCGGATCGCCACTGCACTGACCACCCTGACCAGGCGGCATCTGGCCAAGTTGGGCGTGCGGGCCCGGGTGGTGCCGATGAGTGGCGCCGTCGAGGTCGCCGTGCACGCCGGGATCGCCGACGCGGTGGCCGACGTGGTAGATTCCGGCCGGACCCTCGCCGCGCACGGACTGCGCGCGGTCGGCGCCCCACTGATCGTTTCCGAATCGGTGCTGGTGGCCGTGCCGCACCGGGCCGGTTCGGTCCGGCTGCGGAATCTCGCCGACCGCCTCGCCGAACGCCTTCCGGTCGGGGACACGGTGTTCGTCCGGTGATGATAGAATCGGCGAACGTCTATTCGAGAGGCAAGCCGGAAGTTATGAGAAGGTCTCCAGGCCTGACCCTGGTCTTCGACGCGGACGACACGTTGTGGGAAAACAACGTTCTCTTCGAGAATGTCATCGACGCGTTCATAGAATGGCTCTCCCACCCGACGCTGGACCGGGTCGAGGTCCGTGCCCTGCTGGACGAGATCGAGCGCGCCAACGCGGTCACGCACGGCTTCGGCAGCGCCATGTTCCTGCGCAGCCTGCACGCCTGCTTCGAGCGGCTGCGCGAACGGCCCGGCACCCCCGAGGAGCGGCGGCAGATCGAGGAGCTGGCACGCGCCCTGGTGGACCGCGAGGTCGAGCTCATCCCCGGGGTCGCCGACACGCTCGGCGAGCTGGTCAGCCGGCACGACCTCCACGTGTTCACGAAGGGAAACCTGGCGGAGCAGCAGCAGAAGTACGATGCGTCCGGTCTGGCCCGGTTCTTCTCCGGTGTGCACATCGTAGACGACAAGCGCACCGCCGACTATCGCGCGTTGCTCGACCGGCTCGGCCTCGACCCGGCCGCCACCTGGATGATCGGCAACTCCCCGAAGTCGGACATCCACCCGGCGCGCCAGGTGGGCATGGGCGCGGTGCTGATCCCGAACGAGAACACCTGGGTGCTGGAGCACCAGGAGCTGGACCCCGATCCGGGCGTGCTCACCCTTACCCGGTTCCCCGAGCTGCTCGACCACTTCTGAGACCGGGAGGCGTGGTGCCCGACAGGCCGATAGGAATCTTCGATTCCGGCGTCGGCGGGCTCACCGTCGCCCGCGCCCTCGCCGATCAGCTGCCCGCCGAGAGCCTGCTCTACCTGGGCGACACCGTGAATGTCCCGTACGGGTCGAAGTCGATGGCCGACGTGCGCCGCTACTCGTTGGCCTGCCTGGACCGGCTGATCGACGAGGGCGTCAAGCTGCTCGTCATCGCCTGCAACAGCGCCGCCGCGGCCTGCCTGCACGACGCCCGGGAACGCTACGCGGTGCCGGTCGTCGAGGTGATCCGACCGGCGGTGCGGCGGGCGGTGGCGGCCACCCGCAACGGCCACGTCGGTGTGATCGGCACCCACGCCACGGTAGCCAGTGGCGCCTACGAGGACGCGTTCGCCGCCGCCCCGGACCTGTCGGTCACCAGCGTGGCCTGTCCCCGGTTCGTCGAGTTCGTCGAGCGGGGCATCACGTCCGGCCCGGCGTTGCGCAGCGTCGCCGAGCGCTACCTGTTGCCGTTGCAGGCGGGCGGCGTGGACACGCTGGTGCTCGGTTGCACGCACTACCCGCTCCTGGCCGGGCTGCTCAGCCTGGTGATGGGCAACGGGGTCACGCTGGTGTCCAGCGCCGACGAGACGGCCAAGACGGTCTACCGGATGCTCGCCGAGGGTCGGGTGGCACGCGCGACCGGCGACGAATCGGCCCGGCACCGATTCCTCGCCACCGGCGACGTCGCGCCGTTCGAGCGGCTCACCACCCGCTTCCTCGGCCTGTCTCCGGCGATGGTGTTGACGACTGCGGCGGCCTAGACGATCTATTCCAAGGGGTAGCGACATGAGAGGCGAGGGCGTCCATGATCGACATTGCCGAGCAACGATGACCATGGAGGCCACGTGCACGTCGATCGGGACACCCTCGCCACCGCACTGTACGTGAGGATCGACGACGAGCTGAAAGCCTCACCGCAGCTCCATCGGCAGCGGCCACAGGTCGGGATCGCACCGAGGATCACCGACGCTGAGCTGATCACCCTCGCGGTCCTCCAAGCCCTGCTCGGCCACCACAAGGAAGCCCGATGGATCCGCCACGCCCGCGCGAACCTGACCCATCTGTTCCCCCACCTTCCGAAACAGCCCGGATACAACAAGCGGCTCCGCGCACTCGGCGCCCAGATCACTCACCACATCCGGGTTCTCGTCCTGGACACCGACCTGTGGCACGACCCGGTCCGTATCGCCGACTCGACCCCGGGTGGAATGCGGACGCTCTCGTGAGACCGTGAAACGCTCCGACCTGGCCGAGTGGGCAACCTACGGCTACTGCGCCTCGCACTCCCGCCGCTTCTGGGGACTGACTACGCCTGCACCTGGTCACGACCGTGCACGGACTGCCGGTCGCGTTCGCCCTGACCACCGCCAAGACCAACGAACGAGAGGTCCTGGTCGACCTGTTCGACCTGGACACCGGCCTGTTGACCCATCCCGACGGGCTGGTCCTGATCGTGGACAAGGGCTACCGCGACGCCACCACGGAACGACTATTGACCGAGCGTGGCGTGACCATGATCCGTCCCGCGTACCGGACCGAGAAACCACGCCCCGGCCGGGTACTGCTCCGCGCGATGCGCCAGCGCATCGAGTCCGTCAACCAAACCCTCAAGGGCCAACTCGACCTGGAGCAACACGGCGGTCGCACCCCGGCGGGCGTGGCCGTACGCGTCCTGCAACGCATCCTCGCGATGACCGCCGCGATCTGGCACAACTGGCACACCGGCGAACCCGTCATGCGCTCACTCGTCGCGTACGACCACTGACCCCTTGGAATAGATCGTCTAGTGGTCACACCCGCCGTACGGCCACGAGATCGTGGTTCCAGCAGGCCAGTGGGTCGGTGTCTCGGCGCACGTATCCGGTCACCCGGCCCAGGACGATCGTGTGGTCGCCGCCGTCGCGCAGCCCGTACGCCCGGCAGAGGATCCGCGCCATCGCGACCGGCAGCGACGGCGTACCGGAATCGAGATTCTCGACCTCGACCCCGGCGAACCTGTCGACGCGCCTGGAGCCGAACCGCAGCGCCAGATCGCGACCGTCGGCGCCGATCACATTGACGCAGAACGTCTGCGCGGCGACCAGCCGGTCGTGCGAACGCCCGCTGCGGTCCACACAGACCAGCAGCAGCGGCGGGTCCTCCGAGAGCGACACCACCGAACTGGCGGTGAACCCGTACGCCTCACCCTGCTCGTCACGCGCCGTGATGACGGTGACCGGGCCGACCACTGCGGACATCGCTTGCCGGAACGTGCCGGATCCGGGCCGAACCGGCACCAGCTCGGCGGTCTGCTCGTACATCGGCTGCCCTCTTCCGTATCGTCAGGCCGCGATCCGCCGGCGCGCGGGCACCGGCAGGCCGAGGTGGTCACGCAGCATGGTGCCGGCGTACTCGGTGCGGAACAGGCCGCGCCGCTGCAACTCGGGCACCACCAGCTCGGTGAAGTCGGTGACCGAACCGGGCACCGTGCTCGGGTAGACGTTGAAACCGTCCGCGAGGCCCCGCTCGAACCAGTCCTGCATCATGTCCGCCACCTCGGTCGGACTCCCGACCACGGTGTGCGCGGGCTGCGTCGGGCAGGCGTGCACCAGATCCGCGTAGGTGATCCGGTCCGGTCCGGTGGCGGTGCGCCGGGTCAGCCGGGTGATGTCGGCCAGCCGCTGCCGGGCCTCCGGTGCCACCGCCGCCAGCTCCGCGGCGGGCACGGCTGCGGACAGGTCGTCGGGTATGCCGATCCCGAACAGCCGCGCCGCCGAACCGCGATTATGCCGTAGCCCCTCGCCGAGGCCGCCGGCCCGCACCTGGGTGCCGGTTTCCCGCTCGGGATCGAGCGGCAGCAGCGCGTTCAGCGCGTCGTAGCGGGCCACCGCCTCCCGGGTGGTTGGCGCGACCACGACGATCAGGCCGGGCAGGATGGTCACGTCGTCGGCGCGGCCGTGGCGGGCAGCCCGCGCCTTGATGTCCGCGTAGAACTCCGCACGCGCCTCCAGATCCGGTTGCGGGCCGGCGAACACCACGTCCGCCGCGCTCGCGCTGAGCTCCCGGGCGCGGTCCGAGGTGCCCGCGTTCAGCAGCACCACCTGACCCTGCGGCGGGCGGCCCACGTCGAGCGGCCCATCCACCGAGAAATACGTGCCCCGATGCCGCACCGGCCGGCCCGGTTCGCTGTCCCAGAGCGCCCGGACCACGACCAGGGTCTCCTCCGCCCAGTCGTAGCGCCGATCGGTCGGCCAGTGCTCGGTGCGGCCGAAGTTGCCGGCCGCCGCCGGGTCCGCGCCGGTCACCAGGTTCCAGGCGGCCCGGCCGCCGCTGAGATGGTCCAGGGAGGCGAGCAGCCGGGCAATGCCGTACGGGTCGGAGTAGGTCGGGTTGGCGGTCACCACGATGCCGATCCGCTCGGTGGCGGCGGCGATCGCGGTGGCGGTGACGAAAGGTTCCAGCCGGGAGATCTGCGCCGGATTGCTGTGCTGTAGGGCCGGGTCGCTGGCCAGGCGGTCGCCGAGGAAGATGAAGTCGAGCCGAGCCCGCTCGGCGGCCTGGCTGACCTGCTGGATCAACGCGATGTCGTAGGCGGCGTCGGCGCGGGCGGACGGGTGGCGCCAGCCGGCCGGGTGGGTGCCGGTGGCCCAGAACATCAGCCCGAGGTGCATCATGCGTGCGGTCACGTCGGTCGGCTCCTGTCGGTCGGCGCTCGTGGGGTGCGGCGCGTTGTCGCGGAGGCGGCGCTCTCGCGCGGGCGTCAGCGCGTCCGGCCGGTCCGGGCGCCGACGCAGTGGGCGAGGCGGTTCGCGGGTCGGCTCAGACCGAAGCGTTCGCGCAGCAGGAACGGCCGTTCCGCGGGCCGGTCGGCGGTCCACGTCGGCAACCCGGCCTCGGTGAACGCGACGCACTCCTCGGCGCTGTCGAACCGCACGAGCCAGCCGACGGCGCCGTCCGCGTCGTCCGGCCCCGACCGCCGGACGTCGTCCGGCCGCGCGGCCCATAACCACGGCCGGTCGTCGTCGCCCGGCGACCGGCCGATCAGCACGTCCGCGTCGGCCGCCGCGCCCCGGTCGTCGGCGTCCGCCAGCACGAGCGGATGCCCCTGCGGCGGTCGGATCACGTTCAGCGGCCCGGCCACCCGCAGCAGCGGTCCCTCATGGTTCAGCGTGTGCACCCGGTCGCCGTCGACGAACTGCATGGTCGCCTTGTCGTGGGTGAACGCGCCGTCCTCCCAGGTGTCCCAGAGGTCGCGCAGCAGCGGCAGGTATTCCGCGGTGCGCGCCGCCCGGTCCACCGCCGGGTCGACACCCGCACGACGGTGGTTCGCGTCGGCGGCCGGGTCCGGCGCGCTCGACGCCAGCCACCCGGACCGCCCCCCGCTCACGTGGTCCAGCGAGGCGAGCATCCGGGCCAGGTTGTACGGCTCGGTGTACGCGGGCGGCATCTCGATCACCAGCCCGATCCGTTCGGTTCGTGTGGCCAGCCAGGACGCGGTGATCAGCGCGGCCGGCGGTCCCGGCCGGTCATCGGGCGCGGCGGGCCGGTCGGGCAGCACCAGGAAGTCCACCCCGGCTGCCTCGGCCGCCCGGGCCGTCGCGACCGGTTCCGTGCCGGCGGGCAGCTCGTAACCGACCAGGGGGCCAGCTCTGTATCCGCTCACGACTCTCCTTCGCATGGCTACCCGGGCACGGGACACCCGGCCAGCCCGGTGCGGTGAGGGTTACCAGGGAGACGACTTGACCGCCAGGGGCGTGACAGCGGCCGTTGCCGGCTTTTGTGAGAGTCGCTAGCGTTCCCTGGCCAGACGGGCCCAGAGTTCGAGGATCGCGGTGACTTCCCCGGAGTTGACGAACCAGGTTGCCCGGGACGGTTCCCGCGTCGAGGAGGCGAGTGGGCGCGGCCCGAGCCGGTTCCGGGGCGACGTCGCCGGGCTGCGAGCCGTGGCCGTCGGGGTGGTGCTGTTCTACCACGCCGGGCTGTCGTTCCTGCCCGGCGGTTTCGTCACAGTAATCAGCGTCGGGCTTGGCCTCGACGCTGACTTTGTTTCACCGGGGCTGTAGGTGAGTGTAGTGGCGCGGCGCCGCGCCACCCCGGACTCAGGACGGCACTTGGTGCGGCATTGCTTCCATGGGAGCGCTTCCGCACACTGTGTGGGCACGGGTGGGTGGCGTCCTCCCACCGGATCAGGAGCTGAGATGCGTCACCGTGTTCTGATCGGCCTGGCCGCGATCTTCCTGGCCTTTTCGGTAACCGTCGCGGTACCCGCGCTTGCGGCGGGGCCATTGCTGACCGTCAACATCGTGCAGACCTCGGTCTGGAACACCGGGTACGGTGCCACCGTCGCCATAGTCAATGTCGGCGACGCTGCCTCCAGCACGTGGACCGTGGAGTTCGACCTGCCGGCCGGCACCACGATCACCAACTCGTGGAGCTCGGTGCCTACCGGCAGCGGGCAGCATCACACGTTCGTCAACGCCGCCTACAACGGCGACATCGTCCCCGGTGCGCAGGAGAGCTTCGGCTTCAACGTCAGCGGCCTGGGTCTGCCGTACAACTGCACCGTCAACGGCGTGCCGTGCTCCGCCGGCACGCCGTCGCCGAGTCAGACGACGACACCCGGCCCGTCGTCCAGCCCGTCGCCGAGTCCGACCCCGTCATCCTCACCGAGCCCGTCGCCGACGGGCAGCGGCGACGTCGTCGATGTGGCGACCGGAGCCCAGCTCAGCACGGCACTGGCCGCCGCCGTGCCAGGGCAGACGATCCGGTTGGCGTCAGGGGAGTATCGCGGGTCGTTCCTTGCCCGCCGGTCCGGTACCTCCGCCCAACCGATCACCCTGACCGGGCCGCGTACGGCGGTCCTGGTCAACGACGGGCCGTCCGGCAGTGCGCCGTCGTGTCCGAACCCGACTGTCGGCTGGGATCCGGGATACGGGTTGTGGCTGGTCGACGCCCCGCACTGGAACCTGGTCGGCTTCACGGTCAGGGACTCGAAGAAGGGTGTCGTGCTGGACAACTCCCCCCACGTCACTATCGACGGCCTGCATGTACACCACATCGACGAAGAGGGGGTGCACTTCCGTCGCTCGTCGGCCGACGGGATCATCCGCAACTCGGTGGTCGAGCACACCGGGCTGGTGCAGCCCCGATACGGGGAGGGCGTCTACATCGGCTCGGCCGGGTCGAACTGGAACTGTCACGGCAACTCCGGCGGCGCCGACCGCTCCGACCGCGTGCAGGTGATCGGCAACCGGATCGGCCCGTACGTCGCTGCCGAGCACGTCGACGTGAAGGAGGGCACCCTCAATGGTGTGATCCGGGACAACACCTTCGACGGGCGCGGTATCGCCGGCCAGAACTCGGCGGACTCGTGGGTGGACGTCAAGGGCAGCGGGTACGTGATCGAGAACAACACCGGCACGTTCGCCCCGCCGGGGACGTTCGCCAACGGGTACGAGACGCACAACCCGACCACGACACCGACGTTCCAGAACGGATGCGGCAACGTGTGGCGGTCCAACTCGTCCGACCTCGGCGGGGTCGGGGTCTACGCCGTCTACATCACCTCCCGGTCGAAGTGTTCCGGCAACCTCAATGTCGTATACGCGTCGAACACTTTCCGTAATGCCGCGTCGGGCTTGACCAACATCCCGGTAACCCCCTGACCGGCCCGAGCGCGTCCCTGTGGTGGCGGCCGGCACGGGCTTGACCCCTGATCTCGGACACGGGGTTCATGTTGGGCCGGGCCGGTATGGCTGGCGCTGGCCGGGGTGCTTCTCGTCGGTGATCGGTTGCTGCTCTCACCGGGCCGAGAACGGCATCGGACGGTGTTGCAGCGGTGCAACCACCGCAACCCGTGCACCACCAGCGAGGGACCGGCAGCGACCCGCTTCTCAGGGGCAGGCGAGCCGTAGCTCGCGGCAGGCGTTGCTCTTGACGGTCGTGTTCGGTGTGGCGTACCGGCGGCTGCGACGACGGCACCCGGGTCCAGCCCGGGGTCAGGACCTCAAGGCCCGGTAGGTCGTCGCGGTGACCGCGCCGTACGCGAGGTGCGGTATCAGGTCGGCCATCCAGTCGGCGGCACTCCACGTCCGCGGGTCGGTCACCTTGAGCATGGTCATCGGCGTGGAGGCGGCGATCATCGCGGTAACGGTGAGCGCGGCGGTGGCGGTGGTCCAGCGGGGGCGGCCAGGGGCGGCGAGGGCGTACAGGGCGGCGGCGCCGATACCGGCGGCGTATCCCAGCAACGGGCCGATCCCGGCGCGCCGGTTGGCGGCGGTCTGCTCGTCGCCAAGGTCGACGTGCAGGGTACTGGCGAGCCGGTCGGCGGTCCGCTCGGGGGTCTGGCTCGCGGGTCGGGCACGCAGCGTCATGTCCAGGTAAGTGACGATGTTCAGCGCGGTGGAGCCGGCAGCACCGGCGAGTGCTGCGCTGGGAAGCTGTCGCATGCCGGTGGCCTACCCCGGAGCGGCCTGAACAAACAGCTCCGGGCTGGTGACGTGCCGACGGGTTGGTGTCGACCGGGCGACGCACACGGCTCCGGTGCGGGCGTTCGCGCCGGAGCGCGAACTCGTCGATGGGTACGGGCCTCTCACCGGCGGTCGGTGCCGGGACGGCTGTCCCGACCCGGGTGGGACGACCGTCCCTGTCGGTCGGGACGACCGGCCCGGCACTGTGTGCGCCACAGGAAGCGGGCCGGGCAGCGGCCCGCCTGGCCAGAGGAGCACGTGGTGCGTACGAGAGGAATACCGCGCGGCCGGAGACGGCCCGGCACTGGTCCGTGGTGGCGGGGTTGTGCCGTCGTCCTGGCCGGGCTGATGGTGGCGACCGCCCACCAGACACCGGTACGGGCGTCCGACCCGGTGGCGTTCGACGAAGGCCAGGCGCAGGCGGCGTTGTTCGCCGCGGCCGTGCAGCTGACCGGGCCGGACACCGGTGGGCTGAAGAATGCCCTGCTCACCGCCGAGTTGCTGGACTGGCGGTCGGCGAACCCGGCCGCCAGCAGCGGCGACGTGGCCGCGCACGCGGCGGCGGTGCGGGCGCTGGCCGACCAGGCGGTGCCGGACAGCCGGGGTGACCAGCTCTCCCGGTTCGCGTTCGCCTCGGCGGTGCTGGCGAAGCTCGCCGGGCCCGGCAGCCCGGCCAGGGCGAACGGTCCGGCGGTCCGGGCGTTCCTGACCAGCACGGTCGGCGCCGAAGGGGCCAACGTGGTCCAGGACGCCCTCGACCTGGTCCGGGGCGGCTACCAGGACGCGGCGTGGAACGCCCGGGTGCGGGACGTCGCCGGCTCGACCTGGCGGACCCTGCACGAGCGGGCCACCACCGACGACGCGTTGGCGACCGGCTGGGACACAGCGTTCGCGGCCCGCGCCGGCGCCAGTGTGCGGGCCGGCGAGGCGACCCTGCTGGCCGTGCAGATCCACCCGCCGCGCTCCGGGAACCCCGGCACGCTCGGCCATTACGTGCCGCTGGCCGCGCTGCGTGCCGAGAGAGGCGACGCGGCCGGGTACAAGGCGCTGGTCGAGCAGCAGGCCACCCGGGTGCTGACGGTGTTGGGATCCGACGCGGACACCCGGATCACCGAGGTGATCCACTACTCGACGACGTACGTGCTCAACCAGGACCCGAAGCCGGACGCCGCCACCCGCGAGGCCGAGCGGGTCAGGACCGAGAGCAACAAGAAGGTCTTCGAGGGTCTCGGTGCGACGGTCGACGTGCTCTCCACCCTGATGGGCTTCGCCGACCCGCGGTTCGGCAAGCAGTTGCAGACGGTGGGCAAGGCGATCGTGACCTCGGTGACCGCGATCAACACCTACATGACGACCGTGCTGGGGCAGGGCCTGACGGCGGCGGCGACGGCGATGGGTACCGCGGTGCTCACCGGTAACCTGCTCGGCGCGGCGATGAGCCTGGTGTCGCTCTTCGCCGGCAGCGGCCCCGACCCGAACGCGCTCATCCTCGGCGAGATCGCCAAGCTGCGCGAGCAGATCAACCGGCTCGCGGTGGGAATGAACAGTCGGTTCGACCGGATCGAAACCGCCCTCAACACCATGTACGCCGACCTGGTCGGCCTGCTCACCGACCTGACCCGCTCGGTGGCCGAGGTTCGCGCCCGGCTCGGGCAGATCGCCACCCAGTTGCAGACCATCGAAAGCAAGATCGACTCGA
The DNA here is from genome assembly GCF_900091585.1 of Micromonospora nigra. NCBI lineage: Bacteria > Bacillati > Actinomycetota > Actinomycetes > Micromonosporales > Micromonosporaceae > Micromonospora > Micromonospora nigra. The sequence goes on along the minus strand of NZ_FMHT01000003.1, from coordinate 719,905 downwards.
TGGCACTGGCGATCCACGTCGCGCTGCAGGGCATCGAGCAGGGCGACCTGAACACGGTGATCACCACGTACGTGCACCACAGGGAGATCGCCGGCGTGCCGATCCCGGACTACGCCACCGTCTACTACCCGAAGGCGGAGTCGCCGACGTTCAAGTTCGCCACCGTCACCGCCGCGAACCAGGTCACGTTCACCGCGCCGGAGGGCGCCAACCAGGCCGACCCGGTGTCGGTGTTGAACACCTACCTGCCGGAGGGGTCGATCAACTACCTGACCAGTTGGGCGGCCGGCAGGGTCGGCGGCGACTGGCCCAACGAGCGGGTGGCCCACCCGGGGGCGTGGAGCACCGCCGCCCGCACCTACAACATCCTGCAACTGGAGAACCCGACCTACGCTGCCCAGGTCACCAGCGCCCGCGCGGAGGCGATCGCCGACGCCGGGGACCAGATCAACCAGCGGGTACGCCAGTTCAGCAAACCCGCCACCGGCGGCGCCACCAACCCGCTGTTCACCACGCTGGTGCAGGACTACCGCGACGCGATGGCCGGCTGGGCCGCCCAGGTGGAGGAGATCCGTCGGGCCGTCATGTGGAACGGCCACGACGTGCCGTTGCCGCAGTACGACCTCTGGGGTGATGCCGACCAGGCGGTCACGGCCCGGATCCCGGAGGCGTCGACGATGTCGTCGTGCTCGAACGTCCAGGGATCCCGCGCCGTGCCGTCCACACTGCGGCGAGCCACCCTGCCCAACGCGTACCACCTCGCCGACCACGGTCTGCCGACCGCGAAGCGACCCGAGTTCCACACCTGCTACGAGGCGCGTTTCGTCAACGTCGTGGAGAACGAGGGCCCGCGCTTCCACACCACCAGCGGCGACCTCCAGGTCACCGTGCGGTCGCGGGTCAGGTGGCACGGCGGTGACTGGCAGGTCGCGCAGACCGCCACCCGGGTCTTCCCGATCGGTGTCTACTGCTCGTGGGACGTGCGGTCGCACGAGCCCAACGGCTACTGCTACGACGAGGTGCACTACCTGAACCAGCGGTGGAACACCAACTACCGGCCGGCGTTCGAGTCGGCCCCGGTGGCGCCGGTCGCTGCCGCGACCGAGACCGCCCGCGCCAAGGCCGCCGCGATGCTCGCCGGTCGGCAGCGCTACTTCTACCGGGTGTTGCTCGACGGCAGCGGCGTCAACCCGCCGGCCGGTGGGCATGGCTGGGACAACTCCCGGATCCTGTGGCAGCGCGGCAAGGCCGTCTCCGACGCCGTCCGCATGCTGCAGGCGTACTCGGAGCTGGGTTGGGCCACGGCGTTGGAGTCCGACGACGCGATGAGTGGCATGCTGTTCGGCACCCGGGCGCTGCCCAGCGACTGGTCGCGGCCACGCACCGACGTCGACCAGACGGCGAACCAACACTTCCGGAACACGTTCCTGCGTGCGTTGGGCAACTACGACGACTGCGTACAGACGGATTCCTGGGATCCCTGCGCCAACGACCGGTCCGGATTCGACCCCCGCACGGGACAACCGCAGTACGGTTTCGCCTGCCCCCAGGCCGACGTGCCGGGCAGGCCGCGGGATCCCATCGGCTCGTGTCTGGTCAGCGTCGGCGACATCCGGGTCGGACTGCTCGCCGAGCGGTACGCGCACTGGTCGGGTCGGATCGCCGCCGGCAGCCACGTCGAAGGCCTGCCGAAGGTGACCGCCTCGGTCGACTACACCCGCGCTGTCAACGCAAACCTGCACTGAAAGCGTCAGGTCTGTAGGCAAGCAGGTGGGTCGGGACGACCGGGGGGCGTCCCGACCCACCGTTCGCCATCGACGAACTGGTGCTGAGGAGAGGAAAGTCCAATGGGGTTGGCAACTGGCGGTGGAGCCGACAACCGGATCCTGCTGATCGCGAGCGACAACACCTTCGCGCACACCTACGCCGACCTGGCCGAACTGCTGGCCGAGCCGGCTGAGGGCGACAAGCTCGGTGGTGCCGTCGAGTTCTTCGACGCCACCGGACGCCGGCTCGCCCCGGTGTTCGATGCGCAGTGGGTGCTGATCGACCTGCGACCCGGCGACGAGCCGGCCGACCCCACCGCGATCCAGCATCGCCTACAAGCGGTGCGGGACCACGTGGAGTGGTTCCTCACCACCTACCCGGACGTCGCCGAACGGGCCCGGTTGAGTGTCGCCGAGGCCGTCGCCAGCCTGCCACCGCCCGGCCGCAGGCTGACCGACGACATCGACCTGTTGCCCCGGCACCACGAGGGCAACCAGGGCAACTTCCTGCACAACGCGATGCACGCGGCCGGCTGGGCACACTGACCGGCCTCGTCGAGGCGGGAGGTCGCCGTGGCATCGGACAATCACCGCGTACGCCGCTTGCCGCTGGCCGGGGCGACAGTGGTCGTGGCGCTGCTCGTCCTGGCCGGACAGTTCCACCAGCGCGACGGTGCGCTTCTCGGGCCCAGCTCACTCACCGCGGTCTTCGCCGCGGCGTTCACCGCGTGTGGTGGGCTGGTGCTGGCCGGCGTCGCCGGTCACCCGGTCGGTCGACTGATGCTTGCCGCCGGCCTGCTCGCCGTCGGCGAGACGCTCGCGCTGAGCTGGTCGTCGTGGCTGCCGCTGGCCTGGTTGGCGCAGTGGCTGTGGTGGCCGCCGTACACCCTGGTCTTCCTGGCTCTGCTGGTCTTCCCGGACGGGCGGCTGCCGGGTCCGCGATGGCGGGTCGTGGCCGCTGTCCTCGTCGGCTGCGCGGCGATCTCCACCGCCGGGTTCGCGGCGGCCGCCGTCGACGACCCGCGTGGCCTGCTGTTGACCGGTGAACTGGCCGCCACCGGCCGGGCGCAGTTGCTCGTCCGGTTCGCCCTGGTGGCGATCGCCGTGGAACTGCTCGCTGTGGGTGCGGTCCTGTGGTCGCTGGTGCGCCGGTGGCGCCGCGCGTGGGGTGAGACCCGTCAGCAGCTCGCCTGCCTGTTCGTCGCCGGGGCGCTGTTCCTGCTCGGTCTCGTGCTCGACGGGCTGAACCTGGCCGGTGCCTGGGTGCTGATGGTGGTGGCCGTTCCGGGCGGACTGACCCTGGCGGTGCTGCGGTACCGGCTCTACCAGCTGGAACAGGTGATCAACCGGATGTTGGTCTGGTCGGTGATGAGTCTGCTGGTCATCGCCGGTTTCGTGGCCACCGTCGCGCTGCTGCGGGACCTGCTCCTCGCCGGTGACACGTCGAACGCCTCGCTGGCGGCGACCGGGCTGATCGCGGTCACCTTCGAGCCGGTGCGCCACCGGGTGCAGCGCGGCGTCAACCGGCTGTTGTACGGCGACCGCGACGATCCGTACGGGGTGTTGACCCGCCTGGGTGGACTGCTGGCGAACACCGTGCAGCCGCACGCCGTGCCGGCGCTGCTGACCGGCACGATCGCCCTGTCGCTGCGGGTGCCGTACGTCGCCGTGGAGGTCGACGATCCGGCCGGTGCCGACCTGGCCGACGCGGTGTACGGCCGGTCGACCGGATCGACCGAGTGCTTCGCCATGGTGACTCACGGCGAGCGGATCGGTCAGTTGGTCGTGGCGCACCGCCGCCCCGGCGACCGCTTCACGCCGGTGGAGCGCCGGTTGCTCAGCGACGTCGCCCGGCACGCCTCGGTGGCGGTGGCGACCGCGCGGTTGATCCGCGAGCTGCGGGACTCCCGGGAACGGCTGGTCCTGGCCCGCGAGGAGGAACGCCGCAGACTTCGTCGGGACCTGCACGACGGTCTGGGACCGACCTTCGCCGGCATGTCGATGCAGGTGCGGGCGGCCAGCAAACTCGCCGGCGGTGGCGACCGCCTCGGGTCGATCCTGAACGAGCTGGCCGAGGACCTGCGTACCTGCACGGCGGAGGTCCGCCGGCTGGTCGACCAGCTCCGCCCGGCTGCCCTCGACCAGGGGCTGCAGGCGGCGCTGGGGGCCGAGTGCCAGCGCTTCGACGGACCAGGGCTGCGGGTACGGCTGTACGTCGGCGACGATCTGCGGGTGCTGCCAGCGGCGGTGGAGGTGGCAGCGTACCGGATCGTGGCCGAGGCGTTGTCCAATGTGGCCCGGCATGCCCGGGCCGGTCGGTGCGACGTCCGGGTCGGCCATGACAACGGCTTTCTGCTGTTGGAGGTGGTCGACGACGGTGTCGGCGCGGCCCGTCCCCGGCCCGGCGGAGTCGGTCTGGACTCGATCCGGCAGCGTGCGGCCGAACTCGGGGGACGTTGCGAGATCGGGGACAACCCGGCCGGCGGGACGGTGGTGCGGGTCCGGCTGCCGTGGCCGGATCATGTCCAGGGGACGACTGGTCTCGGCGGGACGACCGGATGTGGTTGGAGGAGCGGGCATGCCGGAACCGGTGCGGGTGCTGATCGTTGACGACCATCCGGTGGTCCGCCGTGGTCTGCGGACGATGCTCGACGGTGAGTCGTGGGTGGCGCAGGTGGTGGAGGCGGCGTCCTGCGCCGAGGCGCTCGCGGCGGTCGTCCACCAGCAGGTCGACGTGGTCGCGATGGACATCGCCCTGCCCGACGGTGACGGCGTGCGCGCCACGGCGCAGATCCTGCGGCACCGGCCGCGGACCGCGGTGCTGATGTTGACCATGGCAGACGATGACGAGCTGGTCGCCCGGGCTCTGCGGGCCGGCGCCCGTGGCTACCTGCTCAAGGACACCGACCCGGACGTGGTGGTCGACGCGCTGCGTACCGCTGCTTCCGGCGGGCTGGTGCTCGGTCCGGGAGTTCGGTTGCCGGGGTCGGTCGCACCGGCCGGCCGGTCGCTGTCACCGGCGGTGTTGCCACCGCCGTTCGACCAGCTCACGCCGCGGGAACAGGAGTTCCTGCGGCATCTGGCGGCGGGGGAGAGCAACCCGGTGATCGCCCGACGGTTCGGGGTCAGCGCGAAGACGGTACGCAATCAGATGTCCACCGTCTTCGCCAAGCTCGGTGTGGGCGACCGGGTGCAGGCCGCACTGTTGGCGCGCGACGCCGGCATCGTGTCGCCGGCCGAACCCCGAGGGCTCTCTGGTTGATCCTGTCCGCCCGACCCCGCGTGGTCGCCTGCCGACGGCAGCTGTGGTGATGGCGCGTGGGGTCGTCGCCGACGGTCCGGGGCGATGCCGCACGTCGCGCCACAGTGGACCTACCTGGGCTTTTGCATTTCGTGACCGGTGGGCGGCCACCGCCGCGGGGAATGGCGTCCGGCCTGACGAAACGAAACCACCTAAACGGACCTACTTCTCCAAGCTAGATCAGCTGCGCTCTCCGGGGAAATGTGGCGACCCGTTCAATGCCATGATCAGGTGTGGATCCGAGGCATCTTCATGGCGGAAGGGCTGGACACATGAAGCGGGATTCGTTGATAATGGGATCAGCTCGAGGGGGAGTACCCGCCACTGGACGCGCAGCCGACAATACGGACCCTTCGGGGTCCCGGTTGCGCGGGCCGGCTCTTCGCCGGCTCGGGAAGACCTTCGACCGATGTGCCGATGTGCCGATGATGTGCGTTGACAGGTCGGAAGGGGAATCGTGTCTGTGGTCCGCAACCACCGATTGATTGACCCCGCAGTCGAGAAGGTTTGCACTCGATTGTGGTTCGAGCCGCGATCCGGGATGGAGTCCGTCGGGGGGGGGGGGGGGGTGGCGTCGAGGGGTTGCCCAGCCCCGAGCTGGGTTGCAGCCCAGCTGGCGCCGCCGATTCGCCATGACTGACGCATCCTTCGTCCGCCTATGCCCTGAGCTGCGTCGCTCCTGACGCTGCCGGTTGTCGGGCCCATCCGAACCGCGTGTTCCCCTGCTGCGTGCCGACCAGGCCGTTCGCGGGTGGGGCTGCCGGTTCGAGTGGTCGTCCGGCCAGTCCGGCCAGCTCGGTGTCGCTGCGGGGCGCGGGCGTGTGACGTCCTCTCTCTCCCAGGCCAGATTGTGGTCCACGATCCCAGGTGACGGCCGTCGAAGCGTTGATCGCGCTTCGATCGGGCGTGGCGGGAAGCGTACGCGATCGTTGCGCCCGGTTCACTTCGGTGACGGTGCTGCAGCAGTCACCCGGTTTGTCGGGGCACCACGACCTTTCCTCCGATTGTCGTCAGAATGATCCGCCCTCTGCCATTTCGATCAATGTCGGAATGGGGTTGCCGCGGGTCCGTTGTCGACGATTTGTTCGACGGTCGACGACCGTTGCTGGGTTAGTGAACAGAGGTTTGACCCGCGCTGCCTCTCAGGTGTGAGGGCGCGCGGTTGTTGTGCCGACCATCCCGGCTGGATGTATGACGTCCGGGATCGATTCCGCCTGCCTGCGGGTGAGTCGGAGTACTCGTTGTCGGTTGTTCACCGAGGGTTCGGTCCTCGTTGGCTGTCCCTCACCGGTTTCTCCTCCTACCGATCGGAGTCGATCATGCACGATGTCATCGTCGTCGGAGCGCGTTGCGCCGGTTCGCCTGTGGCGATGCTGCTCGCCCGTCGCGGCCACCGGGTCCTGATGGTCGATCGGTCGTCCTTCCCGAGCGACGCGATCTCCACGCACTACCTGCACCAGACGGGGCTGTCCCGCCTGAAGGCATGGGGGCTGCTCGACGCGGTGATCGACGCCAAGACCCCGCCGATCCGCAAGATGCACTACCTGAACAACGGCATCGAGCTCAACGGCTTCGCCGACCCGATCGACGGGATCGACGCGGTCTACTGCCCCCGGCGCATCGTCCTCGACGAGATCCTGGTCAACGCCGCCCGCGGGGCGGGAGTCGAGGTCCTGGAGCAGTTCACCGTCACCGACCTGGTCTTCTCCGAGGGGAAGGTGGTCGGCGTCCGGGGTCGGGAGGCCGACGGTCCGGAACGGGAGTTCCGGGCCTCCCTGGTCGTCGGTGCCGACGGTGTGCACTCCAAGGTCGCCAGCAAGGTCGGCGCCGAACTGTACAACGTCCGTCCCGCCGCAGGCTTCACCTACTACTCCTACTACAGCGGCCTCGACTGGGGCATGCACCACAAGACCGGGTTCAACGAGCAGTGGTTCGGCACCTGGCCCACCAACGACAACCTGAACATGGTGGCCATCATCTGCACCAAGCGCCACCTGAAGGAGTTCCGGCAGGACCCGGAGCGGCGCTTCCAGGCCGTCCTCGACGACGTCGCGCCGGAGATGGGCGCGCAACTGCGCGAGCAGGGCCGCCGGGAGGAACCGCTGCGCCCGATGCGGTACCCGGACAACTACTACCGCCGCGCGTACGGGCCGGGCTGGGCCCTGGTGGGCGACGCCGGGTACCACAAGGACCCCATCACCGGGTGGGGCATCACCGACGCCTTCCTGCACGGCGAGATGCTCGCCGAGCGGATCCACGAGGGACTGTCGGGCCAGCGGATCATGGAGGAGGCGCTCGCCGACTACAACAAGGAGCGCGACGAGCAGAGTGCCGGCGTCTACGACTACACCACGATGATCGCCGAGCTGAAGCTGCCGCCGTTCTTCGACGCGGTGCTGCGGGCGATCAGCACCAGCGACGAGTGGACCACCAAGATGCTCGGCGTCATCGCGGGCGGGGTCGAGGACCACGAGATCTTCGCGCCGGACAGCCTCAAGCGCCTCTACGACGACGCGGGTGTGCCGGAGGAGAAGCGCATCTACGACCCGTTCTGATCACCAGCCGGCCGCGTGGGTGCCCACGAGGCGGCCGAGGCCGTCCGTCCCGTCACCGTTGATGCCCTTCTTGACTCCTGGGGAGCCAGCAGATGACTCGCGCGTTCAGCATGTTCGACCTCATCGGCAAGCAGGATGAGGAACGCCCTTACTTCGAAACCGGAGGGGTTGGCAGGTCACACGAGTTCTACACCGGTGAGGAGCAGTTCCGGCGGGAGATGGAGCGCATCTACCACCGCCGCTGGCTCCCCGTCGACCACGTGTCGCGGTTCAAGGAGAAGGGGTGCTACGCCACCCTCGACATCGGCACCGGATCGATCCTCATCATCCACGGGGACAACGGCATCCAGGCCTACCACAACTACTGCCGGCACCGTGGCTACCGGCTGGTGGAGGAGGCGGTGGGCAAGCGGCAGAGCATCGTCTGCCTGTACCACTGCTGGGTCTACGACCGCAACGGCGCCCTCAAGAGCCTCAACGGAACCTACTTCGACCACTTCTTCGACAAGGCCAAGAACGGGCTGCTGCCGATCCGCACCGAGATCCGGCACGGAATCATCTTCGTCGCCTTCTCCGACGAGGCCCCCGACCTCGACGCGTCGCTGGGCGAGTTCGGCCAGTTCGCCCAGGCGTACGAACTCGAGACGCTGGAGTGCGTACAGGCCAAGGACTACCCGGTCGCGTCGAACTGGAAGCTCGTCGCCCACAACGTCAACGAGAGCCTGCACTTCCCGACCGCGCACAAGGACCTGCACCGGATCACCGACTTCGACGACGCCGGGACGTACGAGCTCAAGGGCGACATCGTCGGGGCGTGGCAGGTGATCCGGGACGGATTCAACTCGGTCTCGATGACCGGACACAGCCAGCGGGCACCGATGCCGCAGGTGCCGGAGGCCGACCGTCGCAAGATCAATTGGATCACCATCCTGCCGAATCTGCTGTTCGGGTTCACCGCCGACTACGTGATGATGCAGTGGGTCTGGCCGGAGAGCCCCGGCACCTGCGTCGTCCGCCACTTCTGGCTGTTCCACCCCTCCGAGACCGCGAAGAGCGACTTCTCGCACGAGGCGGTCTTCGCCCTCTGGGACAAGGCCAACTACGAGGACTGGGAACTGTGCGAGCGCACGCACCGGGGCCTGTCGAACCCGATGTGGTCGCCCGGGCAGCTCTCCCTCGACGAGGAGGTCGTCTCCCAGATCGACGCCTGGGTCGCCGGGCAGACCGAGGAGGACGCGCGATGAGCACGCCGGTCACCTGCTATCTCATCGGTGGCACCCGGGTCCTGGTCCAGTGCGCGAGCCGGCTGCTGGATGCCGGGATCCGCGTCGAGGGTGTCTTCAGCGACGACTCCGCCGTCGTCGCCTGGGCCGGGGACCGCGGCATCCGCGTCCTCGACCCGCGTGCCGACCTGGTGTCGGTGCTCAGCGAACGCCCCTTCGACTACCTGCTGAGCATCGTCAACTTCCGGATCCTGACCCCGCAGGTACTCGCCCTGCCGGCGGTGGCGGCCATCAACTTCCACGACGGCCCGCTGCCCCGCTACTCCGGCAGCCACGTTCCCGCCTGGGCCCTCTACGAGGGTGCCGGACGGCACGCGGCCACCTGGCACGTGATGACGGAGGCCGTCGACGGCGGCGCCGTGCTGCTGGAGAAGTGGTTCCCGGTGCGCAACCACTCCACGGCGCTGTCGCTGACCTACGAGACAGCCGAGGTCGGAATCGAGCTCTTCGCCGACCTCGTACCCCACCTGGCGAAGCGGTCCCTGCCCGAACCCGTCGACACCAGTGGCCGGGAACGCCGGTTCTACCTGCGCTCGGCGCGCATGGCCGCCGGCGGACTCATCCACGCCGGCACCACCGCCGCCGAGGCCGAACGGATCTCCCGGGCCCTGGACTACGGCTCCTTTCCGAACCCGCTCGCCGTGCCGACACTGGTCACCGAGTCCGGCGCGGTCTTCGTGCGGCAGGTTCGGGTCGTACCCCGGGCCGACCGTCGCGCCGCGATGGTCGCGGTGTCGGTGACCGGGACCGCCCTCAAGCTCGCCGCCCCCGACGCCGACGTGTTGCTGAGCGACTTCGTCGCGGTCGACGGCAGCGCGCTCAGCGGCCGGGCCGCCGCGCAGCGGCTCGGCATCAGACCAGGCGAGCCCGTACCCGCCGTGTCAGAACGACGGTTGGCGAGCCTCGCCGCCGCCCAGGAACCGCTGCGCACCAACGAACCGTGGTGGCGCAAGCGACTGACCGACCTGCGTCCGCCGCCGCTGTCGGCCGACGACTTCTCCGCCGCGTCATCGGGGTACGGCCGGTACGAACTGGCCTACGAACCGGAGTCCCGGGACGGCACGGTCAGCGTCATCCGCGCCTTCCTCACCGTCCTGGCCGAGCGCATGGGCGAGACGACCTTTGACTTCGCCTGGGCACCGTCGCGCCTGCGGACCCTGGCCGAGGAGACCCACGGGCTGGCCGCCGCGCGGGTCCCGGTGCGGTTCGACGACGACCGCACCGGCGCGCTCGCCGACAAGCTGGACGAGACGGCCACCCGGCACGGCTACGCCACCGACCTGGAGGTGCGGCTCGGCCTGGCCCAGCGTCCACTCGGCTCCGACGTGCCGAGCTTCACCCGGATCATGGTCCTGGAGCGGGAGGCGGACGAGGAGGCCGCGGTCGACCCGGACACCGAGGTGGCCCTCGTCTGCCACGCCGTCGGTCCGCCCACGGTCTTCATCCGGGAGACCGCGATGGACCACGACGACGCGTTGAAGTTCACCGAACGCGTCGAGGACGTCGCACTCAACACCCTGCTGCGGGGCGAGGACCCGCCCCGCATCCTGGATGTCCTACCCGACGTCGCGGCCATCCCCGCCGCCGAGCCGGGGCAGGCCCCGGCGGAGCCGACCAGGACGGTGCTGGACCTCGTCGCGGCGGCCGTCGCCGGGCAGCCCGGCGCGACCGCGGTCCGCGTCGGCGGACACCACCTCGACTACGAGGGCCTCGACGCGTGGGCGGACGCCGTCGCCGCCCACCTGTACGAGCAGGGTGTCGGCGCCGACACCGTGGTCGGGGTGCTGACGGACCGGGGGCCGGAACTCCTGCCGGCCATGCTCGGTGTCCTGCGTGCCGGTGCCGCGTTCCTGCCGCTGGACCCGAGCTACCCGGTGGAGCGGCTCAGCCGGTACCTGGAGGTCTCCCGGTGCGACCTCATCCTCACCGACGACCGGACCCACGCCCTGGCGGCCTCGCTCGGGCCGGCGCTGCGGGTGCCCGCGCCGGACGGCTCGGTGCTGGCGATCCCACCCCGGATCGACGGCGACGACCTCGCGTACGTGCTGTTCACCAGCGGCTCGACCGGAGAGCCCAAGGGCGTGGAGATCACCCACGCCGCGCTGGCGAACTTCCTCACCGGCATCGGAGAGCGGCTCGGATCCTCCCACACCGACGTCGTGCTCGCGCACACCACCGTCGCCTTCGACATCTCGCTGCTGGAACTGCTGCTGCCGCTGACCGTCGGTGGCACCGTCGCCCTGGCCACCCGTGAGGTCGCCCGCAGCCCGCAGAAGCTGGCCGACCTCATCGCCGAGGTCAACGTCGCCCAGGCGACGCCGAGCATGTGGCGGCTGCTGCTGGAGAGCGGATGGACGCCCCAACCGGACCTGGTCGTTCTCTCCGGAGGGGAGGCGCTGCCGACGGCGACCGCCGCCCGGCTGCACGGCGGGGCGCGGGAACTGTGGAACCTGTACGGCCCCACCGAGGCGACCATCTGGGTGTCCTGCCACCGGGTCGAGTCGGTCGGATCGTTCCTGCCGCTCGGCGACCCGTTGCCCGGCATGACGCTGCACGTGCTCGACGAGGACCTGCGCGAGTGCGCTCCCGGCCACGAGGGGCACCTGTACCTGTCCGGCGTCGGGCTGGCCCGGGGTTACGCCAACCGCCCGGACCGGACGGCGGAGGTGTTCCTCGTTCACCCCGGTACCGGCGTCCGCCTCTACCGGACCGGTGACCTGGTCCGCCTGCACACCGACGGCCGGATCCAGTGGCTCGGCCGCGCCGACGCCCAGGTCAAGGTACGCGGCAACCGCATCGAGCCGGGCGAGATCGAGACCGTCCTGGAGGAGTTCGGGCCGGTCAGCGCGGCGGTGGTGGTCGCGGTGCCCTTCGAGGGGCGGGGCGAGCCCCGGCTGACCGCGTACCTCGTCGCCGACGGCACCCTCACCAAGGCCGGGCTGGACGAGTTCGTCGGCGCGCGACTGCCGGACTACATGGTCCCGGACACCTACGTGCGTCTCGACGCGCTGCCGATGACCGGCAACGGCAAGACCGACCGCGCCCGGCTACCCCAACCGACGCGGCACACCATCATCCGGTCGACCGTCGAGTCGACGGCCCCCGGGGCGACGCTCGCCACCGCACCGGAGGCCGCGACCGCACCGGAGGCCGTGACCGCACCGCCGGTGACGGCCACGCCGACGGTCGCGGCGACAGCGCCGGTCTCCGCCGCGCAGTTGACCGACACCATCATCCGGGTCTTCGCCGGCGTGCTCGGGCACGAGACGTTCTCCGCCGACGACGGGTTCTTCGACCTCGGCGGCGACTCCGGGAACGTCACTCTCGCGGCGGCTGCGCTCAGCCGGGAGATCGGGGTCGAGGTGAGCCCCGCCGTCATCTTCGCCACCGGAACCCCGCGCAGGCTGGCCGCCCTGCTCCACCCCGGCCCCGAGGACACGCCCGAGGAGGCCGCGGCCACCGACGAGCGGCAGGGCGTGGCCGCCGGGCCGCAGGCGCAGACCACAGCGGCGGATGCCCCCGACGCCACCAGCCCGGCACCGGTCCGGGCGGAGACGCCGGTGACCGCGCCGGTGCGCGACGAGACGCCGGTGACCGCGCCTGCGCAGGCGCGGGAGGAGACGCCGGCGGTCGCATCGGCACCCCGGCCCGTACCAGCCGACCAGCCGGCCCCCGACGGGGCCCTCGCGGTGATCGGCCTCGCCTGCCGGTTCCCCGGCGCGAGCACACCCGACGAGTTCTGGGGCAACCTCGCCGACGGTGTGGTCAGCACCGGTGCGCCGCCGGCGGGCCACCGCGGTTGGGGTCACCTGTGGACCGACACCGACGAGGTGCCCACCGGATGGGTCGACGGCGTGGAACAGTTCGACCCCGGACGTTTCGGTCTCACCGACCGGGAGGCCCGGCGACTGGACCCGCTCCAGCGCCTCCTGCTCAGCGTCACCGACGAGGCCCTGGAAAGTTGCGGTCACGACGCCGCGTCGCTGGGGGCGCGGACCGGTGTCTTCGTCGGCACCATCGCCAGCGACTTCCCCGAGCTGGTCGCCGGCAGCATCGGCCACCACGACCCGCACGTGGCCACCGGCACCGCCATCTCCATGGTCGCCAACCGGCTCTCGCACACCTTCGACTGGTCGGGGCCGAGCTTCGCCGTCGACACCGCCTGCTCGTCCTCGCTGGTCGCCCTGCACCAGGCCGCGCTGAGCCTGCGCGCGGGAGAGGTGGACGCCGCCGTCGTCGGGGCCGCGAACCTGGTGCTGACCCCGTCGAAGACCCGCTCCTTCGCCCGCAACGGCATGCTGTCGCCGCAGGGGGTGTGCCGCACCTTCGACGTCGCCGCCGACGGGTACGTGCGTGGTGAGGGCTGCGGCGTGCTCGTCCTCAAGCGCCTCGCCGACGCCGAACGCGACGGCGACCCGATCCTCGCCGTGGTCCGCGGCACCGCCGTGAACCACACCGGGGGGAGCGCCGGCTTCCTCACCGCTCCCAGCGTGACCGCCCAGGAGGCGGTGATCCGCCAGGCCATGGCGGTCTCCGGAGTGTCCCCGGACGACGTCGGCTACATCGAGGCGCACGGCACCGGCACGCAGCTCGGCGACCTCATCGAGCTGGACGGCCTGCGCGCCGCACTGCGCGGAGCCGGCAACGGCTCCGTGGCGGTCGGATCGGTGAAGACGAACATCGGTCACCTCGAACCGGCGGCAGGCATCGCCGGGCTGATCAAGACCATCCTGGCGTTGCAGGCCGGACACATCCCACCGTCGACCAACCTGGACTCGCCCAACCGGGCGTTCCGCTTCGAGGACTCACCGCTGTACGTGCCGGACCGGTTGACGCTGTGGTCCGGCCCGCAGGTGGCGGGGGTCAGCAGCTTCGGATTCGGTGGCGTCAACGCGCACGTCGTCCTCGCGGCCCCGGCCCCCCTGCCGGTTCCGGCCACCCCGGGGTACGACCTGCTGACCCTGTCGGCGGGATCGGCCGAGGCGCTGCGCACCCTGGCGGAACGGGTCGTCCGGTTGCTGCGTTCGCCGTACTGCCCACCACTGGTGCGACTCTGCGCGGCCAGCCGGCAGCGGGCCACCGGCACCCACCGGCTCGCCTGCGTGGTGGACAGCATCGAACAGCTCGACGACAAGCTCCTGCTCTTCCTGGCGCAGGTCGACGGTGCCCGCCTGCATTTGGGGGTCGTCGACGGTGACACCGGGCGTCCGGTGCTGCCGTCGCTCGGGGCCGAGCCCGACCGGGAGACCTTGGAACAGGTCGCCCGGCAGTTCGTGGCGGGTGCGGACCTGCCTCCGCAGCCGCGTGCCGGCGTGCGCTTCCCGACCGCGCCCCACCAGGAGAAGCACCTCTGGCTCGAACCGGCCGGGCAACCGGGGCCGCAGGTTCCGCGGTCCACCCCGGAGCCGGCCGACGGCCGGGCGGCAGTACCGGAGCCGAACATCGTCGATCCGGTGCCCGGCCACACCTGGACCGCGCACCCGGAGGCCGAGGAACACTTGGTGCTCGGTCACCCGACCCTGCCGGGCTCGGCGTACCCCGGCAAGGTCGCCGAGATCGTCGGCCAGGACCGCTTCACGATCCGGGAGCTGACCCTGCGGGCGCCGGTACGAACCCCCGCCCGGCTCACCGGCGAGCGCGACGGCACCACGGTGCGGTTCCGCGACGGCACCGGAAGTGTGGTGTGCGACGTCCGGGTCGGCGACGTGGAACCGGCCGACGCCACGCTCGTGCCGCCGGCCGCTCTCGACGGCGCCACCCCCGTCGACGTCGAGGACATGTACCACGCGTTCGAGCGCGAGGGGCTCGGTTACGGCTCCGGTTTCCGCTGCGTGACGTCGCTGGTCGTCGCCCCGGGACAGGCGATCGGTGCGCTTCGCGCCACCACCGTCGCCGCGGCGCCCGTGGACGCGCGCCTCCTCGACGGGGCGTACCAGGTGGCACTCGCCGCGTGCGGGGCCCGGGGCCTCTACGTGCCCTTCACCGTCGAGCGGTTGACCGTCCTCGGCCCGCTTCCGTCCTCGGCCCGTGTCTACGCCCGCCGGGTGGGAGACAGTGCCCCGGACGCCGGACTGCTCACCGCGAGCCTGGTGATCCTCGACGGCGACCGGCCGGTGCTGCACGCCCACCGGGTCACCTGGAAGCGGATCGCCCCGGCCCCGCCGCCGCAGGCGAGCCCCGCCCTCTCGGCGGGCGACCAGGTCCGCTTCGAACCGTCCGCGCCGGCGACCTCGAACTCACGCAACGGGCACTCCCTCGTCGCCGCCGGCGGCCGGGGCGGCGTGAACGGCTGGGGCTCGACGAACGGGGCGAGTGGGTCGAACGGCTTCCATGGCGGGCACACCGCCGAGGCTCCCGGCGGCGCCGGTTCCCCCGCTGGTGCCGGCGCCGGTCCGGCCCCCGCTGGTGCCGGCGCCCCCGGTCCGATCGTGGGCGGCGCCGACGTCCTCGGGCCGACCCTCGCCGAGTGGATCGCCGAGGCGCTGGAGACCGACCTCGAATCCCTGGAACGAGACGTTCCGCTGGAGCAGCAGGGGCTCGACTCGATGCTGGCCGTGTCGCTGGCCCAGGACATCCGCTCCCGGCTGGGCGTGGACATCCCGGCGACGCTGCTGCTTGAGGTCGGTACGGTCGACAAGCTCGCCGAGGAGCTGCGCGACGCGTACGGAGTCACCTCCGCGTCCGTGCCCGCGTCCCGGCCGGGCCCGGCCCAATCCCCGACCGTGTCGGCCCCGGTTCCGCCGGCCACCGCGGCGGTCTCCGTACCCGTGCCGGAGCCGGCGCCCCAGGCCGTGCCGGCGGCGGTACCCGTGCCTGTGCGCCCGAGCGCCGTGGCATCGGTGGCCGCCGCCCCGGCCGCGCCGGTCGGCTCCCCGGTGACCGTGGTCGAGCGTCCGACGGTGGGACAGTCCGCGCCGGCCGACGAGACGCCGACGGACCGGCACGACATCGCCATCGTCGGCCTCGACGGGGTCTTCCCGTCGGCGAGCAACCCGACGGAACTGTGGCAGGTCCTGATGAACCGGCAGGACTGCCTGCGCGAGGTTCCCGAGTCCCGGTGGGACCTCGACTCCTACTACTCCACCGAATCGAAGCCCGGCACCGTCTACCTCCGCCGTGCCGGCTTCGTCGACGATCTGACGACCTTCGACGCCGGATTCTTCCGGATGTCCCCGGCCGAGGCGCAGTGGATCGATCCCCAGCAGCGGCACCTGATCCAGTCCGCCTGGCGGGCCCTGGAGGACGCCGGCCTGTCCGGACGGATCCACGGCACCTCCACGGGCGTGTTCGTGGGAGCCAGCTACCAGCACTACCGGGACATGGTCGTCGGTGACACGGTGCAGACCCCGGCCGGTCTGGGCAACCACAACGCCATCCTCGCCAACCGGGTCAGTCACTTCCTGGATCTGTCGGGGCCGAGCATGACCATCGACACGCTGTGTTCGTCGTCGTTGGTGGCCCTGCACACGGCTGTGCGGAGCCTGCGCAACGGCGAGTGCGACACCGCCATCGTCGCCGGCGTGCACATGGCCCTCTCCCCGCAGTACTTCCAGCTCGGCTCCCGCCTCCGGTCGTTCTCGCCCACTGGTGCGTCGCGGGCGTTCGATGCGTCGGCGGATGGGTTCGTGCCGGGTGAGGGTGTGGTGACGGTGGTGTTGAAGCCGTTGCGGGATGCGTTGCGTGATGGTGATCGGGTTCGGGCGGTGGTGAAGGGTTCGGCGGTTAATCACGGGGGTCGGACGAGTGGTTTGACGGTTCCTAGTTCTGCGGCGCAGGCGGAGGTTGTGGGTGCGGCGTTGCGGGATGCGGGTGTGGATCCGGTGGGGATTCAGATGGTGGAGGCGCATGGGACGGGGACGGGTTTGGGGGATCCGATTGAGGTGGAGGGGTTGTCTCGGGCGTGGCGGGTGTTCACGGATCGGGTGCAGTTTTGTGGGATTGGTTCGTTGAAGTCGAATGTGGGTCATTTGGAGCCGGCTGCGGGTTTGGCTGGTGTGGTGAAGGTGGTGTTGGCGTTGGAGAACGGGGTGATTCCTCCGACGTTGCATGTGGTGCGGCCGAATGATCATATTCGGTTTGAGGAGTCGCCGTTCTTTGTGGTGGATCGGCCGGTGTTGTGGCCTCGGGGTGGGCGGGTTCGTCGGGGTGCGGTGTCGGCGTTTGGTATGGGTGGGGTTAATGCCCATGTGGTGGTGGAGGAGGCGCCGGTGGTGGGGCGGGCGCCGGTGGTGGGGCAGGACAGTTTTGTGGTGCGGGTGTCCGCGGCGTCGGAGGATGCGGTGCGGGTGTTGGCGGGGGCTTATGCGGATCGGTTGGTGGGGGTGTCGGGGGCGCAGGTGGGGGATGTGGCGTTCACGGCGAATGTGGGTCGGGCGGTGCATCGGTTCCGGGTTGCGGTGGCGGGTGCTGATGGTGATGAGTTGGCTGCGGGGTTGCGGCGGGTGGCGTCGGGGGATCGGCCGATTGGTCGGTTGGCCGGTCGGGGGCCGGTGACGGGGTTCTTGTTCACGGGGCAGGGTTCGCAGTATCCGGGGATGGGTGCGGGGTTGTATGCCGCGGAGCCGGTGTTCCGTGAGGCTATTGATGAGTGTGCGGGTTTGTTGGGTTCGTTGGATGGGTGGTCGTTGCCGGGGTTGTTGTGTGATGCGCCGGCGCAGGTGTTGGGGCAGACCGGGTTTGCGCAGGTGGCGATTGTTGCGGTGCAGGTCGGGTTGGTGCGGTTGTTGGGGTCGTGGGGTGTGGGTCCGCAGGTGGTGGCGGGTCACAGTGTGGGGGAGTTGACGGCGGCGTGGGCGGCGGGGGTGTGTGACCTGCCGGAGTTGATGCGGTTGACGCGGGCGCGGGCGCAGGCGATGCAGGCGCAGCCGTCGGGTGGGGCGATGGCGGTGGTGAATGCCGATGTTGATGTGGTGCATCGGTTGTTGGTGGAGCATCCGGGGGTGGAGGTCGCGGCTTACAACGGGCCGTCGAATGTGACGGTTGCCGGTGGGGTCGAGGCGGTGGACGGGTTCTGTCGGGCGGTGGGGCGTGGGCAGCGGTTGACGGTCAGTCACGCGTTTCATTCGGAGGCGATGAGTGCGGCGGTGCCGGTGTTCGCGGAGGCGGTGGCCGGTGGTGTGTTGCGGGCGCCGGGGATGCCGTTCGCGTCGACGATCACGGGTGGTTGGCACACCGGGGAGTCGGTGACTGATCCGCGGGTGTGGGCCGAGGGGATCCGTCGGCCGGTGCGGTATGCCGAGGCGGTGCGGTTGGTGCGTGAGGGTGGTGCGGAGGTGTTCTGGGAGATCGGTCCGCATCCGGTCCTGGTCCCGATCAGTCGTCAGGTTCTTCCCGAGGCGGGTCTGACCTGGCTGCACACCCTGCGTCGGGGTCACACCGACCAGCGTCAACTCCACGACAACCTCGTCGACTACTACAACCAGGGCCACACCGACCTGACCTGGCCCGCTCTGCACCACCAACGCGGGCACCGCACCACCACCATCCCCACCTACCCCTTCCAGGGGCGACCGTTGGCCGCGCCGCAGGTCACCCGGGGCGGTGGCACCACCGCGCCCGAGGCGCCGGCCGGAAACCCTTCCCTGTCCGCCGCCGCGCGTGAACTGGTCGTCGGCCACCCGCTGTTCGACCGTCACTACGAGCACCAGAGCGAGGGATCGTGACGAACCGGGTCGAGACCTACGAGAAGACCTTCACTGGGAGCGAGTCCTTCATCGACCAGCACCGCTTCGCGGGGATCGGGGTGCTGCCCGCCTCGGTGCAGGTGGAGATGGCCGTCCTCGCGGTGCTGCGCCGTCGGGCGCTCACCCCGATCGAACTCGGCGACGTGGCCTTCGTCCGGCCGCTGATCGTCGACCAGGACGAGCAGGCGCGGGTACGGCTCGACGTGACCGTCGGCGACGACACCCGGTTCGAGCTGAGTGTCGCCTCCGAAACCGGACTGCGGACGATCTCCACCGGCCGGGGGCGACTGCTCCGGCCCGACGAGCGCACGGTGACCCCGCTCGAGGTCACCTGCCCGACGTCGGTCGACCCCGAGCGGCTCTACCGGACCTGGTCGCAGTCCGGGCTCGAGTACGGCCCGCAGCTGCGCACGGTGCGGACGCTCGCCGTCGGCGACGGGACCGCCGAGGCTGTCCTGCGGGCCGTCGCCGAGCCAGGGCCCTGGTACTCCCACCCGTTCCTGGTCGACGGCGTGTTCCAGGTGGTGAGCTGCGCACTTCAGGACCTGCGTGACGGCGACGGCCCGTACCCGATGCTGCCGATCGGGATGGCCCGGATGCGCCTGCTCGCCGAGCTGCCGCCGTCGGTCGACGAGGTGACGGTACGGGTCCACCGCACCGAGGTCGGCAACGCCTACTCCGTCGCCGACGCCGTGCTGCTCGGCCCGGCCGGCGAGGTCGTCATCGAGTTCACCGGAATCCGGATGCGGCGGGTCCCGACCAGCGGGCAACTGCCCCGGCTGGTGACCGCGATCCGGTGGACGTCGGCACCACCGGCCCCGCCGCGCCCGCCCGCCCGGGGCACCTGGGTCGTGCTGCACCACGGCCACCCCGACGACGTGGGCGGGCGGACCGTCCGGGCGTTGCGCGGCGAGGGCGCCCGGGTGGTCGAGGTGGTCGCCGGCCCGGTCGACCCACCGGCCGGCGAGACCGCCGACCGCCGGGTGGTCGAGCGTCCCGACGACGACTGGTTCCGCCGCCTCTGGTCGGAACTGGCCGACCCGGTCGAGGGCGTCGTGCACCTGTGGAACACCGGCGCGGCCCGGGAGGAGGCCGACGAACTGCGGGCCGGGCTGCACACCGCGACCGCGGCGATCCGTACCCTTGCCGAGCGGCACCGCCGGGCACGGTTCCTGGTCGGCACCGACAACGCCCAGCCGGTCCGCGACGGCGACCGACCGGAACCCGCGCGTGCGGCGCTGTGGGGTCTGGTGCGAACCGCCGCGATCGAGTACCCCGGGCTGCGTCCCCGCCTCGTCGACCTCGACTCCGGGTCGGCCGACGCCCTGATCGCCGAACTGGGCGACGGCCCGGTCGAGGTCGGCTACCGCCACGGCGTGCGGCACGTACCGCAGCGCGTACCGGCGACGGGGGCGGACGGCGGGCGACCCGCGGTCCGCCGGGGCGGCCGGTACCTGATCCTCGGCGGGCACGGCGGTCTCGGCCTGGCGGTCGCCGCCCGGTTCGCCCGGGACGGCGCCGGGCTGGTCGCGTTGGTCAGCCGCTCCGGCGGTACGGGAGTCGCCCCGGACGTCCTCGCCGCAGTGGAGGCGTCCGGCTGCACCGTGGTCTCGTACGCCGTGGACGTCACCGCCCCGGAGTCCCTGGCCGGGGTGGTCCGGCGGATCGAGCGTGAGCACGGCCCGCTGCACGGTGTGGTGCACGCGGCCGGCACCCTGCGCGACGGCCTGCTCCGCTCCGCCACCGAGGAGGACCTCGTCGGGGTGCTGCGGCCCAAGGTCGACGGGGTGCGCGCGCTGGCCGCCGCCTTCGACGTCCGTGACCTGGACTTCGCGGTCCTGTTCGCCTCGGTGTCCGGAACCTTCGGAAACCTCGGCCAGGGCGGCTACGCGGCGGCCAACGCCTACCTCGACGCGTACGCGCACGCCCACGGCCGGCCGTGGATCAGTGTCGACTGGGGACTGTGGGGCGAGGTCGGCATGGGCACCGCCGTCGCCGAGCAGCTCCGGCGACGCGGGGTCCGGCCGCTCGGCACCGTCGAGGCGCTCGACGCGCTGACCGCCGTGCTCCGGCACGACCTGCGGCAGGTGGTCGTCGCGCACCCCGACGTGTCGGCCACCGACGCTCCGCCCCCGACCGCAGGCCCCGCGACGACCCGCCCGGAGCGGACCGGCGGGTCCACTCCCGACGGGGCCACCGGAGAGGTCGACGCCGACGACCGGGCCCGACGGTGGGTCGAGGACGACCTGGCCCGGTTCCTCGCGGAACGGCTGGAGATCCCCGACTTCGACCGGGACGCGCCGCTGAGCGACTACGGCATGAACTCCATCCTCAGCGTCGAGCTGACGGAGGAGTTGTCCCGCCGGTGGAACGTGACTCTCCCCGCCACTCTCTTCCTGGAGTACGGCGACTTCGCCGAACTGGCCCAGGCGCTCGTCGACCGGTACGCCGTGTCCGTCCAGCCCTCCGCCGGGCAGCCCGCGGCGCAGCGGAACCCGGCGGAGCCGCAACCGCTGGGGGCGTCCCCGGCGGCGTCCGCCGGGTCCGCGCCGACGCCACCGCGGGCGTCGGCCGACACCGCCGCCGAACCGCCGCAACGGTCCGCCGACCGACTCGACGGTGAGCCGGCGGCCGGGAACCCGGCACGTACCGACATCGCGGTGGTGGCGGTCTCCGCGGACCTGCCCGGCGCGTCCGACCTGGACGGGTTCTGGGAGATGCTGCGCGCCGGACGCGACGCCTTCACCGACGTGCCCGCCGACCGGTGGGACGTCGACGCCCTCTTCGAGGAACGCGGCCCCGACATGACCGGCACCTACTGCCGGACGGGTGCCTTCGTCTCCGACATCGACCGCTTCGACCCGAGGTTCTTCGGCGTCTCCCTCCGCGAGGCCGAGGAGATGGACCCTCAGCAGAAGCTGCTGCTGGAGCACGCCTGGTCGGTGGTCGACGAGAGTGGCCTGGCCGGCCGGCGGGACATCGGCGTCTTCGTCGGCGCGACCTACACCCACCACCGCGACGCCCAGGGCTTGGACCGGATCAGCCCTCACACCGCGCTCGGTTCGATGAACGCGGTGCTGGCCAACCGGATCTCCTACGCCCTCGACCTGACCGGGCCGTCGCAGACCGTGGACACCCTCTGCTCGTCCGCCCTGGTGGCCGTGCAGCAGGCGGTCCTGAGCCTGCGCGCCGGGCAGTGCGGTGCCGCCATCGTCGCCGCCTGCCACGTCGGTCTGACCCCCTGGTACTACCGGAGCCTGAGCCAGCTCGGCGCGCTGTCACCGACCAGGCCACGACCGTTCGACGAGCGCGCCGACGGCTTCGTCCCCGGCGAGGGCGCGATCGCGGTCATGCTGCGACCGCTCGCCGACGCGGTGCGCGACGGCGACCGGATCTGGGGGGTGATCCGGGGCGCGGCGGTGAACCACGGCGGCCGGGGCAGCGCCCTGCCGGTGCCGCGCAGCGAGGCCCAGGCCGCGGTGGTCCGCGCCGCGCTGGCCGACGCCGGTCTCTCGGCGGCGGACCTGTCGCTGGTCGAGACGCACGGCACCGCGACCCGGCTGGGTGACCCGATCGAGATCGCCGCGCTGACCGAGGTGTTCGGTGCCGCACCTGACCGGACCGGTCCGTGCTACATCGGTTCGGTCAAGGCGAACATCGGGCACCTGGAACCGGCGAGCGGTCTGGCGGGCCTGCTGAAGGTCCTGCTGTGCATCCGGCACCGGGAGATCCCGCCGCTGGCCGGGTTCGAGGTACCGGGGTCGCACGTCGACCTCTCCACGGGCCGGTTCGTCGTTCCCACCGAGGCGCACCCGTGGCCGTCCGACGGTCCACGCCGCGCCGGCATCAGCGCCTTCGGCATGGGTGGCACCAACGCCCACGTCGTGGTGGAGGAGTACGTCGCCGAGCTGTCCGGGGGCGAACGGTCCCTCGACCCGTCCGGCGAGCACCTGCTCGTCCTGTCCGCGCACACCCCGCAGGCCCTGGTGCGTCGGGCCGGTGACGTCGAGCGGTTGATCGCCGGGGACCGGTCCCTGGATCCGGCGGTGCTGTGTTTCGCCGCCGCCGTGGGCCGTCGTCACCTGGCGCACCGGCTCGCCGTCCTCGGCGCCACGGCCGACGAGCTCGGCGCCGGCCTGCGTCGGGCGCTGGGCCACGGCGGCGACCTGTCCGGCCTGGTGGTCCGTGGCGCGACCGTGCTGACCGACGGAGCCGCCCCGACCGCTTCGACCGACCTCGTCGACCTGGCCTTCCGCCATGTCGGCGGCGGCGACGTCGACTGGCGGAAGGTGCACGGTGCCGTGCGTCCGCCGCGGCTGGCCCTACCGCCGTACCCTTTCCGGACGGGGGCGGGTACGGCCCCGCCGACAGCGGCAGAGCCGGTCGGGCCCCGCTCGGAGGCCACCGACGACCGGGTCGTCCAGGCGCACCGCGTCTTCGGCGAGGAGACCGTGCCGGCCGCGCTGGTGCTGGACCTCGCCCTGTCCCGCGGCACCGAACTGGAGTCGGTCACCTTCACCGCCCGGGGTGTCGGCCGGCACCTGCTCACCGTCGACCCGGCCGACGCCGGGCCGGGCCGGACCGTGAGCATCCGGCACGGTGAGCGGGCCATCGCCCGGCTGACCCTCGGTACCCCGGTCGAGCCCGCCGAGCGGCCCGACCGGCAGTCGGTCGACGAACTGCGCGCCCGCTACCCGCGGCAGCTCGACCCGGCCGGGCTGTACGCGTGGTTCGCCGCGAAGGGCATGGACCTGGACGGTCCGCTGCGCGCCGTCGCCGACATCCGGTTCGGCCCGACGGGTGTCCTCGCCCGGATCGAGCACGCCGAGGGGGAGGACCTCCGGGTGCGTGCGGTGGCCGCGCTGGACGCCGCGTTGCAGAGCATGGCGGTGTTGACCATGGCCGACCCGTCGGCGTCCGCCCAGACCTACCTGCCGGTGTCGGCCGGTCGTGTCGTCCGTTGGGCCGATCCCGCCGCCGCAGCCTTCGTGCACCTGCACGGGGTCACGCAGGACGGTGACGGTGCCCGGCGGGGCACGGCGACGCTGCTGAGCGCCGACGGTACGGTCCTGGTCACCCTCGACGAGGTGGCGTACCGGCCGGTGCCGGCGCCCGTACCGCCGGCCGGGTCGCCGCGCCCGGCGTCCCGTTCCCGCTCCGAGACGCCGCCTGCCCGGGTGGACGGCGAGGACGACGTCGTCGCCCTGGTACGTCGGGTGCTGCGCGATCCCACGGTCACCGCCACCAGCCGGCTCTCCGACCTCGGCATGGACTCGATGCTGGCCACCGAGATCGCCGCCGCCGTCGCCGAGTCGTTCGAGGTGGGACTGAGCCCCACCGACGTCCTGGACGCCCGGGACTGCCGGTCCCTGGCCGCCGTGATCGGGGTCGACCGCCGGCCCGGCGGTCCGGCCCGGAACGCCGACGCACCGGAGGGGGAGGCCCGTTCGGACGGGGAGCCGGGACCGCCCGACACCCCGGCGCACGTCGGGCCCACGGCCGAGCCGGAGTCCGCACCGGACAGTCCGGTCACCGCGCCGGTCAGTCCGGTCACCGCGGCAACGGCGATCGAGCAGGCCGACCCGACCGATGTGGGCCCCGGGCACGACGGGGACGACATCGCGATCATCGGAATGGCCTGCGCGGTACCCGGAGCGACGGATCCGAACGAGTTCTGGTCGATGTTGTCGCAGGGCACGAGTGGCATCGGCCCGGCGCCCGAGTTCCGGTGGGGCGCCGGGGAACGTCCACCCGGCGGGTTCCTCGACGGCGTCGAGGAGTTCGACGCCCAGTTCTTCGACTTCTTCCCCAAGCAGGCGGAGGTGTTGGACCCGCAGGCCCGCTGGCTGCTCCGCACCACCTGGGAGGCGCTGGAGTCGGCCGGCGTGCCGCCGCTGGCGGCCCCCCGCCGAACGGGTGTCTTCGTCGGCGCGAGCTACCAGCACTACAAGGACCACAACATCGAGCCGGAGCTGGACGCGCCGAGCGGTCTGGGCAACCACAACGCTTTCCTCGCCAACCGGGTGAGCTACTTCCTGGATCTGTCGGGGCCGAGCATGACCATCGACACGCTGTGTTCGTCGTCGTTGGTGGCCCTGCACACGGCTGTGCGGAGCCTGCGCAACGGCGAGTGCGACCAGGCTGTCGTCGCCGGCGTACGACTGGCGATGTCGCCTCTGCACTACCACGCGATGCGGAGCCTGCGCGCGTTGTCCCCCACTGGTGCGTCGCGGGCGTTCGATGCGTCGGCGGATGGGTTCGTGCCGGGTGAGGGTGTGGTGACGGTGGTGTTGAAGCCGTTGCGGGATGCGTTGCGTGATGGTGATCGGGTTCGGGCGGTGGTGAAGGGTTCGGCGGTTAATCACGGGGGTCGGACGAGTGGTTTGACGGTTCCTAGTTCTGCGGCGCAGGCGGAGGTTGTGGGTGCGGCGTTGCGGGATGCGGGTGTGGATCCGGTGGGGATTCAGATGGTGGAGGCGCATGGGACGGGGACGGGTTTGGGGGATCCGATTGAGGTGGAGGGGTTGTCTCGGGCGTGGCGGGTGTTCACGGATCGGGTGCAGTTTTGTGGGATTGGTTCGTTGAAGTCGAATGTGGGTCATTTGGAGCCGGCTGCGGGTTTGGCTGGTGTGGTGAAGGTGGTGTTGGCGTTGGAGAACGGGGTGATTCCTCCGACGTTGCATGTGGTGCGGCCGAATGATCATATTCGGTTTGAGGAGTCGCCGTTCTTTGTGGTGGATCGGCCGGTGTTGTGGCCTCGGGGTGGGCGGGTTCGTCGGGGTGCGGTGTCGGCGTTTGGTATGGGTGGGGTTAATGCCCATGTGGTGGTGGAGGAGGCGCCGGTGGTGGGGCGGGCGCCGGTGGTGGGGCAGGACAGTTTTGTGGTGCGGGTGTCCGCGGCGTCGGAGGATGCGGTGCGGGTGTTGGCCGGGATGTACGCCGACCGGTTCGCCCGGTCGCGGGACGACCGGGAGACCGCGGACCTCTGCCACACCGCCAACGTCGGTCGCTCCCCACTCGCCTTCCAGACGGCCGTGCGGGGCACCACGGCCGGGGAGATCGCGCAGGAGCTGCGCGCCGTCGCCGCCGGGCACATTCCGGTCGCCGCCGCCGCCGCCGACGACGACGTCACGGGGCTGACCGCCGACCTCGGCGCGGCCCCACTGTCGCAGCGGCACGCCGCAGTCGTCGACGCGGTACGCCGGGGCCAGCGGAACATCGACTGGCCAGCCCTGTCCGCACCCGGCGCACGGATCACCGATCTACCCACCTACCCGTTCGCCCGTCACCGTTACTGGCGGGACCGGACGGTGCCCCCGACCGCCTCGACGCCGCCCGACGCCGGGCGCCAGGAGGCGTACCGCACCGAGTGGCACGCCGACGACCTGGCACCCGGCGTGCTGGAACCCGGCATCACCGTGCGGGTCGTCGCCGCCGACCGGTACCGCGCCGCCATGGTGGGCGCCCTCCTCGCGGCCGGCGCCAGGGTGGTCGCCGACGACAGTCCCGCCGCCCGCCTCGTGGTCGTCGACGACCCGTCCGGCACCGACGCGGACCTGGAGACCTTCTGGGCGCGGCTGCGGTCACTCCTGACCACCCTGCCGGCCGGTGCCAGGATGGTCTGGGCCACCTGGTCCAGCGCCGCCGTCCAGCCCGCCGAACGGATCACCCTGCTGCCGACCGCGGCGGCCAGAGCGGCCGCCGTACGGGCCGCCTGCGCGGAGAACCGGCATCCCCTCGCGGTCCTCGACCTGGACCCGCGGGAGCCGGTCGCCGAGCACGCCGCGCGGATCACCGCCGAACTGGCCGCGCTGCAACCCGACGACGACACGGTCGCCGCCTACCGCCGGGGTACCCGGCTCGTCCCGGTGCCGGCCGTGGCCATCCCGGGCGCCGGGCCCGAACTCTCCGCCGACGGCTACTACCTGGTCACCGGAGGACTGGGCGCGGTCGGTCAACGGCTGGCCGAACACCTGGTGGTGTGTGGGGCCCGCCGGATCGCCGTCCTCGGTCGCTCCGCCGCCGGCGCGGACTCGCCGTTCCTGACGCGGCTGGGCCAGCAGGCCGAGGTGGCGTACCTGCCCTGCGACGTCCAGGACGAGCGGTCCCTGGCCGACGCGGTCGCCCACTTCGGTGAGCGCTGGGGCCGACTGAGGGGAGTCGTGCACTGCGCAGGAGGGGTCAACCCCTTCGGGGCGGTGAAGCGACGGGACTGGGCCGACGCCGCGCGCGTCACGGGCCCCAAGGTCGCCGGCTCGCACCACGTGCTGCGGGTGGCCAGGGGGCAGGGCGCCGAGTTCGTCGTACTCGTCTCCTCCATCGCCGGCGTCCTGCCCGACGCCGGCCGGGGGCTGGTGGACTACGCGATGGCCAACGCCTACCAGCTCGCCCTCGCCGAACGGGAGGACGGCGCCGACCTGACCGTCACCGCGCACGCCTGGCCCAACTGGCTGGGTGTGGGCATGGCGGCGGACAAGTCCTTCTCCGCCGCCCACTCGATCGGCGTCGACCAGGCGCTGGCCGTCTTCGCCGCACACCTGCGCTCCGGCGGGAGCGTGGTCGTCCCCGGCGGCGTCGCACCGGCCGAACCCGTGCCGGTGGTCGAGCCGGCCAACTCCGGTGGCACGGACCCGACCGTCGCGGTCGGTTCCCGCGCCGCCGGCCCGGACGTGCCGGTGTCGCGGGGACGGGGCAACGACGTGCTGGCCGCCGCCGTCCGGGCCGCCTTCATGGACGTGCTCGGCGAGGCACCGGATGACCGCAGCCTGGACGAGATGGGCCTGGACTCCCTGGCGATCGCCGACCTGACCAGCGCGATCGAGCGGCGCAGCGGCGTGACGGTCGACCCGTCGATGCTGATGCGGGCCCGTACGGCGGCCGACATCGCCGCCCGCCTCGCCACCGTTGACACCGCCCCGGACCAGCCCGCCACCGGCGTCCCGACCCACCGGCGGTCGTCGGAGGCCGGGCCGCCGGCACCGCAGCCGGCTCCGCCCTCGACCGAGCCGGTACTGACCTCGCTACTGCGACCCCTGCTGGCCCCGGCCAGCAAGCAGTGACATGACCACCGAGCGGAACGGAAGGAGCACCGTGACCGAGATGGACCGCCGGATCGCAGTGATCGGCATGGCCGTGCGGCTGCCTGGCGCCGAAGACGCGGTCGACCTGAGCTGGATGCTCCGCAACGACTCGGTCGAGGTCGACGAGGTGCCGGCCGGCCGTTGGGCCCGCGGGCTGTACCTCGGCGACGGTGACCACCAGGGCACCCACCACCGTGGCGGGTTCCTCCAGGACCCGTTCTCCTTCGACCACGAGGCGTTCGGGCTGAGCGCCGACGAGGCCGTCCTGCTCGACCCGCAGCAGCGGATGATGCTGGAGGTCGGCGCCCGCGCCCTGGAGGACGCCGGCTACCTGGCCCGCGACCGCAGGCAGGACATCGGCGTGTTCGTCGGTGCCCGGATGAACTCCTACGGCTTCGACCACGGCCGAGGGCTGACGCCCACCCCGCCGACCGACACGGACCGGCCGACGCCGGCCGCCCTCTGGGGACGGTCGCAGAACTTCATCGCGGCGTGGCTGTCGGACCGGTTCGACCTGTCCGGTCCGAGCCTCGTGGTGGACACCGCCTGCTCGTCGTCGTTGACCGCGGTCTGGCTGGCCTGCCAGAGCCTGGCCGCGGGGGCCTGCTCGACGGCGGTGGTGGGCGCGGTCGACCTGCTGATCGACCCGCTGACCTTCGTCCTGCTCTCCCGTAACGGGGCGCTGTCGCCGGAGGGCCTGTGCAAGACCTTCGACGAGCGGGCCAACGGCTACGTACCCGGTGAGGGCGCGGCGGCGCTGGTGCTCAAGCCGATGGCCGCGGCCGTCGCTGACGGCGACCTGATCCTGGGCGCGATCACCGAGGCCGTGGTGAACAACGACGGCCGCACGATGGGGGTGACCACGCCCAGCCTCGACGCCCAGATCGAGCTGATGACCAAGGCGTACGACAGGGTCGATCCCGGCACCGTCCAGTACGTCGAGGCGCACGGCACCGGCACCGCGATCGGTGACCCGATCGAGGTGCGTGCCCTGACCGAGGTCTTCGCCCAGCGGGGCGTCGTGCCCGGCTCGGTGGCGCTCGGGTCCGTCAAACGCCGCATCGGGCACCTGCACTCCGCCGCGGGCCTCGCGGGTCTCGCGAAGATCATCACCTGTCTGCGGGAGGGGCTGCTCCCCGGCACTCCGGTCGAGGCGCCCAACCCCCGGCTCAAGCTCGACCGGAGCCCCTTCTACCTGCCGGCCGACGCCCGTGCGTGGCCGGCGGCGCCGGTGCGGCGGGCCGCGGTGAGCGGGTTCGGCTTCGGCGGCACCAACGGACACGTCGTAGCCGAGGCGGTGCCGGTGGCGGCCGACCCGACCGGCCCGGCGGAGCTGGTCCCGCAGGTGCTGCCGCTCTCCGCGGACAGCCCGGACGGGCTGCGGGAACTCGTCGCCCAGTGGGTGGAGTTCCTGCCGTCGGCTGCGGACCGGCTCGGCGACGTCTGCGCCACGGCCCGCCTGGCACGACCCCACCGTGCCGCCCGGATCGCGGTGGCCGGCCACGACGCCGACGCGCTCGTGACGGCCCTGCGGGCCAGGCTGCTCCGCGCCGCCCCCGCCGACGCGACCCGGTCCCGCCCGGTGCCGGCCGCGATCCGTCCCGTTGACGCCCCCCGCCCGCCCGCATGGCTGTTGGCCGTCGACCGGTCGACCCCGGCGGTCCGGGAGATCGTGACCCGGTTCGAGGACGCGGTCGGCTGCCAACTCGTGGACTTCTCCGGCCGGCTGGTCGGCATCTGCTCCGGCATCGCCCTGACCGTGGCCCTGCGGGAACGCGGTGTGCCCGAAACCGCCGTGCGGCTACCCGAAGCGTGGGCGCCGCTGCTCGACTTCGCGTACGGACGGGTGCCCCTGGAGCAGGCACTCGCCGCCGTCGTCGGTGCCGACGAGGGAGCGCCGGCCGAGGACCTCGCCGGTGCGGTGGACGTCTGCGACCGGCTGGCCGGCGTCACCGACGTACCGGCGGTGGCGGGTGTCCTCGCCTCGATCGTCGCCGAGCTGCACGAATCCGGGCAGGACATCGACTGGAGTCGCTTCCAGGGCGACGTGGCCTGGACGAAGCAGCTGCTGCCGGTGGCCCAGCTACGTGGTACCTCGCTGGACCTGCGGGAGCCGATGCGCTCGCCGGAGCCCGGGGGACCGGTGATGCTGGACTCCGACGACGGCGCCGCCGGTTACGTCTTCTCCCGCCTGTTCGGGCCGGGCGAGGTGCCCATCGCCCAGCACTCCGTGTACCGCACCGCCATGCTGCCCGGAGTGGGGTGGTTCGACTTCCTGCGCCGCGGCGTCGAGGCGCGCGGCGACCGGTTCCACGGCGTACGAGACCTGCTGTTCCACCGTCCGCTGATCCCCGACGGCGCGCGCCGGGTGGTGTGCCGGGTCGACGGCGACGCATTGTTCACCGTCGAGGACACCGACGGCGCGTTCGTGACCGGCCGGTTCATCCGCGACGCCGAACCCGCGCCGGCACCGGTGCCGGTGACCGCCCTGCTGGAGACCTGCTCCCGAATCCACTCCGGGTCGGGTGTCTACCGGTGGTTGCGCCGCATCGGCTACCACCACGGTCGCTACTACCGCAACATCTCCTGGGTGGCGAGTCTGGCCGGTGGCGGCACGCTCGCCCGGATCGAGGGCGGCCGGCAGCGGGCGATGAACCCGGCGGACGTCAGCCTCTTCCCGGGCCTGCTGGACAGCGTGACCATCGCCGCGATCGACCCCGACAACCCGGTCTTCGGCACCGACGACGCGTCCGCGTTCATTCCGCTGTCGGTGGATCGGGTCGGGGTCTTCGGGTCCCTGGACGACGCGGCGTTCGTGCGGACCACCGTCGCGTTCTGGAACGAGGAGGCCTGCCGGGTCACCCAGGTGGTCACCGACGCCTCCGGGAACGTGCTGTTCGTCTTCGGGGACATCTCCTCGAAGCGGGTGCCGGCACGGGCCTTCGAGGGCAAGCGGACCGTCGAGGTGCAGTCCTCGGCGGGGCCTGACCTCCCGGCCGTGCCGGTGCCGCCCGTCGACCGCGTGGTGCCGCCCGCCGATCTCGTGGTGCCGCCCGCCGACCGCGTGGTGCCGGCCGCCGATCTCATGGTGCCGGCCGTCGACCGTGCGGTGCCGCCCGCCGTGACCGCCGATGCGCCCCCGTCCCGCACCGGGGAGGCGGCGGCACCGGCCGATCGGCCGGCACCGGCGGCCCGTACCGCGCCCGCCGTGCCGGTGCTCACCTGGTTCCTGGCCGAGGCGGGCATCAGTGACGACCATGCCGACACCGAGTTCCTCTCCGCCGGGCTGGACTCGATCAGCCTGGTCGGACTGAGTGACCGGCTTTCCCGGGAGCACGGGCTCTCGCTGTACCCGACGGTGTTCTTCGAGTACCCCACCCCGCGCAGCTTCGCCGACCATCTCGCCCGGGAGGAGCCCGAGTTCGTCGCCACGCTGACCTGGCCGTCCGGGTCACCCGCCGGAGAGGCCGCGGAGGCTGCCGCGACGGTGTCACCGGCGCGGAGCGCGGACCCGGAGGCGCCGCCCGGATCGGCGGCGACCGCCGATCCGGTGACGCCGCCGGAACCGGCGGGTCCGACGAGGCCGGCCGGTGCGGCGACCGAGAACGGTGGGCCGGTGACGACGCGGACCGGCGGCCGGGAGCCGGGACCCGAGGTGGCCCGGACCGATGCACCGGTGGCGACCGCCACCGCCGACGCCCCGAACCCCGAGTCATCCCCGCGTGACATCGCCATCGTCGGTGCCGCCGTGCGGGTGCCGACCGCCGGCAGTCTCGACGAGTTCTGGTCGCTGCTGATGGAGGGACGCGACACCGTCGGTCCGGTGCCCGCACAGCGGTGGAGCCAGCCGGACCACGATGGTACGCAGGCGTCCTTCCTGGAGCAGGTCGACCAGTTCGACCCCGCGCCGTTCCGGATCTCCGCGCGGGAGGCGCCGCTGATCGACCCCCAGGCCCGGATCGTGTACGAGACGATCTGGCAGGCCCTGGAGGACGCCGGCCGTCTCGGTGACCGGGGCGCCGGCAGCCGCACCGGCCTCTGGATCGCCTACAGCCACGACCACTACCACGAGGAGCGGGCCCGCCACGGCGTCTCCTCCGGGCGGGGCCTCGGCCTGGAGGCGATGATCCCGAACCGGCTGTCGCACCTGATGGACTGGCAGGGGCCGAGCCTGGTGGTGAACACCCTGTGCTCCTCGTCGCTGGTCGCCCTGCACTCGGCGGTACAACACCTGCGCTCGGGTGACATCGACACGGCGGTGATCGGTGGCGTGCACGCCGCCATCAGCCCCGAGTACTTCCAGTCGATGCGGGATCTGCGGGCCTTGTCCCCCCGTCACCGGTGCCGTGCCTTCGACGCGTCGGCGGACGGCTTCGTGCCCGGGGAGGGGGCCGTTGCGGTGGTCCTGCGGCGCAGTGCCGACGCGGTCCGTGACGGCGATCGGGTTCGGGCGGTGGTGAAGGGCGTCGCGGTCAACCACGGCGGGCGTACCACTCGCTACTCGGCCCCGAGCCCGAAGGGCCAGGCGGAGGTTGTGGGTGCGGCGTTGCGGGATGCGGGTGTGGATCCGGTGGGGATTCAGATGGTGGAGGCGCATGGGACGGGGACGGGTTTGGGGGATCCGATTGAGGTGGAGGGGTTGTCTCGGGCGTGGCGGGTGTTCACGGATCGGGTGCAGTTTTGTGGGATTGGTTCGTTGAAGTCGAATGTGGGTCATTTGGAGCCGGCTGCGGGTTTGGCTGGTGTGGTGAAGGTGGTGTTGGCGTTGGAGAACGGGGTGATTCCTCCGACGTTGCATGTGGTGCGGCCGAATGATCATATTCGGTTTGAGGAGTCGCCGTTCTTTGTGGTGGATCGGCCGGTGTTGTGGCCTCGGGGTGGGCGGGTTCGTCGGGGTGCGGTGTCGGCGTTTGGTATGGGTGGGGTTAATGCCCATGTGGTGGTGGAGGAGGCGCCGGTGGTGGGGCGGGCGCCGGTGGTGGGGCAGGACAGTTTTGTGGTGCGGGTGTCCGCGGCGTCGGAGGATGCGGTGCGGGTGTTGGCGGGGGCTTATGCGGATCGGTTGGTGGGGGTGTCGGGGGCGCAGGTGGGGGATGTGGCGTTCACGGCGAATGTGGGTCGGGCGGTGCATCGGTTCCGGGTTGCGGTGGCGGGTGCTGATGGTGATGAGTTGGCTGCGGGGTTGCGGCGGGTGGCGTCGGGGGATCGGCCGATTGGTCGGTTGGCCGGTCGGGGGCCGGTGACGGGGTTCTTGTTCACGGGGCAGGGTTCGCAGTATCCGGGGATGGGTGCGGGGTTGTATGCCGCGGAGCCGGTGTTCCGTGAGGCTATTGATGAGTGTGCGGGTTTGTTGGGTTCGTTGGATGGGTGGTCGTTGCCGGGGTTGTTGTGTGATGCGCCGGCGCAGGTGTTGGGGCAGACCGGGTTTGCGCAGGTGGCGATTGTTGCGGTGCAGGTCGGGTTGGTGCGGTTGTTGGGGTCGTGGGGTGTGGGTCCGCAGGTGGTGGCGGGTCACAGTGTGGGGGAGTTGACGGCGGCGTGGGCGGCGGGGGTGTGTGACCTGCCGGAGTTGATGCGGTTGACGCGGGCGCGGGCGCAGGCGATGCAGGCGCAGCCGTCGGGTGGGGCGATGGCGGTGGTGAATGCCGATGTTGATGTGGTGCATCGGTTGTTGGTGGAGCATCCGGGGGTGGAGGTCGCGGCTTACAACGGGCCGTCGAATGTGACGGTTGCCGGTGGGGTCGAGGCGGTGGACGGGTTCTGTCGGGCGGTGGGGCGTGGGCAGCGGTTGACGGTCAGTCACGCGTTTCATTCGGAGGCGATGAGTGCGGCGGTGCCGGTGTTCGCGGAGGCGGTGGCCGGTGGTGTGTTGCGGGCGCCGGGGATGCCGTTCGCGTCGACGATCACGGGTGGTTGGCACACCGGGGAGTCGGTGACTGATCCGCGGGTGTGGGCCGAGGGGATCCGTCGGCCGGTGCGGTATGCCGAGGCGGTGCGGTTGGTGCGTGAGGGTGGTGCGGAGGTGTTCTGGGAGATCGGTCCGCATCCGGTCCTGGTCCCGATCAGTCGTCAGGTTCTTCCCGAGGCGGGTCTGACCTGGCTGCACACCCTGCGTCGGGGTCACACCGACCAGCGTCAACTCCACGACAACCTCGTCGACTACTACAACCAGGGCCACACCGACCTGACCTGGCCCGCTCTGCACCACCAACGCGGGCACCGCACCACCACCATCCCCACCTACCCCTTCGAACGGGAGCGGTTCTGGATCTCGCCGGAACCGACCGGAGTCGATCCGGTGCCTGCTCCCGCGGCCCAGGAGACCGGGCCGCCCGCGCACCAGTTCCACCACCGTCCGGCGTCCCACCCCGGGATGCTGCTGAAGAAAGGTCGAGTGTGATGTCCAGCGAGTACGGGCTGAAGCGTCACTTCACCGGCGAGGCCGCCCGGCTCCTCGGCGGGAAGATCCGAACCGTTCTGCCGGGGTTCGACATCGACGGCTACGCCGAGGCCGTCGACCGACGGATCCCCGGCAAGGAACTCAAGGACCGGGTCCTGATCCTGGCCGAGGAGATGCGCAGCCGGTTGCCCGAGCGTTACGTCGACGCCGTCGAGGTGCTCGTGTCGATCCTCGGCGACGAGCTCGGTGAGGGCGACGGGATGTTCAACACCAGCTGGTACCTCATGCCGGTGGCCCGGTTCGTCGAGGAGTACGGCCTGGAGCATCCGGACGCGTCGCTCGACGCGCTGGAGGAGATCACCAAGCGCCACACGGGCGAGTACGCGATCCGGCCGTTCATCGAGGAGCACTACGACCTCACGATGAAGCGGATCGGGGCCTGGGCCCTCGACCCGAGTCTCAACGTGCGGCGTCTGGCCAGCGAGGGCGTCCGCCCCCGCCTGCCCTGGGCACGGACGCTCACCCGGTTCGTCGCGGACCCGCAACCGGTGCTGGAGATCCTGGAACCGCTGCGTAGCGACCCCTCGGAGTACGTCCGCAAGTCCGTCGCCAACAACCTCAACGACATCTCCAAGGACTCCCCGGCGATCGCCCTGGACACCGCCCGCCGCTGGCTGCGGGAGAGCCCCACCCCGCAGACCGCCTGGATCGTCCGGCACGGCCTGCGCACCCTGGTCAAGAAGGGCAACCAGGAGGCCCTCAGTCTGCTCGGCGCCACTGGCGGGGAACACGTCGAGGTGTCCGCGCTGCGGTGCTCGCCCCGTTCGGTGCGGGTCGGCGAGACGGTCATGCTGCGGCTCGACGTG
The DNA here is from genome assembly GCF_900091585.1 of Micromonospora nigra. Taxonomy (NCBI): domain Bacteria; kingdom Bacillati; phylum Actinomycetota; class Actinomycetes; order Micromonosporales; family Micromonosporaceae; genus Micromonospora; species Micromonospora nigra. Next base: position 684,971 of record NZ_FMHT01000003.1, on the reverse strand, counting down.
ACGAACACCGATCGACGGCCGCACAGCGTGACGGTCGACTACGTGGTGCACCACGTGCGGGGCAACGGGCGCACCATCCCCAAGGTGTTCAAGCTCGCCAGGGTCGACCTGGTCGCGGGGGAGCGGAGGATGATCGAGAAGGCCCACCCCGTGCGGGAGATCAACACCCGCCGCTACTACCCGGGTGAGCACCGCGTCGACATCCAGGTCAACGGCCTGGTGAAGGCCACCGACACGTTTGACCTGCTGTCATGACCACGCTCCGGCAACAGATCACCCCCGCCGACCCGGTGGCCGGTGACCACCGGATCAGCGGCGTGCCGGTGCTGCCGGCCGCCGCGCAGATCGACGCCATGCTCGTCGCCTGCGACACCGGCCGGCCCGGGTGGCGCTGGCAGCTCGACCGGGTCACCTTCCTCTCCCCGCTGACGGTGCGTGCGCCGATCGACGTCGAGACGACCGTCACCGACGGCGGCGTGTGCACTGTCAGCTCCCGTACCGGCGCACCAGGTGACCCCGAGGGCGCCGACCAGGTGACGCACAGCCAGGCGCAGGTCACCGGCAGCCCGCTGCCGGTTCCGCACTACCTGGACCTGGCACGGCTGCGGGCCGGCTGCGACGAGGAGTTGCCCCTCGCCGCGTTGGCCGACTGGCGGCGTACGACCGGCATCGACTACGGCCCGACCTACCAGGTGATCCGCGCGGCGTACCGGGGACCGGACCGGATGGTGGCGCTGATGCGGGCACCGGAGAGCCCGCAGCGGTCCTCGTTCGTGCCGGCGCCGCTGCTGGACGGTGTGTTCCAGTGTCTCGGGGCGCTGGACGAGGGCGCCGCGGGAGCATGCCTGCCCTGGTACGTGGGACGGCTGGTGGCCCGGCGTCGCATCTCGGGAACGGTCTGGGCGCTGATCGAGCGGACCGACCCGGACCAGCGGGGCGACGCTCTGGTACGGGGCCGGGCCACCCTGTGCAACCAGCAGGGCGAGGTGTTGTTGGAACTGGACCGGATCGCCCTCAAGAGCCCGAGCAGCCGGGCGAACCCGGTGCCGCCGCCCCGACCGGTCGGGTGGTCGGCGCCGTCGGCGGCGGCGCCGACCGCCGTCCGCCGGGCCGGTTCGATCCGCACGCCGATGTGGCGTGCCGTCCAGCCGACCCCCGAGCCACCGCCGGCCGACGGGACCACTCTGGTCGTGTCCCGCGACCCTGTCGATGCCGCGGGGCGGACGGTGCTCCGTCTCGCACCGGACGAGCTGAGCACCGAGCGCGTCGCCGACGTGCTCGGCGGCACCGCTCCCGGTGAGGTCGTGTACGTCGCGGCACGCGATTCCCGCGACGGGGCCCGGGTGATCGACGATCTGCACCGCGTCTTCGCCATGCTGCGCCAGCTCGCGGCCCGGCCACCCATGCCCGACCTCACCGTCGTCACCACGGTGGCGCACCAGGTGACCGGGCAGGAGCGGGTGGAGCCGTTCCAGACGGCGCTGTGGGGACTGGTGCGGACGCTCCGGGTCGAGTATCCGCGCGCCCGCGTCCGGCTGGTCGACGTCGACGACGGGGTGCCACCGGCCGGGTTCCGTCACGCCGAGCCGGAACTGGCCTGGCGGAACGGATCGTGGTACGCGCCGTCGCTCACCGCGGTGTCCGCCGGCCCGGACCGGGTGCCGAACGGCGGTGGACGGTTCCTCGTCATCGGGGGCATGGGCGGCATCGGGCTGCACGTCGCGGAGTTCCTGGCCCGGCAGGGCTGCGCACACCTGACCCTCGTGGGCCGTACCGTTCCCGACGGCGGCGAGGCCCGGGAGCGGCTCGACCGGCTCGCCGCGACCTGCGACCTCGCGGTCGTCCGGGCCGACGTGCGGGAACTGTCGGAGGTGCTGCGCGGCACCCCCGCGTTCGACGGTGTGTTCCACGCCGCCGGGGTGCTGCGCGACGGCCTGCTGCGCTCGCTGTCACCCGACCGGATCGACGAGGTCTTCGCTCCGAAGATCGCCGGTGTCCACGCTCTCGACGAAGCACTACCCCGCGACGCCCGGCCGGGGTTCGTCGTGCTCTTCTCCTCCGTCGCCGCCGTGCACGGAAACCTCGGGCAGAGTTCGTACGCGACAGCCAACGCCTACCTGGACGGCTACGCCGCCCGCAGACGCGCCGAGGGCGAGTCGTGGTACAGCCTCAACTGGGGTCTGTGGGCGGTCGGCATGGGCGAAGGCGTCGCGGCCGGTGCGAGCGCCCGGGGGATACCGGCCCTCACGGCTGCCGACGGCATCGACCTGCTCCAGGAGACGTTGCACCTGAGTCCCGCCAACTATGTCCTGTCCGCCGCTTCGATCCCGAAGGACGATCAGATGACTGTTGTGGTACCGGCAAGCCACCTGTGGGAACCGCTTGCGGACATCCTCAGGAACATCCTGCACGTCAAGGACGTGTCTCCCGACGACAACCTGCTGGATCTGGGGCTGGACTCGATGATGGCGGTCGAGGTGACCGCCGCGTTGGCCAAGCACGGTCTGGACGTCGACCCGATGGTGTTGTTCGACAATCCCGGACTCGACGCCCTGCTGCGCCACCTGGACAGCATCCCGGCCGGGGGAACCGAGCCGACCGCCGGACCACCGGCCAGCCGGCAGCCCTCGACCCCACCGGTGGCCGCCAGCCCGGCGGCAGCGCTCCTCGCCGGAACGACCAGCCCAGGCGGCACGCCCCGTACGCCGGAACCGGTCCCCTCCCCGTCCGTCGCCGCGCCCCGCACCCAGGCCTCGTCGGTCGTCGACTGGGACCGCTTCCGTAGCGTCACGACGGGGACCGAGCCGGTGTCCGGCGGGACTGCCGTCCCGACGCCCGTGCCGGGCTCGCCCGCCCGGGGTGGGACGCCGTCCGCGCCGCGCTCCGCCCCGGTCCCGCCGTCGCCGGCCCGGCCCGCACCGTCCTCCGCTCCGGTGGCACGGTTCGCTCCGGCCACGGAGGCACCGGCGTACCCGTCGGGCTCCGGAACGTCACCGTCGCCGGCACCGCACGCACCGATGCGAGCGTCCACCGGTGACACGCTCCGGTCGACCGGTCGGATTCCCCGCCGGACGCTGCCCGGCCGTCTCCACGATCTGCCCGACGGGTCGTTCGTCGACCGTCGCATCGACGCCCTCTCCGCCGAGGACCGCGAGATCATCGCCCGCGACGACTACTTCTACGAGCCGGTCGTCGAGGACGCGAAGGGGGCCTGGATCAGGTTCGACGGCCGGTGGTTCCTCAACCTGGCGTCCTACAGCTACCTGGGCCTCATCGGACACGACTACATCGACGCCCAGGCGCACCGCGCCGTCGAGCGGTACGGCACCGGCGCGCACGGGGTGCGACTGCTCGCCGGGACACTGCAACTGCACCGCGAGTTGGAACTGACGATCGCCCGGTTCCTCGGCACCGAGGACGCCGTCGTCTTCTCCAGCGGGTACATCGCCAACGTGGCGACCGTCGGCGCCCTGGTCGGCCCGGACGACGTGATCATCGGCGACGTCTACAACCACGCGAGCATCCTGGACGGCTACCGGCTGTCCGGCGCGAACGTCGTGACCTACGCGCACAACGACCTGGCCGATCTGGAACGGGCGCTGCGCCGTACCGAGGGCGCCGGTCGGCTCGTCGTCACCGACGCCGTCTTCAGCATGGACGGCGACGTCGCCGACCTGCCGGGGATCGTCGAGCTGTGTGAACGCCACGACGCGATGTTGATGGTCGACGAGGCGCACAGTCTGGGTGTGCTGGGCGCGACCGGTCGCGGCATCATCGAGCACTTCGGCCTGGACCCCGCGCGGGTGCCGGTGAAGATGGGGACGCTGTCCAAGACGGTGCCGAGTGCCGGCGGCTACGTCGCCGGGTCCAGCGATCTGATCTTCGCGCTGAAGAACAACGCGCGCGGCTGGATGTTCTCCGCGGCGGCAACCCCGGCGCAGGTGGCGGCGGCCAAGGCGGCGTTCGAGGTGATGACCGTGGCCAGCCACCTTCCGGATGAGCTCCGCGCCCGCACCGACCGCTACCGGCAGAAGCTGCACCAGCTCGGCTTCGACACCCGGGTCAGCACGACGCCGGTGGTGCCGATCTACTGCGCCAGCGCGGAACAGGCACAGGCGATGGCCCGACTGTGCCAGCAGGACGGCCTGTTCGTGCAACCGATCGTCTACCCCACCGTGCCGAAGGCGCTGCCCCGGCTGCGGACCATCGTGAACCTCAGTCACACCGACGGCGACCTCGACGAGGCCGTCGCGATTCTCGAGAAGGCCGGACGCCAGGTCGGCCTGATCGGCTGACGAACCCCGTCCAACCACCAACCGAACTGTTCAGGAGGCGATCGTGAGCGAGATCAACACGGCGGCGTTCTTCGGGGCGGTCCTGAAGGCCGTGGCCTGCACCCCCAACCACAACGACGACCGCGCCGAGTACGCCGAAGGGGTGCTGGCGCCCGTTGCCCGGATCCGGGAGTTCGAGAAGGAGGTGGGGGGCCGACCCCTCACCTCGGCCGAGGCCGAGCAGGTCCTGAGCTGGCTGGACATGGTGCTGCGGACCAAGCGGACCTCCCGCGAGGACCTGGAGCACCACCACCGACAGATCGTCCGGGCCGCCGGGACGGAACTGCCGATGGGCGTGCTCGCCTGAGGATCCGACAGCCGGGTGCGCTCCCGTCGCCGGGAGCGCACCCGCACGGGCGGGAGTGTGGACACCGCACCGTTCCGCACCCCGACGTCGTACGTCACCGACAATCGACGAGGACGTGAACAGCATGCCGAATCTCGCGTGGTACAGCCACGAGATCTGCTTCTGGCACGATCCGGGCTCCGGATCGGGCTACCTGCCGGTCGGGCCGGGCATCGAGCCGCTGCGCCAGTTCGCCGTGGATCCGGACCTGCGTCGGGCCGAGGGACTGGTCAAGGCCTCCGGCGTGATGGACCGCTTCACCCCGGTCACGCCGACGCCGGCGACGGACGAGGACCTGATGCTCGTGCACACCCCCGAGCACATCGGGCGGGTCGAGGCCGCGTCGGCGCTCGGATCGGGCGACGCCGGCGTGTACGCGCACGTCAACTACCACAGCGCCCAGGCGGCACGGTTGGCGGTGGGCGCGTGCGTGCAGGCCACCGAAGCTGTGCTGGACGGGTGGGCCGACCGGGCGTACTGCCTGGTCCGCCCGCCCGGGCATCACGCGGAGCCGGACCGGGCGATGGCGTTGTGCCTGTACAACAACGTGGCGGTCGCCGCGCGAGCCGCCCAGCGGGCCGGAGTACGCCGCATCCTGGTCGTCGACTGGGACGTGCACCACGGCAACGGCATCCAGCGCACCTTCTACGAGGATCCCGACGTGCTGTACGTCTCCATCCACCAGGAGGGACTGTTCCCCCCGGCGTCCGGTCTGGTGGGTGAGACCGGCGTCGGCGCCGGCACCGGCGCGACCCTGAACGTGCCGTTGCCCGCGGGGTGCGGGCACGAGGCGTACCTCGCCGTGGTCGACCGGGTCGTGACACCGGCGGCGCGGACCTTCGCCCCGGAACTGATCCTGGTCGCGGCGGGAGTCGACGCCGGGGGGCACGACCCGATGGGTCGGATGATGTGCACCAGCCGGACCTTCCACGCCATGACCACGCGGCTGTGCCACCTGGCCGACGAGCTGGCCGCGGGGCGGATCGTCTTCGCCCACGAGGGCGGCTACTCGGCCTGGTACCAGCCGATGCTGATCCTGGCGACCGTGAGTGCGATCGCCGGCCTGCCGGAGCCGCAGGACCCGTTTCTGCACTCGCTGGAACATCTGCCCGGGCAACGCCTCAGGCCGCACCAGACACGGGTGATCGAGCACCTTGCCGCCCACCATCCGCTGCTCAACAGCACGAGGGACCACGATGGTCGACTGGCTGATCAGGCTCGGTGAGCCGCCGTCCGGGGGGCGTCGACCCCGGCTGCGGATCATCGCGCTGCCGCATGCCGGGGGCTGGCCGACCGCCTTCCGGCCCTGGCGGTCGGTGCTGCCCGAGGACGTCGAACTGCTGGTCGGTCAGCTGCCCGGCCGGGGCCGACGGGTCGACGAGCCGTCGTTGCGTCAGGTCGACCCTCTCGTCGACGGTCTGGCTCGGGCGGTCGCCGACCTCGACCCGGCACCGTACGTCGTCGTCGGTCACAGCTTCGGCAGCGTGCTCGGCTACGAGTTGACCAGGGCGATGGAACGGCGGGGCCGGCCGCCCCGGCTGCTGGTCGTTTCCGCGCGGCAACCGCCCAGCTTTCCCAGCGAGCCGCCGTTCGCGCATCTCCACAGTGACGCCGACCTGTTGGCGCACCTGCTGGAGATCGGCGGGATGGCGCCGGAGTGGACCGACCGCCCGGACTTCGTCCGACTGGTCCTCGCGGCGGTGCGGGCGGACCTCGAGGCGATGGAGACCTACCGCCGGCCATTGTCGGGAACGGATGTGCCGATCCTGTCGCTGGGTGCGCACGACGATCCGGTCGTGGTCGCCGACCGGCTGCATCTGTGGTCGTTGGAGACCACCGGTGCGTTCCACCGGCTGATGTTCACCGGCGGCCACTTCTACCTGTACGAACCAGCCGTCGCGGCGACTGTCGCGCAACATTTGGAGACTCTTCGGGTTCTGTCGGGGCGGCTTCCGCGGAACTGTCGTACCCCTCGAAGATAATGCTCTGACCCTCACACGGACACCGAACCGACCCGCGGCACGGGATCCGGTTCGCACCAACCCGAAAGGACTGATGTTGAACACCACCGTCGAGCCTCGGGCCGGGCTGCGCGAATGGCTGGGACTCGCCATCCTGGCTCTCCCGACGCTTCTGTTGTCGATCGATGTGAGCGTGCTTCACCTCGCGGTTCCACACATCGGTGAAGATCTTTCCCCGAGTGCCTCCCAGATGCTGTGGATCATCGACATCTACGGCTTCATGATCGCCGGTTTCCTGGTGGCGATGGGCACCCTGGGGGATCGGATCGGCAGGCGGCGACTGCTGCTGATCGGCGCCGCCGCGTTCGGAGTCGCCTCGGTGTTCGCCGCGTACGCCACGGATCCGGTCGCGCTGATCGCCGCGCGCGCCGCCCTGGGCGTCGCCGGTGCCACCCTGATGCCCTCCACCCTGGCGCTGATCAGCAACATGTTCCGCGACCCGCAGCAACGCGGACTCGCCATCGCGGTGTGGGTCACCATGTTCTCCGTCGGCATCGCGCTCGGCCCGGTCGTCGGTGGGCTCTTCCTGGAGTTCTTCTGGTGGGGTTCGGTCTTCCTGCTCGGCGTGCCGATCATGCTGCTGCTCCTGGTCGCCGGGCCACGGCTGCTCCCGGAGTACCGCGCCGAGCGGGCGGGCAGGATCGATCTGGCGAGCGTGGCGCTGTCCCTGGCCGCCATCCTGCCGGTCATCTGGGGCATCAAGGAGTTGGCCAAGGAGGGCCCCAGCCCGCTGTCCATCCTGGCGGTCGTGGTGGGCCTGGTCGTCGGCGTGACCTTCGTGCGGCGGCAGCGGGTCCTCGCCGACCCCCTGATGGACGTGCGCCTGTTCCGCATCCGCCGGTTCACCGTCATGCTCACGGCGATGCTGTTCAGCATGCTCATCGCCGGTGGGACCTACCTCTTCGTCACGCAGTACCTGCAACTCGTCTCGGGCCTGTCGCCGATGCGCGCCGGGCTCTGGCTGTTGCCGGCCGCCATCGCGCTGATCATCACGTCGATGCTCGCCCCGGTGCTCGCCCAGCGGTTCCGCCCGGCGTCCGTGGTGGCGGTCGGCCTGGTTGTCTCGGCGGTCGGTCACTTCATGCTCGCGACCGTGGGTAGCACGGACGGGCTGGCGCAGCTGGTGACCGGTTTCGCGCTCGTCTACGCCGGTGGCGGGCCGCTGATCGCTCTGGGCACCGACATGGTGGTGGGGTCGGCGCCGCCCGAGCAGGCCGGCTCCGCGTCGGCGATCTCCGAGACCAGCACCGAACTCGGCATGGCCCTGGGGGTCGCGGTGCTGGGCAGCATCGGCACCGCCGTGTACCGGTCCCAGATCACCGTGCCCGACGGATTCACCGGAGACGCCACCGCCGCGGAGGAGACCCTCACCGCCGCGGTGTCAAGGGCGGCGCAACTCCCCGGTGATCTTGCTTCCGCGCTGCTGACCTCGGCGCGGGACGCCTTCACCGGGGGTCTGAACACGGTGGGTGCGATCAGTGCCACCGTGACCGTGCTGCTCGCGGTCCTGGTCGTGGCGGCGGTCCGGGACCGTGCGTCGCGGGACGAGCAGCCCGCGGACGGGAGCGAAGAGAAGATGCCCGCGCAGACCGAGGGCGCCGTCCGCTAGGCGCCGCCTCCGGGGTCGCCGCCGGCTACCCGGTCGCCGGACGGCTTCGCCCCGCGCACACCCGCCGCTGTCGTCGGCGGGTGTGCGCGGGCGTTCCGGTTCTGCGGCTCCGTCAGCGCTCGCCGTGCCGGAACCGATCGGGGCGGGGACTATGCCGCGAAGGCGGCGGCGAACTCCGGCGAGGGCGGGATCGGGGTGATGACGTCCACGAGCACCCCGCTGGGATCGGCGATGATGAAATGGCGCTGGCCGAAATCCTCACTGCGCAGGTCGAGCACCGGTGGCAGACCCGCCCTGGTGACCAGCCGGGCGTACTCGGCGTCGACATCGGTCACCTCGAAGTTGAGCAGCATTCCCCGCACGGGGCGGCGATAGTCGGCCGGCATCGTCGGGTGCGTGGCGTCGAGCAGCGCCAACTCGTAGTTCGGCGGTGTGGGTCGACGCAGGCTCACGTACCAGTCAGCTCCGAAGGTCTGTTCGAATCCGAACAGCTCGGTATAGAACTTGGCCGATTCGGCGAGCTTGTTGGTGCAGATGACCGGATAGAAGCTCGACAGAGTGGACGAAAGGCTCTCATGTTGCGTCATCTGTGATCCTGTGCTTGGAAACGTCAAGACGCGACCATGCTAAGTGGGCACAGGAACGGAAAGCGTCAAGGCGGGCATCCGAGTGGCGGCCGTGTCGCGTTTCCCCGTAAGTGAACACATCTCGATGAAATGCGAATCACGAACGTTCATCGTATTCAGGGTGGCGCCGAGATGTTTCGAGCTGACCCAGAATCGGGTCGCGGGGGCACTCTGGCACCGCCAGGTCCGCCGCCGTGGGCACGGCCTGCGGACTCGCGCCGGCACGATGCGGTACGGCCGCTGACCGCCGGCCGTCATCCGCCTCTGGTGATCACACCACAGGCCGGAACACGGAAAGCGCCACAATCCCGGTCGCCCCGGCGTGCCGGGCGCAGGACCGCTCACGTGTCCGAATCGTCGAAACGGACCTCGGCGCGGGTGTCAGTTCGTGAAGTCCGCCTTGTGGTCCACCGCCCACTCGGCGAAGGTCCGCGCCGGCTTGCCAAGAACCTTCTCGACGGTGGGGTCGATGTCCTCAGGCCCGTCGAGAGCCTCCTCGTAGTAGCGGATCCTGGTCTCGATGATCCCCGGCTTGTCTGCCGGGCTGATGACCCCGTCCCGGATCAACTCCTGCAGGCGAGGCTCGAAGAGCGCGCGTAGCTCGGCGCGTGTCTCATCGCCCGTGATGTCCTCGAAAGCCAACTCACGGCCGATCGCCTGGCCGATGAGGGCAAGTTGCTCGGCCTGAGTGATGCTGTCACCGCCGGTTATGTGGTACTTGGCCCCGTCGTGGCCTTCCTGGAGCAGGGCGCAGGTGCTCACCTCGGCAATGTCCCGCTCATGGATCGAGGACAGGTAGGAGTGCGCGTAGTGAAGCCGCACCGGCCGGCCCTGCTTGACGGAACCAGCCCACAGGAGGGAGTTCGCGGCGAACGCGCCCGGACGCACGAACGTCCAGGACAAGCCGGACTGCTCGATCGCATGCTCCGTCGCCCGGTGCCACCGGGCGATCCAGTGGTCCGGATCCCGGCCGGCGGCGGCCAGGGAGGACAGGAGCACGACGTACCTGACGCCGGCGGCCTTCGCGGCCTCCAGGACCCCTTCAATGCCAGCCGGCTGGTTGTAGAGGAACATCTTGTCCACGCCCTGAAGCGCCTGCTGGAACGTCTTCGGGTCGGTGAGATCCGCTCTGCGGGCGTCAACCTCCGCCGGCAGGTCGAGCGTCTCGGGATTGCGGGAGGTCGCCCGTACGTCCGCTCCGGCCCGCAGCAGGAGGTCTACGACGTTACGACCGACGTTGCCGGTCGCGCCAGTTACCAAGATCGTCATGGTTCCCCCACGTGGCTTGATCCTGCTCCTCCACCCACCGGTTGACGTCCGCGGTGGGCGACCTGTGAGGCCAATCGACGTCGTTCGTCATCTCGGCCCTCACCCGACCGTGGTGCAGAGGTGTTCCTGGACGCCGCCGATCCTCACTGGGATGGCATCCATCGACCGCAGCGACTATATCCGGTTGGCCTCACCGAGCGGAAGATCCTGAAGCTGTGCCGGTTTGCCGATGTCCGTCGCGACTGCGGCGACGATCTGGACGATTTCCTGCCGATGGCCTGATGGATGCGCCTGTGTCGTCGATTTCATCCTGTTTGATCCGCGCCGGGAGTGGGCGGCCGCCCGGAGTCGTCGCCGATCGCGTAGGCCAGGATCCTGTGGGACTAATGCTTGAGGGGATGCTCAGGTCCGTCAATGTCTGTTACACAGTGGTTCCCTGGCCCTCAGGAACTTGTGGAGAGAAGAATGTCGAAGCCCAATGTGGTGATCGCGGGTGCCGGACCGACAGGACTGATGCTGGCCTGCGAACTGCGGCTGAGTGGGGTCGAGGTGACGGTGCTGGACCGGCTCGCCGGCCGCTCCGGCGAGTCACGTGCCGCGGGCATGCACGTCCGCACACTGGAAGTGCTGGACCAGCGGGGGATCGTCGAGCCGTTCATCGCTGCGGGCAGACCGATGCCGAGCGGGCTCTTCGCCAAGCAGCGGCTGGACCTCACCCGGCTCGAGACGCGCTATCCGTTCTCGCTGATGCTGTTGCAGACCAGGACCGAAGCGCTGCTCGACCAACGGCTCGCCGAACTCGGCGTGCAGGTGTGCTGGTCGTCGGAAGTGGTCGGAGTGCGCCAGGACGACAGCAGTGTGGCCATCGACGTTCGGCGGCCGGACGGATCGGTGTCGACCATGCTGGCCGACTACCTGGTGGGCTGTGACGGGGGACGCAGCACGGTCCGCAAACTCGCGGGAATCGGCTTCCCCGGCACCCCGGCGACGCTGACCGCCATGCTCGGTGACGTTGAGCTGACGGAACCGCCGGACGGGCCGACGGTCGTGGCGGGAGAGAAGGGCAACGTCTCGGTGCTGGGCCACGAACCTGGCTGGTACCGGGTGTTCACCACCGAGTACGACCTGGTGATCGCCCGGGACGAACCCATGACGCTCGAGCGGTTGCGGGACTCGACGATGCGAATTGCCGGCACGGACTTCGGCATGCACAGCCCGCGCTGGCTCTCGAGCTTCGGTGACGCCGCACGGCAGGCCGACCGGTTCAGGCTCGGCCGGGTGCTGCTCGCGGGCGACGCCGCACACGTCCACTTCCCGGCCGGCGGCCAGGGCATGAACGTGGGCATGCAGGACGCGGTGAATCTCGGTTGGAAACTCGCCGCGGTGGTCAACGGCCACGTGTCGGACGACCTGCTCGACACTTATCACAGCGAGCGCTCCGCCGTCGCCACCCAGGTGCTGCAGAACACTCGCGCGCAGACTGCGCTGGCCCGTCCCGGCGCGCATGCGGACGCCCTCCGTGACGTGTTCGCCGACCTCGTTGCCATCGACGAGGTGAACCAGATGCTCGCCGGCATGATCAGCGCGCTGGACATCCGCTACCCGCTCGGCGACGGGTGTCCGTGGCTCGGCCGCCGGTTTCCCGACCTCGACCTGAGCCTGCCCGACGGTGACACCAGGTTGTTCAACCTGCTGCACACCGCGAGACCGGTTCTGCTCAACCTGAGCGACGACGTGCGTCTTCTCGCCGAGCTGACAGCCGCCACCACGGGATGGAGCGACCGCGTCGACATCGTCGACGCCCGCTGCCGCGGTCGGCTGCCCGTGGCCGTTACCGACGGCGGGCTCCCCTCGCCCGAAGCGGTCCTCATCCGCCCCGATGGACACACCGCCTGGATCACTTCCGTCGGGGAGGTCCCCGACCTCACGGCTCTCACATCCGCGCTCACCACCTGGTTCGGCCCTGCCGGCCCTGCCGGCCCTGCCGGCCCTGCCGAGCCGGAGGTGTGGGGTGAGGGTGAGCGCGGGGAGTTGGTCGACCAGGTGTGACCCGCGTCCGCTGCTTGGGTGGACCTGACGGTCCCGGTGCTGACGCTCAGCCCATGCCATTTACCATAATGATTCTCTATATCGGCGGGATTCGTGTCGGCGCGAATCCCGCCGGTATCGCAATGCCGTGATGCCGTGATGCCGCGAACTATCAATCGGGGGGATGCGGGCAGCTCATTCTTTGGCTATCGTCCGACCGGGACAATTGTCCGTCCGCCCAACCATGCGGACTCAGGCATTCGAACGCGATGGGAGGGATTCGTGACCACCACTGCCGACACCGCGGTCGAGATGGTCGGTTCTCCGCTCCGTACGGGGCACGCGCAGATCACCGCATTGATTGCTCGGAGGGTCCCCGCATGACTGACACGCTCGTGTTCCCGCAGGGCCGCACCTGCCCCCACCAGCCGGCACCGGGCTACCGGCAATTGACCGCGCAGCGCCCACTCGCCCGGGTGACCCTCTACGACGGCCGCCAGGTCTGGGCGGTCACGACCCGGGATCTGGCCCGCAGGCTCCTCGTCGACCCTCGCATCTCCAGCGACCGCACCAACCCCGCGTGGCCCAAGATGGTGCCGGTCATCGCCGCCGCCACCGAGGACCCGCAGCAGAAGGTCCTGAAGATCGTCACCACGTTGGTCGGCGTGGACGGCCCGGTGCACAACGCCCGGCGCAGAATGCTGATCCCTGGCTTCACGTTCAGACGCATCAACGCCCTGCGTCCCAAGATTCAGGAGATTGTCGACCAACAGCTGGACCGCATGATCGAGAACGGCGCTCCTACCGACCTGATCCCGGCGTTCACGGCGCCGGTGCCCGTGACGGTTCTGTACCGACTGATGGGCATACCGGACGCCGACCACGAGTTCTTCGAGAAGTTGTCGCACCAGCTCGCTTTCGGTCCGAACGCCAACGAGGCATACGACCAGCTCATGGACTATATGGGCAGGCTGATCGCGGAGAAGCGACGTAACCGTGGTGAGGGGATTCTCGACGACCTCCTCGCGGAGCGCGGTGCCACCGGTGACGTGGACCAGGAAGAGCTGGTCTCGAGGCTCGTCCTGCAGGTGGCCGGCGGTCACGGCACTACCGGAACCATGATCTCGCTCGGTATGTTCACCCTGCTCCAGCACCCCGAGCAGCTAGCCGAGCTGCGAGCCGATCCCGCACTGATGCCCACCGCCGTGGACGAACTGTTGCGGTACCTGTCCGTCCCCGACGGTGTCACGCGGTTGGCCACGGACGACATCGAGGTCGAGGGGACCACGATCCGCAAGGGCGACGGCGTGTTCTTCATAACCTCCCTCATCAACCGCGACACCAACGTCCACCAGGAACCGAACTCCCTGAGCTGGCACCGCGCCTCCGCCGCAGACCACGTGACGTTCGGGTTCGGCACCCACCAGTGCCTTGGCCAGAACCTCGCGCGCATCACGATGGAGAGCGCTCTCGGCGCGCTGATCAACCGGTTGCCCAACCTGCGTCTCGCGGTGGCGGCGGAAGAGGTTCCGTTCCTTCCGGATGCGAGCTTCCAGGTGATAACCGAACTCCCCGTCACCTGGTAGGGGTGCGAGGGCGCCGAGCCGCCGCCGTCCCACGGAACTTGCTAAAGGTGCCCGAGCCGACCCGGTACGACGTGATGCCCGCCGGAGACAGCGGATCGGTGCTGACCCAAGATCGGCGCCAGGCTCTGGCGAGGATCGGTGACGTAGACGATGATCACTGTGGCACGACGTGTACGTCACTGAGCCGACACAGGAGAAGAACCTTGGACAACTTCGTCGACCGTCGCACCGTCCTCACCTCCGCCGTGCTCGGGTCCGTAGGCGTGGTGGCGGGTGTCAGCTTGCAAAGCCAGAATGCATCGGGGTCGGTGACCGTCGGCGGCCGAGGGACACAGTCCACGGCGCCGACCTTCGGTCTCACCAAGTTCCTCGACCCGTTGCGGATTCCGCCGACGATCCGGGCGTACTCGCGACGGCACCGGGACGAGCTGACGATCACGATGACCAATGCGCGGACCCGGCTGCACTCCCAGCTGCCCCAGACCAGGCTGTGGACCTACGAGGGACAGTTCCCCGGCCCGACCATCGAGGTGCGCAGCGGTAGGCGACTGCGGGTCGCGTGGACGAACGAACTCCGGGGCACGGTGCCGCTGGTGGCGGTACGGGCACCGTACGCGCAGCCGACCCCGGCGAACACGCCCGGCTACCGCGACCCGGACGGCAGCCTGCCCGCCCTGGTGGAGCTGATCGACGGTGTGGCCGACCTGCCGCCGTGGAACGTCGTACACCTGCACGGCGCGGTGACGAACGGCGGCAACGACGGCTGGGCCCACAACGGCATCTCACCGGGAGAGGCACAGCTCACCGAGTACCCGAACCGACAGCCGGCCGCCGCCCTCTGGTACCACGACCACGCGATGGCGGTGACCCGCTTCAACGTCCATGCCGGACTCGCCGGCCTGTACCTGATCCGCGACGAGGAGGAGGACGGTCTGGGCCTACCTGGCGGCGACCGGGAGATCCCGCTGGTCATCACCGACCGTAACCTCGACACCGATCCGGCGACCGGCGCGCTCACCGGGCAGCTGCTGTTCAAGTTCCAGTACCTGCCGGCGACCGGCACGACAGCTCCCGTCACCGGTCCTTTCACCCTCGTCAACGGCGTCATCTGGCCGCACCTCGACGTTGACGCGCGCTGGTACCGCTTTCGCGTGCTCAACGCGGCGAACGGTCGGTTCTTCCGCCTCGACCTGGTCGACGAGGCGGGCACCGTGCACAACGACGCGGTCCGGATCATCGGCACGGACGTGGGTCTGCTGCCCGCCCCGGCGGCGGTGCCCGCGGGCGGGCTGACCATCACCCCGGCCGAGCGGGTGGACCTGCTCGTCGACTTCAGCCGGTTCAGGGGGCAGCGCCTGCGCCTGGTCAACACCGGAGCCTCGATCGAACCGGACATCATGGAGTTCCGTGTCGAGAGCCGGGGCCGCAACGACCCGTTCACGCCGCCGGCCCGCCTGTCGAGCTCGTACGCCCGGCTTGACGACGGTGTGACCGTGCCGGCCGACCACGACGAGGTGTTCGTGGCGACCACCCCGCCCGGGGTGGCCGGCCGACCGCACCCGGAGATGTGGGAGCTGAAGGAGATCACCCGACCGGCCGAGGTGCCGACGCGGTTCCCGCAGGAGGGCGTCATCCAGCTCACCGACCCGGCCACGGGGAAGGTACGAACGTTCCGGACGGTCGCGCGCCTCTTCGACGACACGAGGACGATCTTCATCAACCGGGGCCGGTGGGTGGTGTGGAACCTGATCCAGCTCGGCGGGGCACCGCACCCGATGCACATCCACATGGCGCGGTTCCAGCTGTTGTCCCGGCGGAAGATCAGCGACCTGACGGCCTTCGACGTCGCGGTCGGCGGCACCTCCGCGCCGCTGCTCGCCTCGACCGACGGCCCCCCGATCGAGAGGCACGAGGAGGGCTGGAAGGACACCTTCAGCCTCTGGACGGGGGAGTGGATCAGAGTCGCCGGCCAGTTCGAGGGCGCGACAGGCGAGTTCATGTACCACTGCCACATCCTCGACCACGAGGACGAGGGCATGATGCGACCCTTCGTCGTACACCCGCCCGAGGTCGCCCGGTTCCACCTGCACCCGGGCGGCTCCGGCCACGGCGGACACTCGTAACGCCGGTCCCGGTGCCGCCGACGGCGCTCGTGCGGTGGCCAGGTGGCGAGCCTGGCCGCACCACGAGCAGCAGCGCAGCGAGGGCGGTGCGAACGCCGCTTGTTCCGACGGGCTGGACAGGTGCCGACCGACGATCAGGCAAGGGCCTCCCGAGGTGGCAGTTTCCCGGTGTCGGGCGAGGCTTCCCGGTCTCAGGCGAGGCGTTGGTCGAGGGCGGTGTGGCGGCGGCCGGCGCTGACGGTGCGCACGGCGGCGTTGAGGGCACGGCGGGAACCGACGAGAACGACGAGCCTCTTGGCGCGGGTGACGGCGGTGTAGAGCAGGTTGCGTTGCAGCATCATCCAGGCGCTGGTGGTCAGGGGGATCACGACCGCCGGGTACTCGGAGCCCTGGGAACGGTGGATGGTCATGGCGTACGCGTGGGCGAGCTCGTCGAGCTCGTCGAAGTCGTACTCGATGGTCTCGTCCTCGTCGGTACGTACCGTCAGCGTCTGTTCCTCGGTCGAAAGGTGGGTGACGATGCCGAGGGTGCCGTTGAAGACGCCGGCCTGGCCCTTGTCGTAGTTGTTGCGGATCTGGGTGACCTTGTCGCCGATCCGGAACACCCGTCCACCCATGCGCCGTTCCGGCTGGCCGTCGCGGTGGGGGGTGAGCTTCTGCTGCAACAGGCCGTTGAGGGCACCCGCGCCGGCGGGACCGCGGTGCATCGGCGTCAGGACCTGCACGTCCCGGCGCGGGTCGAGCCCGAACCGGGCGGGAATGCGGGTGCAGGCGACGTCGACGGTGAGTGCGGCGGTGGCGTCGGTGTCGTCGTGGGCGAACAGGAAGAAGTCCGGCAGCCCCTGGAGCAGAGGCGGACGGCCGGCGTTGATGCGGTGGGCGTTGGTCACCACCCCGGACTGCGCGGCCTGCCGGAAGATCTGCGTCAGCCGGACCCGGGGAATCGACGGGGCGGCGAGCAGGTCCCGCAGAACCTCACCCGCGCCGACGGAGGGCAACTGGTCGACGTCGCCGACCAACAGCAGGTGTGCTCCGGGTGGGACGGCCTTGACGAGTTTGTTGGCCAGGATCAGATCCAGCATCGAGGCCTCGTCGACCACGAGCAGATCGACGTCGAGGGGGTTGTCCCGGTCGTAGGAGGCGTCCCCGCCGGGACGAAGTTGCAGCAACCGGTGCACGGTGGCGGCGGGGTGGCCGGTCAGCTCGGAGAGCCGCTTGGCGGCGCGGCCCGTCGGGGCGACGAGCGTGACCCTGGCCTTCTTCGCGGTGGCGAGTTCGACGATCGAGCGGACGGTGAAGCTCTTGCCGCAGCCCGGCCCGCCGGTGAGCACCGCGACCTTCGAGGTCAGGGCCAGCCGGACCGCCTGCTCCTGTTCGGGGGCGAGGTCGTGACCGGTGCGGGCCTTCAGCCATGCCAGCGCCCTGCCCCAGTCGACGTCGTGAAAGTGGGGCAGCCGGTCGGCCGGGGCGTCGAGCAGCCGGGACAGCGTTGAGGCCAGGGACTGCTCCGCGCGGTGGAACGGCACCAGGTAGACCGCCGGCACCGCCTGCCCGTCGCCGCCGGGCAGGTTCTCGCGGACCACACCGTCCTCGGCGACCAGGTCGTCGAGGCAGCGGGCCACCAGGTCGGCGGGCACGTCGAGGATCTTCGTCGCGTCGGCGACCAGGTTCGGCTCCGGCAGGAAACAGTGACCCGAGTCGGTGGCCTCGGACAGCGTGTACTGCAGGCCGGCCATCACCCGCTGCGGGCTGTCGTGCGGGATCCCCACCGACCGGGCGATCGTGTCCGCGGTCTTGAAGCCGATGCCCCAGACGTCCGCGGCCAACCGGTACGGTTCCTTGGTCACCACGTCGGTGGACGCGTCGCCGTACCGCTTGTAGATCCGCACGGCCAGGGACGTCGACACACCGACGCCCTGCAGGAAGACCATCACCTCCTTGATGGCCTTCTGCTCCTCCCACGCCGCGGTGATCTTCGCTGTTCGTTTCGGGCCGAGACCGGGCACCTCCACCAGCCGCCCGGGTTCCTCCTCGATGACCCGCAGGGTGTCCAGGCCGAAGTGCGCGACGATCCGTTCGGCGAACACCGGCCCGATCCCCTTGACCAGGCCGGAGCCGAGGTAACGCTGGATGCCCTGGATCGTGGCCGGCAGCACCGTGGTGTAGGAGTCGACCTCGAACTGCCGCCCGTACTGGGGATGCGACGACCAGCGTCCCGACAGCCGCAGCGACTCACCCGGCTGCGCCCCGAGCAACGCACCCACCACGGTCAACAGGTCACTGCTCCGGTCGGTGGCGACCCGGGCGACCGTGTAACCGGTCTCCTCGTTGACGTAGGTCAGGCGTTCCAACACCGCATCGAGCGTGGCGAGTACGGGACGGGCCGGCGCGGTCACGGCGACCATACTGCCTCCTGCCGACCGTCAACCCCCGACCGGACCCGCCGTACGGTGGCGGCGGCCGGCGGTCAGGTTGGCGTGGGCCTTTCGGACCCGGGCAGCGGGGGCTGGCGGTTCAGGGCGGGATCGTGTCGCAGCACGGCGACGTGCAGGTGCCGCAGCGCGGGTGCCGGGTCGACTCCCAGCTCGCTGGCGAGCCAGACGCGACGCTGGTGGTAGACGCCGATCGCCTCCGCGCTGCGCCCGGCCCGGTGCAGGGCGAGCATCGCCGCCGCCGTCAACCGGTCCCGGGTCGGATGCGCGGCGGACAGCGCCGTGATCTCGTCGGTGATGGAGGTGTGGTTGCCGAGCCGCAGTTCGGCTTCGTAGAGGTCTTCGGCAGCGGTCAGGCGGGCTGACTCCAGACTCCGCAGCAGGGCGTCCGTGGGGCCGGTCGATGACCAACCACCCAGGATGGATCCGCGCCACAGCCGCAGGGCCTGCCGGAGTTTGTCTCGTAGTTGCATATCTGAGTTCATTGTTCGGGATTCTGCGACCAGTGCCTCGAAGAGGTGGGCGTCCACCATCCGATTCGGGATTCGTAGCGTGTATCCGTCGTCGCCGGTGACGATCGCCTGCTGGACGGTGACTCCGCCGGCCGTGCGTAGCACGGCGCGTAGCTCGGACAGGCGGCTGTGCAGTACGGCCCTCGGCCGGGCTGGTGCCCGGTCTCCCCACAGCAGCTCGACCAGTCGGGCACTCGGGACGGCTCTGTTGGCCTGAATGCTCAGGATGCCCATGATCAATCGGTGCTGTCGCTTGGCGAGGCGGACCGGCCTGCCGTGAACGACCACCTCGACCGGCCCCAGGACCCGTACTTCCAACGCAACTCCCCGCGTCGGCCACTGGGCATCCACGGTAGTGGTCGGGGCACGGGGCAGGAACCGTCCGGACAGCAGCGGGGAAGGTGCCGGCAAGCGCGGGCCCGAATAATCGCATATAGAAGTCAATCAAAGTGAGGAGTGGATTCGTATGCCCACCACGCTGTCCGTCGTCGACCCGGTGCAGGCGGAGGAGATCATCACCCGTTGGTTGACCGACACGTCGGTCGACGGCTGGGAGAACCCGGCCGGTGACCTCTTCACCGGCGGCGAGTACGCCCTGCAGGAGATCACCATGACCATCTCGCCGCCGAGCAGCAACTGCAGCTCCTGCACCGGGTCCCGGCCCATCGCCTGCTGCTGATCCGGACATGACCGGTACCTCGGCCCCCGGGCACACGCGGGCACCCCCGCCGTCGTGGAATCCGCCGGCACCACCACCGTCGGACCCACGCCAGCACCGGCGACCGCGGCAACCACACCGGCGACCGCGCCGCCACCGGCGGCCCGCAGGGCGGTCGCGGATCGTGTGACGGGTTCGGTGACCGAGGTACCGGCCGGGGCGTCGACGAGCTTCGACCCCGTGCTCGAACATCTGATCGCACCACAGGCACAACGGTTGGTCGACCAGCTCGATGCCGTCGCGGGCCTCGGCGGCGAAGAGCGGACGGCGATCCTCAACAGCGCGACGCGGGCATGGCGGAACTCGGTACGCCCCAAGGTGACCCGGGCACTGGTGCTGGACGTGCACGCCGCCCGGATCAGCGGCCGGCTGACCGGCCCGGACCCGCGGTCCCGCTGGGAGCACTGGCTGGAGCTGACCGCCACGGACGGGTTCTGGTCGACGATGGACGGCCGCTTCCCGACTCTGCGTCGACGCGTCGACACGCTCCTGGTGAACAGCCGCCACGCGGTGGTGCGATTCGCGCACCGATTCGCCGTCGACCGCAGCCACCTCCAGCCGGCCGCCGTGCTGCCGGCGGGCGATCCGACACTGCTCGACGTCGAGTTCGGCTCCGGCGACACCCACCGCGGCGGGCAGACCGTCGCGCTGGCACGATGTGCCGCGGGTACGGTCGTCTACAAGCCACGGTCCCTGCGCGTCGACGCGGCCCTGGCCGGACTCGTGGCCCGGCTGCTGCCCGACGAGCCACCGGCCACCCGGATCCGGGTACCCACCGTCCTGGTCCGCGACGACCACGGCTGGGCCGCCCACGTCGCCCACCGGTACTGCACGACCGACGAGGAGCTGCGCGCCTTCTACCGCGGACTCGGGCACTGGACCGCGGTGATGCGAATGCTGGGCGGCAGCGACCTGCACGCGGAGAACCTCATCGCCGCCGGACCGGTGCCGGTGATCGTCGACTGCGAGACCCTGTTCACGCCGCAGCTGCCGCTGCTGCCGTCCGGCTACGGGCTGGCCACCGACCGGGCCGCGCGTACCCTGAACTCGTCGGTGCTGGGCACCGGTCTGCTACCCGGGCGGGGTGTCGCACTGGCCTGGCGGGGACTCGACCCGTCCGGCGCCGGTGGGCTGCGCGGTGAACAACCGACAGTGTCCCTGCCGGTGCTCGTCGACGAGGGCACCGACCAGGTGCGGGTCGCCCTCGCCGACGTCGGCGCCCCGGAGGCCGCCAACCAGCCGAGCCCCGAACCGGTCCTGGCCCGGTTCTGGGGGGACGTCCGGACGGCCTTCGACGAGTTGACCGACCGACTACGGGAACTCGACCGGCACGGCCGCCTCGACCCTTTGCTCACCGACTTCGTCGGATGCCAGGTGCGGTTCGTCCGCCGCAACACCGAGACGTACGCCGAACTTGCCCGGATGCTGTGGCACCCGGCGTCGCTGCACGACGAGCCGGCGGCCCGGGCCACAGTCACCGACCTGCTGATCAGGCACGGCCGACACGCCGCGGAGGCACCCGCCGAACCGGAGGTCGTCGCCACCGAGGTCGATGACCTGCTCGTCGGGGACATACCCATGTTCACGACGGCCGCCGACCGGACGTTGATCTCCGAGACGCTGGGCCGCTGGCGCGACGCCGACCCGGAGCTGGACCGCCAGGTGCTCAGTTCCAGCCTCATCAGCGCCTACCTGAACGAAGCGCCGCCCGCACCGCCCGGTCCGCCGTTGATCCCCCGGCGAACCCGTCCGGAAGATCTCGACCGGCGCCGCCGCACGCTCGCCGCCGAGGTCGTCCGCACGCTGCGCGACACCGCCGTCCGGGCGGAGGACGGCACCGCCACCTGGATCGCACCGGTCATCACCGCCGGTTCCGGGTGGGCGGTGCAACCGCTGACCGCCGACATGTACCTCGGCACCGTCGGAATCGCGGTCCTGCTCGCCGCCTACCAGCACGAGACCACAGCGGGACGGGCCGATCCGGTGGACGGCGTCGCCGAACTGCTCGACGCCGTCCTGGCGACCGTGCGTGCCGCCGAGGACCAGGTCGAGGCCGACCGGGCCACCGGTATCCCCATCCGGCCCGAGCCGTCGGGTGGCTACGTCGGGCTCGGGTCCCGGATCTGGGGCTGGCTGCTGCTGCGTCGTCTCGGCCGGGGCGACGCCGGCCTGCGTGCCGGCAACCGGCACGGCACCGGCCGGGGCGGGACCGACCGGCACGGCACCGGCCGGGGCGGCACGGCGACCGACGAGGCGCTGCGCCGTGCGCGGGCCCTCGCCGCGCTGGTGCCCGCCGCGGTCCGGGCCGACGAGGCGTACGACCTGCTCCGCGGGTCGGCCGGCGCGATCGTACCGCTGCTGCGCCTGACCGAGACGGACGGTGATCCGCGGTGGGCCGAGACGGCCACCGCGATCGGCGGACACCTGCGGGCAACCGCCCGCCCGGCCGGCGGGGACCCGGACGCCGTGTGGTGGCCGGGGCCGTTCGGCACCGACGCCCTGGGCGGACTTTCCCACGGCGCTACCGGCATCGGCTGGGCCCTGTCCCATCTGCGCGACTGCGCCGACCTGGCCGCCGCCGCGTTCCGCTACGAGGAGTCCTTGTACGACCCCCGGCTGCCCGGCTGGCTCGACATGCGTAAGCCGGAGCGGCCGAGCGACGCGGCGGCGTGGTGCCACGGATCGGTCGGCATCGGTATCGTGGCTGCCGACCGGTGGCGTCGCGCCTGCGACCCGGTCGCCGCCACGCACTGGGCGGGCGTGCTGCGCCGTGCCGCCGCCGCAGCCTGGCCGGCGGGGATGGGCGCCAACCACACTCTCTGTCACGGCGAGCTGGGCACCTGGGAACTGCTACGGACGGCGCGCGGAGCCGGCCTGGCACCAGCCGACCCGGAACTGGCCGCGCTCGACGCCCGGGTCCTGACCGGCATGGAGCAGTTCGGGGCGGTCGCCGGCCCGAACCGGGACGCGTTCCGGCCGGGACTGCTGCTCGGCCTCGGTGGCATCGGTTACCAGCTGCTCCGAATGCACCCGCGAAGCCCTCTTCCCTCCGTTCTGCTGCCCGACCCCGGTCCACCCGACCCGATCCGGTAGGCGCCGTGATGACCGATGTGACCGCGCCGTACTGGCGACTGGAGACACCGACCGACCAGATGGGCCCCTGGCAGGTCGTCCGGGGCCTGCCGGGCGCGCTCGGACCCGCCGTGCAGCTGATCCGGCAGGCCGCGCCCCGTGCCGCCTGGACGGTCCTCACGCTGCACCTGCTCGCCGGCGTCGCCACCACCTACGGGCTCGTCGCCACCGCCGGGGTGCTGGAACGACTCTTCGCCGCCGGGCCGACCGGCACCCGGGTGGCCGCCGCCCTGCCCGCTCTCGCCCTGGTCGTCCTCGCCCTGGCCGCGCGGGCCGGTCTGGAGATCACCGCCACCCTCGCCCAGGCTCGGATCGCCCCGGCGGTACGCCGGCTCGCCGACGAACGACTCGTCGCGGCCGGCCTGTCGGTGGAGTTGACCGCGTTCGACGATCCACGGTTCCTCGACCGCATGTTCCGGGCCCGCGACCGTGGTCTGCTCTACCTGCAACGCGTCGTCGACAACCTGGCCGAGGCGGTCGGCGCGGTGCTGGCCGTGACCGCGGCGGCAATCAGCCTGACCGTACTGCACCCGGTGCTGCTGCCGGTACTGCTGATCACCGTGCTCCCGGACGGCTGGGCGGCGCTCCGGGCCGCCCGGCTCGGCTACGCCAGCAACGCCCGACTGGTCGCACTCAACCGCAGGGTGGCGATGGTGACCGACCTCGCGACGGAGCGGGAACCGGCCGCCGAGGTCCGGGCCACCCAGGCCAGCGACAGCGTCCTGAGCCGCTACCGGCAGGCCGCCGACCTGGTACGCGACGAGGAGATCGAGGTCGCGTCGGCGCAGGTACGGGCCCGTGCCCGGGGCCGGCTGCTCGCCGGCGTCGCCCTCGGTGGTGTCTTCGCGGCCCTGTGGCTGCTGCTGCACGCCAACTGGATCCCGCTGGCCGTCGCCGGTACGGCCCTGATCGCCACCCGCACCGCCGTGGCCGCGCTGGCTCGACTGGTACGCACCGCGGACCAGCTGTTCGAACAGGGCCTGTACGTCGCCGACTTCCACGCGTTCCTCGCCGACGCCGGAACCCGTACCCGTCCCGCGACGGGGGCGGCGGCGCCGGCCGTACCGCAGCGCATCGAGCTAAGTGACGTCGGCTTCCGCTATCCCGGCTCGTCGGCATCGGTGCTGCGCGGGGTGAACCTGACCCTGCACGCCGGGCAGACGGTGGCACTGGTGGGTGAGAACGGCTCCGGCAAGACGACGCTGGCGAAGGTCGTCGCCGGGTTGTACCGCCCGACCACCGGCTCGGTGACCTGGGACGGCACGGAGCTGGCCGAGCTGCACCCGGAGAGTGTCGCGGACCGGATCATGATGGTGCTGCAGGATCCGGTCCGCTGGCCGGACTCGGCCCGGGTGAACGTCCGGATGGGACGGTTCGACCGGGCCGACCCGGATGACTCGGCCCTGCGGCGGGCGGCCCGGCAGGCACTGGCCGACGAGGTCGTCGATCCGCTGCCCGCCGGCTGGGACACCCTGCTGACCACCGCCTTCCAGGGTGGTGTCGACCTCTCCGGCGGCCAGTGGCAACGGATCGCGGTGGCCCGGGGCCTGTTCCGCGACGCGCCCGTACTGATCTGGGACGAGCCGACCGCTCCGCTCGACGCCCGGGCCGAGTACGCGGTCTACGAGGCGCTGCGTCGGCTGGCCGTCGGGCGCACCGTCGTCCTGATCACGCACCGCCTGGCCAGTGTCCGCAACTGTGACCGCATCTACCTGCTGCACGAGGGGGAGATCGTCGAGCAGGGCAGCCATCAGGAGCTGCTCGCCCGCGGTGGCCGGTACGCCGAACTGTCCCTCCTACAGGCCCGCATGGCGGAGGACCCGTGGTTGTCGCTCCAGCACCGTTGACCCGACTCGCCGACCAGCTGACCGGGCATCTGCTGACCCCGTCGGACCCGGAGTACGTCAGCTGCCGGCTGCCGTTTCTCGCCGTCGGCGACGAGCGGTTACCGCAGGCCGTGGTGCGGGCCGCCGGTACCGCCGACATCTCGGCGGCCCTGGCCTTCGCTCGGACCCACGGGCTGGACGTGGCGCTGCGCAGCGGCGGGCACAGCTTCGCCGACCGGTCCAGCACCACCGGGCTGCTGCTGGACCTCGGTGCCCTGCGGGAGCTGCGCCGCGACGGCGACCTGGTCACCGCCGGCCCCGGGCTGCGCATGCACGAGCTGCGGCGTCAGTTGGCCGTCGACGACCGGACCGTCTCCTGTGGCTGGTGTCCGGACGTCGGCCTCGGCGGTGCGGTCCTCGGCGGCGGATACGGCAGCCTCAGCCGCCTCTACGGACTGGGCAGTGACCATCTGGTCGCCGCCGAGGTGGTACTCGCCGACGGCCGTATCCTCTGGTGTGACGCCGAGCGTGAACCGGAGCTGTTCTGGACGCTGCGGGGCGCCGGCGGCGGACTGCTCGGTGCCGTCACCTCGTTCGTGCTGCGAACCCGGCCAGCGGTACCGGCGACGTTCTTCGAGTGCCGGTGGCCGGTACGGCACGCGGCCGACATCATCGGGACCTGGCTGAGCTGGGCGCCGGAGGCACCCGACGAGATCAACGCCGAGGTCGGGTTGATCGGCCCGTACGACCCCGCAGAGGAGCCCTGGGTTGCCGTGTTCGGCGTGAGCGTCGGCGCGGGGACCGCGTTCCTGGACCGGTTCGCCCCCGAACCGGAGCAGGTCGCCATCCGTGACCTGCCGGCCAGCGTCGCGGCAGCGGTGAGCTACCCCGAGCTACCCGAGGATCTTGAGGTGACCGGCCCGCCCTGGGGAACCTCGCCGGGCCGTCGGCTGGCCCGCTCCGAGTTCTTCGACGCTACCCTGACCCCGGCGGTGGTGGCGGCACTGATCGGGCACCTGACCACCGGCCGGGTCACCGGGCAGGCACGCGAACTGGAGTTCATCCCCTGGGGCGGTGCCTACGGTCGGGTCGCCCCGCAGGCCACCGCCTTCGTCCACCGCCGGGCCCGCTTCATTCTCAAACACACCGGCTACACGATCCGCCGGAGCACTCCCGACGTCCGGCAGGAGACACAGCGGTGGGTCGACCGGTCCTGGGCGATCACCCATCCACTGGGCTCTGGGCGGATCTATCCGAACTACCCGGAACCTGGCCGTTCGCCGCTGGACGCCGCCTACCACGGCGGAAACGTCGACCGGGTACGTCGTGCCGTGGCCCGCTACGACCCGGACGCCGTCTTCACCGCCTGACCGGCGACCACCGCACCCGGATCACGGCGGGACGTAGCCGGCGACGGCCGGGTGCCGGATCCTCCTCCTTGCGAACTCGCCGTGATTCGCCCCTCGTTTTCCCGGCCTGACGGGCATGTTGCTGCAACGATGCATGACGTGGGAACCGTGGAGACTACGACGCCTGCCATCTCGCCCCTCGCGGGCGAGCCGATCGAACGCGCCGATGCCGAGCGGCTCGCGGGGGTGCTGAAAGCGTTCGCCGACCCGGCCCGGTTGCGGCTGCTCAGCCTGATCCAGTCCGCCCCGGAAGGGGAGGCGTCCGTCAGTGACCTCACCGAGCCGCTCGGGCTGTCCCAGCCGACCGTGAGTCATCACCTTCGGATCCTCGCCGAGGCCGGTCTGATCGAGCGCGACAAACGGGGTGTCTGGGCGTACTACCGCCTGGTGCCGTCCGCGATCGCGGCGATCGCCGAATCGTTGACGCCGCCTCGCAAGCGGGCGACGAAGAAGACCCGCTGACCGGCGGCGTCGAGGACCGGCGCCGCGCCGGAGGCGTCCGAGCAGCTTCGCGACGCCCTGCACCCGACCCCTGGTCACGCCATCGCAGCAGGTGGTCTGCCGCGTCCGGGCCGGGCCCGGCTCAGGTGAGCCTGGAGGGCGTCGCGGGCAGTCGCAGGTAGGACCGCTGCTCCGCGACGTCCCGGAGCCGGTCCATCGCGTCCCAGACGTCGACGAAGCGGGTGTAGAGCGGAGCGGCACACAGCCGGAGTCGGTCGGGGACCCGGAAGTCGCCGACCACGCGCGCCTCGGCGGCGAGCGCCCGGGAGATCCGCAGGGCCTCGGGGTGGCTCAACGACACGTGACCGCCGCGCCGGTGCGGATCGCGGGGCGAGGCGAGCGAGAAGCCGTGTGGGGCCAGCCAGGCGTCCGCCAGTTCGACGATCAGCTCACCGAGCCGGAGCCCCTTCTGCCGTATCCGTTCGATGCCGGCCTCCGCCAACACCGCCAACGCCGGTTCGACAGCGGCCACGGAGAGGATCGGCGGGGTGCCGACCAGGAAGCGGTCGAGGTCGCCCGCCGGTTCGTAGTCGGACCGCATCTGGAACTGGTCGCGTTGGCCGAACCAGCCCCAGATGGGCTGGCGCAGGGTGGCCTGCAACTCCTCGCGTACGTAGAGGAAGGCGGGGGCGCCGGGCCCACCGTTGAGATACTTGTAGGTGCACCCGACGGCCAGGTCCGCGCCGGAGGCGGTCAGCTGCACCGGGACCGCGCCGACCGCGTGCGACAGGTCCCAGAGGACGTACGCCCCGACCTCCCGGGCCGCCGCGTTGACGGCCGCCATGTCCAGCAGCGCGCCCGACCGGTAGGAGACGGCGGAGAGCACCACCAGTGCGACGTCGCTGTCCAGCGCGGCCCGTAGCGTGTCGGGCCGGAGCCCCTGATCGAGGTCGGAGGGCAGCCTCCGCAGGATGCGGCCCCGCTGCTCGGCCAGGCCCTGGAGGATGTAGCGGTCGGTCGGGAACTCCTCCGCGTCGACGAGGATGGTGCCCCGGTCGGGAGTGGCGTCCAGGGCGGCACCCGCCAGCTTGTAGAGGTTGACCGAGGTGGAGTCGGAGATGACCACCTCACCCGGCCGGGCACCGAGGGCATGCCGGGCGAGTTGGTCGCCCAACCGTCTGCCCCAGTCGATCCAGGTCGGCCAGGACCGGACGAGACCGGTGCCCCAGCCGTCGCGCACCAGCCGGGCCAGGAAGTCCGGCGTCGCGGCCGGAAGGCGCCCCAGGGAGTTGCCGTCGAGGTAGATCAGGTCGTCGTCGTTGATCACGAACCGGTCGCGCAGCTCGGCCAACGGATCGGCGACATCCAGTTCCTTGGCCAGGTACCGGGGGAAGTCATCTCGCATGCGGCACTCCCTTCCCCTCAGGTCTACCGCCCGGCAGGAGGGGCCACCGTGTCCGATCGGTCTGCCCGACCGGCCCACCCGCGACACCCCCTGCCCGACCCGGTGGCCCGGGCGGCGGTTCGAGGTGCCCGGTCGGGGTGCTCGATCCGGTCGTGTCACCCCGCCCGGCCCTTCCTACATTCGGTCGGACCTCGCCGCTCCCGCAGGAGCGTAATCACCGGGTGCCCGGCCATCGGAGCCGTCGCCGGTCCGGGGCCCTTCGGGGTCGTTCACGTGGAGGCAACGCCGACGTGCAGAACAAGCCCTTGACCGTTCGGATCGCCCGCTGGAGTGCCGCACACGCCTGGCGGGCGATCGCGCTCTGGGTCGTCTTCGTGGCCGCCTGTCTGACCGCCGGGGCGCTGGTCGAGGTCAACGAGATGTCCGTGGAGGACGGCGCCGTCGGGGAGTCCGGGCGGGCGGTCGCCCTCGTCAGGGCAGGCGGCTTCGACGAGCGGGCGACCGAGAACGTGCTGATCACCGCGCGGGCGGGCCGGCTGGACCGGGCAGCGGCGATGGCGGCGGCACAGCGCACCGTCGAGGTGATGCGCACCCAGCCCGGGGTCGCCTCGGTCACCGGCCCACTCGAGGCTCCGGACGGGGACGCCGTCCTCGTGCGGCTCACCCTGACCGACGACGCGCAGACCGCGAAGACGCGGATCGAGCCGCTGCTCGCCGCCACCGAGGAGGTGCAGCGATCCCATCCCCGGCTGCGGGTCGAACAGGTCGGTGAGGCTTCGGTGCAGAGGGGTCTCGACGAGACTCTCGCCCGGGACTTCCGTCGAGCGGAGTTCACCAGTCTGCCGGTGAGCCTGCTCATCCTCGTGGTCGCCTTCGGCGCGCTGGTGGCGGCCGCGGTGCCCGTCCTGCTCGCGCTCTCCGCGGTCGGTGCCGCCATCGGCCTGGCCACGCTCGCCAGTCACCTGGTGCCCGCGGTGAACTCCGTCAACAGCGTCGTCCTGCTCATCGGGATGGCGGTCGGGGTCGACTACTCCCTGTTCTATCTGCGGCGTGAACGGGAGGAGCGGCTCCGGGGGGCGGACCGGCTCGGATCGGTGGAGATCGCCGCGGAGACGTCGGGTCACGCGGTGATCGTCTCCGGAGTCGCCGTCATCGTCTCCATGGCCGGGCTCTACCTGGCCAACGACGCCGTCTTCGCCTCGTTCGCGACCGGGTCGATCCTGGTGATCGCCGTCGCGATGGTCGGTTCCCTGACCGTCCTGCCTGCGCTGCTCGTCCTGCTCGGTCCCCGGGTGGACCGGCCGAGGGTGCCGGTGCTGTGGCGGTTGGGCAACCGGGGCGGCCGGTCCCGGTTGTGGCCGGTGATCCTGCGTCCCGCTCTGCGTCACCCCTGGCTGACCCTGGCGGTGTCGCTGGGGCTGCTGCTGGCGCTGGCCGCGCCCGCCCTGGACATGCGGCTGCGCTTTCCCGGTACCGAGGACCTTCCGCGATCCACCGCCGTCATGCAGGGCTACGACCGGCTCACCGCCGCCTTCCCGTCGACCGGCATCGCCCACCAGGTGGTGGTGCGTGCCCCGGCCGAGCGGTCCGGGGAGGTACGCGCGGCGCTGACCGATCTGCACCGGCGCACGCTGAGTGACCCGCTGTTCGCCCACGAGCGGCCGGAACCGGCGATCGACGTCTCGGCCGACGGGCGGACCAGCACGCTGCGCGTCTCCACCCCGTATCCGGCGCGCACCGAGCAGGCCCGCGACTCCCTGACCGAACTGCGCGGGGAACTGTTACCGGCCACCGTGGCCGGTGTTCCCGGCGCCGAGTACGCCGTGGGCGGGCCGGTGGCCAGTGACCTCGACTACGCGGAGCACGTCCGTGCGAAGCTGCCGCTCGTCATCGGCTTCGTCCTGCTGCTGACCTTCCTCGTGATGGCCGTGACCTTCCGGGCTCCGGTGGTGGCACTCACCGCCATCGTGCTCAACCTGTTCTCCGTGGCCGCCGCCTACGGCCTGGTCACAGTGGTCTTCCAGGGCACCTGGGCGGAGGGCCTGCTCGACTTCCGGTCCATCGACGCGGTGGTGTCGTGGCTGCCCCTGTTCCTGTTCGTCATCCTGTTCGGGCTGTCCATGGACTACCACGTCTTCGTGGTCAGCCGGATCCGCGAGGCGGTGCGCCGTGGTGCCGGCGACCGGGACGCGGTCGCGCAGGGCATCACCGCCTCGGCGAGTGTGATCACCAGCGCGGCGGTGGTCATGGTCGCGGTCTTCGCCATCTTCGGCACGCTCTCCACGATCGACATGAAGCAGATCGGGATCGGGCTCGCCGCGGCGATCCTGATCGACGCCACCATCATCCGCGCGTTGGTGCTGCCGGCGGCGATGACCGTCCTCGGACGGGCGAACTGGTGGACGCCCCGCGTCCTCCGACGTCCTACGGACGACCACGACGGCTCCGCCGCGGCGCGGCCGGAACTGGTGACCGCCCGGGACTCCGTCCGGTGACGGGGGAGGAAACCCTCATCGGGTACCCCGATCGGGGCGACCGACCGCCGTCGGTTGGTCGCGCGGTCCGGGGACCGTCGACATCCGATCGATCCACCACGCTGTCCTCAGGTGGACAGCTGGCACCCGCCGGGGGTGCCCTGCCAGACGCCGGAAGGGGTTGATGGGCGTGCCGGTTGACCGGGCCGTACCCGCGACGATCGTGGGAACCGGTGGCTACCTGCCCGAGCGGGTCGTCACCAACCAGGAGGTCTGCGCCGGCATCGACTCGACCGACGAATGGATCGTGCGCCGGTCCGGGATCCGGCGACGCCGGTTCGCGGGCCCGGACGAGACCCTGGCCCTCATGGGGCACGCGGCCGCCACGAAGGCCCTGGCGGCCGGCGGTGTACCGGTCGACCGCGTCGACTGCGTCATCGCGACGACGATGAGCCATCTGCGGCAGGCGCCCGCGGTGGCGGCGCAGGTCGCCGACCTGCTGGGCCCGGGGGCGAACGTCGCGGCGGCGTTCGACCTCAACGCGGGGTGCGCGGGGTTCTGCTATGCGCTCGGCCTGGCCCGCGACATGGTGGCAGCGGGATCTGCCGAGCACGTCCTGGTGGTGGGAGCCGAGCGGATGAGTGACATCGTCGATCCGCGGGATCGGGGTTCGGCGTTCCTCTTCGGCGACGGCGCCGGAGCGGTGGTGGTCGGCCCCGGCGCGGCACCGGGGATCTCCCGGGTGGTCTGGGGCTCCGACAGCGTCCAGGGCTCGGCCATCTCGCAACCCCGGCCCTGGTCGGACCTGCGCGACCAGCCGGGTACGCCCTGGCCCTACCTGCACCTGGAGGGGCCCGCGGTCTTCCGCTGGGCGACGACCCGGATGCACCGGGTGGCGTCGGAGGCGCTGGACGTGGCGGGAGTGAAGGCGACCGATCTCGCCGCGTTCGTACCGCACCAGGCGAACATGAGGATCACCGACGCGCTGGTGGACTCGCTCGCACTGCCCGAGTCGGTGATGGTGGCCCGCGACGTCGCGGATCTCGGCAACACCGCCGCCGCGTCGGTGCCGCTGGCGATCGACGCTCTGGTGAGCCGGTCGCCGGAGGTGCGCGGCGGTCTCGCGTTGCTGCTCGGGTTCGGTGCTGGTCTGCTCTATGCCGGTCAGGTGGTGCGGCTGCCCTGAACACGACGGTCCGTCGTCGGGCGCATCAGGAATAAAGGTGTCGGGATAAGGCGTCACCGTGCTGACCGCCCGTCCACCAGTGTTTACTGTCCGGGTCGGCGCACAATTACCCTGCCATATCCGGCCGGCTCGGTGAATAGTTGACCTGTCAACCGATCCCGCAATGTGAATCGCGAGTCGCCGCCGTCGGAGGTGCGGCCGGATCGGTTCGCATCGTCAGTCCTGGCGATGCGCAGTCTGCTGCGGAAAGGCTTCTCGGCGGGCGGGGTTGCCGGGCGTCATGTCGTCGGTCCTGGTCGATGCAGGTCGGGCGGGTCTCACCGGGGGCCCTCGAAGCTCGCGGGCGGTTCCAGGTCCGGCCGGGCGGGCGTCGGCAGCGGGGCGTCCGCCAGGAAGGCCCGGACGACGTCGAGGAACTCGCTCTCCTGCTCGGTGAAGATCTGGTGCCCCGAGCGGGCGAAGTAGACCAGCCGGCTGTCGGGGATGCTGCGGCGGTAGTCCGCCACGATCGACCAGGGCAGGTAGTCGCAGGCGCCCTTGAGGAGCAGGGTCGGCACCGTCACCTGCGCCAGTGCCGGCCGGATGTCCGGTGCGGGCCGGGTGATCTGCAGGGGCACCTGGTTGGCGTAGAAGCCGGGTCGGTCCGGCGCCGAGGGGGGTCGGTTGCCCTCACAGACCAGGCCCGGCGCGGAGTGTCGGTACAGGGTGGCGAACCGCGCGTCCATCTCCCGGTCGCCGGAGAACGCGTGGGCCGCGCGGGGATCGGCCTTGACGAGACTCCACGTGAGCATGGCCCGGGGTTGCAGTGCCGTGCCGAGCACGGCGAGTCGCTGCCGGGGGGTGAGCCGTTCGATCATGCCCGTGCCGCTGACGTCGCCGACCTCGGGCACCAACCGGCCCGGCGAGACGGCGACGAATCCCGAGACGCGGGTGGGATGCCGGGCCAGGT
Source organism: Micromonospora nigra (assembly GCF_900091585.1). NCBI lineage: Bacteria > Bacillati > Actinomycetota > Actinomycetes > Micromonosporales > Micromonosporaceae > Micromonospora > Micromonospora nigra. The sequence goes on along the minus strand of NZ_FMHT01000003.1, from coordinate 652,545 downwards.
AGGTGGCCGCGATGGTCGCTCCGTAGGAGTGGCCGATCAGGGTGATCCGCTCGGTGCCGATGCGCCGGCGCACCTCTTCGAGGTCCGAGACGCTACGGTCGAGGGAGTAACCGGTGGGGTCGGCCAGCCGGCTGGACCGGCCGGCACCGATCTGGTCGTAGAGCCAGACGTCCCGACCGGTGTCGGCGAGCTGTCCCAGGACCCGCAGGTCGTGGTCCAGGTGCGCGACGCCGGGGCCGCCGTGCAGGAAGACGACGGGGTCGCCGGCCGGCTGCGGGCGGCCCGCAACCCGCACCGCGGCCAGCCGGGTGCCGTCGGGCAGCTCCCAGTACCGCAGTCCGGCCGGCGGCGGCCCGAAATCAGGCTCCGGGGGCGGGGTCGCAGCCTCCCAGAGGGCGGGTGCCAGCACGAGGGACATGGCGACCGCCGCCCCGACCACGCGGGCCCGTCGCCTCGGCCTCTCGGCGAGGTTACGCGTGAGAAGCCACCCGCCCAGGGCCAGCACGGCCGTGTAGGCGGCCAGGCCGGCCAGCAGGAAGACGCCGGGGTGGGTGGTCACCCGGGCGACGGCGAACACCGCCGACCAGGCCACGGCGAGCCCGAGCGCCAGGAATGCTAATACCCCGCATAAGCGCAAAACGGTCACCACGGACTGCCTCAAGTCGCTCCTATCGTCACCGTGACATCGGTTCCCGGGTCAGCCTACTGGCAAACCCGGATAGGGATGAAGGCATTGGAGTCCGTCATCAGCGGGTGATCTTCCAGCTTCGTCAGGCAAATTTCACCCTGGTATCTCGAAGCTCTGTGGTGTCGAGAGCATGAGACCGTTAATATTCCCGGCAGAGTTGGCCGGCCGGATGGATTTTTAACTTCGACCAACCGGCCGAATGACAAGATCATGGCAGATTTTCAACCAGCGGGCGCGGCGGCCGGATGCGGCCGGGGCGCCTCACGTCCACCGGAGCATGCAGGAGCCGGAGCGTCAGCAGGCTAAGCAAGGGGGAGACATGCAAGAGGCGAGCATCATCCGATCTCCGCAGGAAACGCAGGGACTTGCCGTACTGGTGTCGATCGACAACGAGCTGACTCGCTGCGGTCTGATCCAGATGCTGGCCGACCTGCCGATGGTCACCACGGTGCATCCCGGAGCCGACCCGCAGGCCACCATACGGCTACTGGAGACGGGGGACTACCAGCTTGTGATCGTCTCGGCGGAGAGTCCCCGTGGCGGCACCGACGAGGTTCTCGCGGTCGCCGCCCGTACCGGCACGTCGTCGTTGTTCCTGCTCCGGCAGCCGGAGGATGCCCTGATGCCGGAGGTCGCCGCCCTCTCGGTGGACGGCTTCCTGCTGGAGTCCGGGTTGAACCGCACCGTCCTCGCCGACAGTCTGCACAAGCTGCGGCACGGCGAGATGCCCATCCCCGGTTCGCTGGCTCGGCGCATTCTCGATGAGCTGCGCACCGTTGGCAAGCCCCGATCAGACCCGTCTTTCATGCTCACGCCCCGGGAGCGGCAGGCTCTTAAGCTCTTGGCCGAAGGGCTCAGCAACAAGCAGATAGCCCGACGGCTCGGCATCTCCGAGCACGGCGCGAAGCGGCACGTGGGCAACGTCCTGGCGAAACTCAACTGTCCGAACCGGACGGTGGCGGTGACCGTCGCCCTCAACCACGGCCTGCTGGCCGAGGAGACGGTGCAGCCGCCGGACCCCGCTGTGGTCAGTCTCCGCCGTCGCATCGCGTCAGTACCGGAACAGCAGCAGTGGGGCAAGGGAGGGAGAGCATGATGACCGATGCCAAGGTGTGGCTGGACGGTCGCCTGGTCGACTGGGATGCGGCCCACGTCCACGTCAGCGCCCACGGTCTGCACTACGGGATCGGGTTCTTCGAGGGGGTGCGGTGCCACGGCACCCCGCAGGGACCGGCGATCTTCCGACTCACCGACCACCTCCAGCGGTTGGCCCGCTCCGCGGCGACCTACCTGGTGCGCCTGCCCTACGGCGTCGACGACCTCGCCGAGGCGTGCCGGTCCGTGGTCCGCGCCAACGGACTGACCGACGCGTACCTGCGCCCGATCGTCTTCCTCGGCCCCGGAGCGAACCCGTTGCAGGCGTCCTACCAGGTCGCGGTCATCGCCTCCGCCAACGGCCCGCTCGTCGGCGGCGCCAAGGACGCCGGGGTACGCGCCAAGGTGGCCAGCTTCCAGCGGATGCCCTCCCACGTCCTGCCGCCCGCGGCCAAGGCCACCGGCCAGTACCTCAACTCCTACCTGGCCCAGATGGAGGCGCTCACCAGCGGGTACGACGAGGCCATCCTGCTCAACACCGAGGGCCACGTCACCGACGGCTGGGCGCACAACCTCTTCGTCGTCCGCGACGGCGAGCTGCGGACGCCGCACCTGGCCTCGGGCGCGCTCGAAGGCGTCGTCCGGGACACCGTTCTGACCGTGGCCGCCGAGGCCGGCATTCCCGCCCGCGCCGACGTCCTGGTGCGCACCGACCTTTACCACGCCGACGAGTGTTTCCTCACCGGCACCGCTGCCGGGATCGTGCCGGTGCTCAGCGTCGACGGGCGTACGGTCGGCACCGGCAAGGTGGGGCCACTGACCCAGCAACTCGTCGACCGGTACGCCGACCTGAGCACCGGACGTGTCCCCGAGCACGCGCAGTGGCGGGAACTGGTCGGATGACGCCGGTGCGGTTGACGGCCGAGGTGGACTACCGCGCCCTGGTGCGTACCGCGATCTCCGGCATCGACCGGGACCGCAGGCGGAGCTGGGAGCGGGCCGGACACCTGCCCAGGACGATCATCACCGAACTCGCCACCCACGGCGTCTTCCGCGAGCGGTGGGCGCCGGGCGCGACGGGTGGGCTGCCTCGGCTGGTCGCCATGGCGGAGGAACTGAGTGGGTGCGACAGCGGACTGGCCCTCGCCGCGATGGGCCACAGCGAGGTGTTCATCGGTGCGTTGACCTGGCTCGCCGACGGCAGCGCCCAGCACGCCCTGCTGGAGGACGCGCTCGACGGACAGGCTGTGGGCTGCTTCGGGGCCACCGAGCCGCAGGGCGGATCGGACCTGTCCGGGGTGCGCAGCACGGCGACGCGGGAGGCGGACGGCTGGCGGCTGGTCGGCCGCAAGCGCTACATCTCGAACCTGGGCGGAGCCACCCACCTGCTGGCCGTGGCCCGGGTCGCCGGCAGCGGGCCCCGTGACCTTGCCCTGTTCCTGGTGCCGCTGGCCACCCCGGGGGTGTGCGTCGAAGGGTTCTTCGCCACCGCGGGTCTACGCTCGTGCGACGTCGGTGAGGTGTCCTTCGACGTGCCGCTCGGTCCCGGGGCGCTGCTCGGCGCCCCCGGGATGGGTCTGGCCTACGCCAGCCGGCTGCTCCAGTTCGAGCGGATGTCGATCTGCGCCCAACTGCTCACCGCCGGACGGATGGCGCTGGGCCTCGCCGCCGCCCACGCCCGGCAGCGGAAGCTGGGCGACGGCCCGTTGCTGGGCAAACAGGCGGTCCGGCACCGGCTGGCCCAGGCCCACGCCCAGCTCACCGTCGCCGAGGCCGCCCTGCGGGACACCGTGGCCCGCGGCGTCGCCGGTGTGGGCTTCGCCCACGAGGCCGCCGCCCTCAAACTGATCGTCAGCGACGTCGTGGAGCGGGTCACCGACGACTGCCTCCAAGTCTTCGGGGCCCGGGGCTACACCACGAACTTCCCGCTGGAAGGTTGGTGGCGCGACGTGCGGTTGGCCCGCATCGGCGGTGGGGCCGACGAGGTGCTCACCGAGCTGCTCGCGTCCCGCCTCGCCCTGGCCGATCCCCGGTTCGACGCCGAGCTCGACCGACTGATGACGGCCGACATCCCCCGACGATAGGCGACCGGGGCCGCCGCACGGCGAGCGTGGCCGTACGGCGACCCCGGCCATCCGCCGTCCGGCGACCCGGTCATTCGCGGTGCGCCTGTCCCGGTCACCTGCCGTGCGGCGACCTCGGTGGCCGGTCCGGTCAGCTCAGCTCGGCCAGGATCCGCCGTGCCGGCAGCCCGTCGGAGAGCACCGCCTCGCGCAGCGCCGGCCGACGCGGCTTGCCCGAGGTGGTACGCGGGATCACGCCCTGCTGCACCACCAGCAGCGGCGCCACCCGGGTGCCGAGCAGGTCGGACACGGCGGCCCGGACGGTACGCGCCAACTCCGGCGCCGACTTCGCCGTCCGGGGGGAGATCTCCAGCACGAGGGCGAACCGTTCGCCGCCGTCGGTGGCGCTGTGCTTGAAAGCCGCGCAGCCCAGCAGGGACGGACCTCCCGCGCGGAGCGCCCCCGCCTCGACGTCCTCGGCGAAGACGTTGTGCCCCGAGATCGACGCCACTTCGGTTCGCCGGCCGATGACGTACAGCTCACCGTCGTGGGTGAACGCCGCGTCGTTGGTGTCGAACGGATCCTCCTGCCGGGGCTCGAAGCCGGCGGCGGTCCAGTAGCCCTCCAGGAGCCACTGACCGCTGATGAGCAGGGTCGCGGGTGTCTCGTCGCCCCTGAGCTGGTAACGGGCGCCCGGCAGGGCGGGACCGAGCGAGACGTGACCACCGGGCCCCTCGACCGGCCCCCGGCCGCGCGGTGTGCACGACACCCCGACCGTCCCCTCGGCCAGCCCGTACGCCGGCATGATGGCCTCCCAGGCGAAGCCGAGCGGACCGGCGACCCGGTGGAAGTCCACCACGTCCGACCAGAGCACCCGTTCGGCGGCGTTCAGGCAGCACCGCATCCGGGACAGGTCGAGTTTGTCCGGATAGGGCACCCGGGAGGCGAGCCGGAAGCCGAAGTTGGGCGCCCCACTGATCGTGGCTCCTTCCTCGGCGAGCATGGTCAGCCAGTGCGCCGGGTTCAGCACGAACGTCCGGGGATCCGTGTGGACCTGCCCCGTCCGGGAGTACAGTGCCGAGCCGAAGAAGCAGACGAAGCCGAGATCGTGGTAGAGCGGCAGCCAGGTGGCCACCCGGTCCCGCACCGGATCCAGATCGAAGCACCGGCTGATCATCTTGGTGTGCCCGGCGAAGGTGTCCGCCCGGATCGCCACCCCCTTGGGCGTACCGACGCTGCCGGAGGTGAACTGCACCAGCGCGGTGCGGGGGATGTCGGGTTCGGGGTCGCTGACCCTCTCCTCGCCCTGCAACCCGCCGATCGGCACCGCCCGCAACCGGTCGGTGAGCGGGCCCGGGTCGTCGGGCGCGGTCAGGTGGAACCGGCAGTCCATCGCCGCGAGCACGGCACCGAAGCGTTCCGCGTGCAGTTCCCGACCCCGCCGGGGCGATGGCGGCAGCGAGACGAGGGTCCCGCCGGCCGCCCACACGCCGAGCGCGGCCACCACCGCGGGCAGGTCGTTGGTCAGGGTCATGGCGACCGGATCACCGACCCGCACGCCCGCCCCGCGCAGCCGGGCCGCCGCCGTCGCGATCCGGCGGGCCAGCACGTCGTAGGTCACCGAGTCCCGGCTGCCGTCGGCGTCGATGAAGCTCACCGTCGCCGTCGAGCCGTAGGGTCGGACGATCTCTTCGAGGCAGAGCCCCGGGTCGGTGGCGTAGCTGGCGGGCCAGGTGACCAGCGGGGCGGAGGGGAGGTCGAGCTGGGTCATCGGCAGTCCTCGCCAATCGTGTTCTCTCACGGGGGTACCGCCGGCCCGCCGGCCCCACAACGGGGCCGGCGCGAGCGGCGGTCGGGTCGCGGGTCGGCGATGCCGTGCCATCCCGCCGGCGGTCGTCGCTCCGCTATCCGCCGGCGGTCGCCGCTTCGGCTTCCAGTTCCGCGACCGCCAGCACGTCGGCCTGCTCGGCCCGGGCGATGATCTCGTCGATCCGCTTGTCCTCGCGGGCCCGCTCCTGCAGCGCCTCCTCGATGTAGGACACGTGCCAGGCCTCGTCCCGGATGATCGCCTTCATCGGCCGCCGGATCGCCTGCGGCAGGTCGTCCTGACCGACGTGCAGCTCGTACTCGGCCAGGCCGCGCTTCTCGGAGGCCAGGGTCAGCGCCAGCATGTCGGTGAGGGTCTTCGGGATGCCGAAGTGCGCCGACAGTCGGGCCTGGTAGGGCTGGGGGACGTCGACCACCTCGCCACCGAGTTCCTCGATGGCCTTGGTCCACAGCCAGGCGTGCACCGCCTCGTCCCGCAGGTGGCGGGAGAGGTCGCTGCGCAGCTTCGCGGTGTCGGCCAGCCGCGCCATCCGCATGATGGCACCGGCGCCGTGCACCTCGGCGGCGCGGTACTGGTTGAGCATCCACACCGGGTCCTCGGGGTCGATACGTCGACCGGTGGAAGTGATCACGAGGCGGCCTCCTGCTTCGTCAACGCGCGTCCGACGTCTGCGACGGTGCGCAGGTCCGACAGGTCGGTCATCGGCACGTGGGTGCCGGTTTCGGTGTGCAGGGCGGCGAGCAGCTCCGAGGCGTCGAGTGAGTCGAAGCCGAGGTCGTTCACCAGATCCGTCTCCGGGCCCAGGGCTCGCTCGTCGACCCCCCGGCCGCGGGCCACCAGCCGGATGACCAGCTCCAACGCCTGTTGTTCGTCCATGCCACGACTCCCAGCGGTCTGCCACACGCGGATACTCGGTCTCGTCCCGCTCCTCGGTCGGCGCGGAACCTGCGCAAGGGACGCTAGGCGCGACGCGGCGGCCCCGGGCCCCCCGGACCAGGGACTCATTTCGCCGCCACCGGTCGACCATCGCGGTCGGCGTACCCGACCAGGCCCTACGGAAGTGACTGAACGCGCCATGCCCCGCCCGCGCCGCCGTGCCCCACCCCTCGCGGAGCGCCACACCGGACGGCCCGATCAGGCACTGTGGCCGACTCGGGGTGACCGGCACACTCGGCGGATGGTCGGGTGCGAAGCGGAGGTCGATCTGGCGGCCATCGCCCACAACGTCTCCGCGCTCCGCCGGCTGCGGGCCGTCGAGTTGATGGCGGTGGTCAAGGCCGACGCCTACGGTCACGGTCTGGTGCCCGGTGCCCGGGCCGCCCTCGCCGGCGGCGCCACCTGGCTGGGCGTGGCCTATCTGCCCGAGGCGCTGACGCTGCGGGCGGCCGGGATCACCGTCCCCGTGCTGTGCTGGCTGCCACGCCCCGGCGACGACCTCGCCGCCGCGATCCGGGCCGGAGTGGACCTCTCGATCTCCGACCGGTGGGTGCTCGACGACGTCCTGGCCGCCGTCCGGCTCACCGGGCGGCAGGCCCGGGTGCACCTCAAGGTGGACACCGGCTGCGCGCGGGCCGGTGCCACCGCCGCCCGATGGCCGGAGCTGGTCCTGGCGGCCGGCAAGTTCGCCGGCGACGAGCTGGACGTCGTCGGGGTGTGGAGCCACCTGGCCAACGCCGACCAGCCGGGGCACCCGTCCACCGACCGGCAGTTGGCGGCCTTCGCGGACGCTCTGGACGTCGCCGCCGCGCACGGTGTGGCGCCCCGGCTGCGGCACCTGGCGAACTCCGCTGCCGCGCTCGCCGTGCCGGCCGCCGCGTACGACCTGATCCGCCCGGGCATCGCGGTCTTCGGGATCAACCCGTTGCCGGTGCCACCGCCGGTCGACCTGGTGCCGGCGATGACCCTGCGGGCGCCGGTCGTCCTGGCCCGACAGGTCCCGGCCGGCACCCCGGTCTCCTACGGACACGAGTACGTCACGACGGGGCAGACGACCCTGGCCCTGGTCGCCGCCGGGTACGCCGACGGTGTGCCCCGGTCGGTGGGCAACCGGGGCAGTGTGCTGCTCGCCGGCCGGCGACGTCGGATCAGTGGCCGGGTGTGCATGGACCAGTTCGTGGTCGACGTGCCGGACGCGTCGGTGGTGGCCGGCGACGAGGTGGTGCTGTTCGGGCCCGGCACGGCCGGGGAACCCACCCTGGTCGACTGGGCGCGGGCGGCCGGCACCATCCCCAACGAACTGCTCACCCGGGTCGGCCCGAGGGTCCGTCGGGTCTACCGCTGACCCCCGGTGTCCGGGCCGACCCGACCGGCCCACCCTCGACGCACGGTGGTGGCGTGCACCTGTCGGGCCTCTGATCACCGGTGGCGCCTCATCGGGCGGGCCGACCGGGCCGCGCGCATGGGCCCCGATCGTCGTAGGCGTTGGTGGATTCCCGGGTTGGTCAGCCGCTGGGAGATTCCCCGCAGGTGCCAGTGTCAGCGTCGCTGACCCGGCGGAGAGGTGGCGAAACCGCGATGACCACTGACCAGGACCACGGCGTCGAGCCGGCGGTGGTCGGGCCGCACCGCCCGTCCGGCGGTGACTACGGCGGCTTCCTGCACCTCGACGCGCTGCTCGCGGCCACCCGGGAGGTGCCCGACCACCCGGACGGACGCTTCTTCGTCCTGGTGCACCAGGCGTTCGAAATCTGGTTCGAACTGATCGTGCACGAACTCGTCGCCGCCCGGGCGGACCTGTTCGCCGGCGCCGTACCCGACGCCCTCTACCGGTTGCGCCGGGTCGGTGGCGTGGACCGGCTCCTGGTCAGCCAACTCGACACGCTGGGCACGATCAGCCCGGGTGGCTTCGTCAGCCTGCGTCCGTACCTCGGCAGCGCGAGCGGGTTCCAGTCCGTCCGGTTCCGGGAGATCGAGTACGTCTCCGGGCTGCGCGGCCGGGGCCACGCCGGGATCACCACGGCCGGCGGCACCGACCGTGCCCGGCTGGACCGCAGGCTGCGCGAGCCCAGCCTCGCCGACGCCTTCCGTCACCTGTTGCGCCGCCGGGGGATCGCCGATCCGGTACGACTGCTGCGCGGTGGCCGGCCGGACAGCGACGTGCTGGAGGTCGCCGAGGCGCTGCTCGACCACGACGAGGCCTGGGCCATGTGGCGCATGCGGCACGCGCTCGCGGTGGAACGCCTCATCGGTCACAAGGCGGGCACCGGCGGCTCCAGTGGCGTCAACCACCTCCGTTCGCGCCGGGACGAACGCTTCTTCCCCGACCTGTGGGAACTGCGGACGCGGCTGTGAGCCCGGCCCGTCCGGGTAGCCGTTCGGGCACCGCCGGGCGGGCCCTCCGGCGAGGTAGCCGGGCGGAGTCTCCGTTGGAGGGCGGCTGCGGCAGGACGTAGTTGGCAACGTGATCGACGGCGACGGACCCGAACGGGTGTCACGGGCGGGCTCCCGCGGCGGGAGCCGACAGCGACCAGCACGGCGGGAGGAACCTGATGACCGAGACGCCGAGGACCCTCGTCCGGCGGCACCGCTGCGGCGTGGCGTCGACCCTGTCGCCGGCTGCGGTGCGGCCGAGGTGAGCGACCTGACCGGGGAGGGTGGCGCGGCCATCGCGGTGGTCGGCATGGCCGGGCGCTTTCCCGGCGCGCCGGACGTCGACCGGTTCTGGCGCAACCTGCGCGACGGCACCGAGTCGATCAGCCAGCTCGACGACGCGACGCTGCGCCGGGCGGGGGTCGACCCGCGGACACTGGCGGATCCGCACTACGTGCGGGCCGCCGCGACCCTGCCCGGGATCGAGGAGTTCGACGCGGACCTCTTCGGCTACCCGCCCCACAACGCCGCCCGGATCGACCCGCAGCACCGGATCCTCCTGGAGTGCGCGTGGGAGGCGGTGGAGGACGCCGGATACCCACCCGGTGCGGTACCGGGCCTGGTCGGGGTGTACGCCGGAGCGGGCCTGCCCAGCTACCTGATCCACCACCTGCTCGCCGGCGGCGGCACCCCGGTCGACACCGACGACCTCGACCTGGTGGTCGGCAACGACAAGGACTACCTGACCAGCCGGGTGGCGTACCGGCTGGGACTGGGCGGCCCGGCGGTGACCGTGCAGACGGCCTGTTCGTCCTCGCTGGTGGCGGTGCACCTGGCGGCGCGTGCCCTGCTCGACGGGGACTGCGACGTGGCCCTCGCCGGAGGGGTCGCGGTGCGGCTGCCGCAGCGGCACGGCTACCTGTGGCGGGACGGGTCGATCCTGTCCGTCGACGGCCGCTGCCGCCCGTTCGACGCCGGTGCCACCGGCACCGTGTTCGGCAGCGGGGCCGGCGTCGTGGTGCTGAAACGGCTGCCCGACGCGGTCGCCGACGGTGACCGGGTGCTGGCCCTGGTGCGTGGCAGCGCGGTCACCAACGACGGCGGGGCGAAGGTGGGCTACACCGCCCCGGGGGTGGACGGGCAGGCCCGCGCGGTCGCCACGGCGCTCGGCCTGGCCGGCGTCGACCCGGCGACCGTCACCGCGGTGGAGGCGCACGGCACCGCCACGCCGCTCGGCGACCCGATCGAGGTCGCCGCGCTGACCCGGGCGTTCGCCGCGCGGACCCGCCGCACCGGCTACTGCGCGCTCGGCTCCGTCAAGTCGAACATCGGTCACCTGGACGCGGCAGCCGGGGTGGCCGGGCTGATCAAGGCGATCCTCCAGCTTCGACACCGGCAACTCGTGCCGAGCCTGCACTTCGACAAGCCCAACCCGGAGATCGACTTCGCCGCGACCCCGTTCTTCGTCAACACCGAGCTGCGGGACTGGCCGGCGACCGACGGCCCCCGCCGGATCGGGGTCTCCTCCTTCGGGGTGGGCGGCACCAACGCCCACGTGGTGTTGGAGGAGGCGCCCGCGCCGGAGGCCCGGCCGCCGGCCGGTCCGGGACCACACCTGATCACGCTCTCGGCGCGTACCCCGCAGGCCCTGGAACTGGCTGCCGGCCGGCTCGCCGACGCCCTGCGGGCGCCCGAACCCCCGCCGCTGGCCGACACCGCCTGGACCCTCCAGGTGGGCCGGCAGTCGATGCGGTACCGCGTGGCGCTGCTCGCCGACTCCGTGGACGCGGCCGTGGAGGCCCTCACCGCCCACCGGCGCGGGACAGGCCCGGAGGCCGTTCCGGAGGACCGGCGGCGGCTGGTCTTCCTCTTCCCCGGAGAGGCGAGCGCCTACCCGGGGATGGGCCGGGACCTGTACGACACCGAGCCGGTCTTCCGCGCCGAGGTCGACGCCTGCGTGGCGGCGCTTCCCGGCCCGCTCGCCCCCCACGTACGCGAACTGCTGGTCGGTGCGCCGACCGGCCGGCCCGGGCCGGAGGTGATCCGCCCGGCGCTGTTCGTGCTGGAGTACGCGCTGGTCCGGCTGCTCGCCGCCTGGGGGCTGACCCCGGACACCGTCGCCGGATACGGCGCCGGCGAGATCACCGCCGCGACCGTGGCCGGGACGCTCGAGCCGGCCGAGGCGCTGCGCCTGGCCGTCGCCCAGGGACGGTTGGTGGCCCAGCTGCCGCCGCAGGCCACGATGGCCGTCGACCTGCCCGAGGCCGAACTCGCCGGTCAGCTTCCCCCAGCGGTGCACCTGGTGGCGCTCGACGCTCCGGAACGTTGCGTGGTCACCGGTCCCGAGGCGGACGTGCGGCTGCTGGAACGGCAGCTGTCCCAGCTCTACGTGCGCTGCCACCGGCTGGCCGCCCCGCCGGCCCCGGACCCGGTCGGCGTGGCGCCCCTGCTGCCCGGATTGGCGGCCGAGTTGTCCGACCTCACCCCGCGGCCACCCCGGACCTGGTGGGTGAGCACGGTCAGCGGTCGCCCGGTCAGCGCCGACGAGGCCACCGAGCCCGCACACTGGCTGCGCCAGCTCGGCCGGCCGGTCCGGTTCGCCGACGTCGCCCGTCAGCTCGTCGAGCCGCCGGGCCGGCTCCTGGTCGAGGTCGGCCCCGGCGCGTCGCTCGCGTCGCTGGTCGGCCAGGCCGCCGACCGCGTGCCGGTGGTGGCCACGATGCCCGCGGCAGCTGACCGGACCAGCGGGCGGGAGGCCCTAATGGGGGCCGTCGGTCAGCTCTGGACGGCCGGCGCCACCCCCCACTTCGAGGCCATGCACCCGTCCGGCGTCCGCCGTCGGGTGGCACTGCCGACCTACCCGTTCCAGCGTCAGCGGCACTGGATCGAACGCCCCGCCCCCGCCACGGCCGGGCCGGCCACGCGGTCCGACCTGGCCGGGGTCGTCGCGGACGTGGCGAGGGCCGCCGCCGAGACCGGCCAGGTCGTCGCCCTGCGGACGCTGCTGGTCGACCTCGTCGAGCGGCTCGACCGGCTGCGGCAGGCAACACCACAAACAGACCAGACGGGTGCCGGTACGACACGGCCCGGGAGGAGTGAGTGATGGAGCACGACGGCATCGAGGACGTCTACGAGCTGTCCCCGATCCAGGAGGGACTGCTGTTCCACAACCTGTACTCGCCGGGCAGCGGCATCTATCTGGAACAGGTCACGATGCGGATGCGGGGCCGGCTCGACGTCGAGGCGTACCGGGCGGCATGGCAGGCCATCGTGGATCGCCACGCCGTGCTGCGGACCAGTTTCCACTGGGAGGGTGTCGACAAGGCGCTCCAGGTGGTGCACCGCGACGCCCCGTTCCCGATCGAGGTGCTCGACTGGCGCGACGCCGACCCGCAGGAACAGCGCGACCGGTACGCCCGGTTCGTCCACGACGACCGGATGAGCGGCTTCGACTACGCCACCGCCCCGCTGATGCGCGGTCGCCTGATCCGCTTCGCCGACACCGAGTGGGAGTTCTTCTGGAGCTTCTCCCACCTGCTGATGGACGGCTGGTCGTTCGGTCTGGCCTTCGCCGAGCTGACCGCGCTCTACAACGCCCACGCCACGGGCCGACCGGCGGACCTGCCGCCGTCGCGCCCCTACCGCGCGTACCTGGCCTGGTGGGCCCGGCAGGACCGGTCGGAGACCGAGAAGTTCTGGCGGGAGTACCTCGCCGGCCACCGGGCGTCCGACGCCCTGGAGATCGGCTCGGCGCCGGTCGGGCCGCTGGCCCCGGGCGAGCCCACCCACGCGGTGCTGCCCACCCCGGAACTGCTGGACCAGATCCCCGCCCTGACCGACTTCGGTCGCGAGCACGGCCTGACCCTCAACACCGTGATGCAGGGTGCCTGGATGATCGTGCTCAGCCGGTACCTGGGGCGGGACGACGTGCTGGTCGGCTCCACCGGCACCCAGCGGCCGGCGACGCTGACCGGCAGCGAACGGATCATGGGACCGATGCTGGCCACCATGCCGGTGCGGGCCCGGGTCACCGACGACGCGGAACTGATCCCGTGGCTGCGCGAGCTGCAGAACGGCATGGCCCAGGCCCGCGAGCACGCCGACATCTCGCTGACCGACCTGCGACGGCTGGCCGACCTGCCGGGCAACCGGCCCCTGTTCGAGATCGACCTGGCCTTCGAGAACGTCCCGGTGCCCGAGATGACCCTGCACGAGGTCGAGCTGGTCGAGTCGACGTACGACGGCCGGCCCCACTTCCCGATCACCATGATCGTGATGCCGGGCGAGGCGATGCCCGTACCCCGGCTGGTCTACGACCAGACCCGGTTCACCGAGACGGCGATGCGCCGGCTGGTCACCCAGTTCTGCGCCACCTTGGAGAACATGGCTCTCTACCCGGAGCTGCGGCTGGGCGACATGGACATCATGCCGATCGGGCAGTGGCGGGAACTGCTGCTCGACTGGAACCGGACGGAACCGCAGCCCTCCGCCCCGGCGTTGCCCCAGCTCTTCGCGCAACGCGCCGCCGCGAACCCCGACGCCGTGGCAGTGGTCTGCGAGGGACAGCAGCTCAGCTACGCCCAGGTGGCCACCCGGGCCAACCGGCTCGCCCAGCACCTGCGGTCGGTGGGCGTACGACCCGGCGACCGGGTGGGCCTGTGCCTGCAACGGTCCCTCGACACGGTGGTCGCCATCCTCGGGGTGCTCACCTCGGGTGCGGCGTACGTGCCGCTGGACCTGGGCCACCCCGCCGAACGGATGCGTTACATCCTCGCCGACGCCGAGGTGTCGGCGCTGGTCACCCACGACGCGGTGAACGGCTCCGCGCCCGAGTTCGCCGGCCCGGTGGTCAACCTGGACACCGACGCCGCCGCGATCGACGCCCGGCCGGCCGACGCGCCGGCCGACGGCCCCGAACCCGACTCCGTCGCCTACCTGATCTACACGTCGGGGTCGACCGGACGCCCGAAGGGGGTGCTGGTCACCCACGCCAACGTGGTCCGGCTGGTCACCGGCGCGGGCACCCTGATGGACCTCTCGGCCGACGACGCCTGGAGCATGTTCCACTCGTACGCCTTCGACGTGTCGGTGTTCGAGATGTGGGGGGCCTTCGGCCACGGTGCCCGCCTGGTCGTCGTCCCGCACGACGCCGTCCGCGACCCCGAGGCGTTGCTGGAGTTGCTCGCCGCCGAGCAGGTCACCGTGCTCAGCCAGACCCCCTCGGCGTTCCGCCAGTTCATGGTCCCGGCCCTGGCCGACCAGGCCCCCCGGCTGCCCCTGCGCCACGTCATCTTCGCCGGCGAGTACCTCGACGTGCCGACCCTGGCTCCCTGGATCGACCGGTACGGCGACGACGCGCCCCGACTGGTCAACATGTACGGGATCACCGAGACCACCGTGCACTCCACCTACCGCCGGATCACCCGCGCGGACCTGACCAGCGGGATCCGCAGCAACGTCGGCCGTCCCCTGCCCGACCTGCGGATCTACCTGCTCGACGAGCGGTTGATGCCGGTACCGCCCGGCATGCGGGGCGAGATCTTCGTCGCCGGGGCCGGGGTC